>NZ_QEZJ01000035.1:0-89015 GCF_003992965.1 Xanthomonas sp. BRIP62409 | reverse complement strand
GGCGTACTGCCCGGCCCACCCACCCCGGCTCAGCGACCGAGCGCGGTGCCGATACGCTCCAGCACTTCATCCAGCGAACCTACGCCGTCCACGCGTGCCAGCTTGCCGCGCTGTTCGTAGAAACCGATCACCGGCGCCGTGGAGTCGGTATAGACCTGCAGGCGCTTGCGCACCGACTCGGGATTGTCGTCCTCGCGGCCCTCGGCCTTGGCGCGGCCGGCAATGCGCTCGACCAGCAATTCGCTGGCCACATCCAGCTGCACCACCGCATCCAGCGGCTGACCGATCTTGCCGAGCAGGTCGTCCAGCGCATTGGCCTGCGCCACGTTGCGCGGATAGCCGTCGAGAATGAAGCCCTTGGCGACATCGGCCTGACCAAGCCGCGCCTCCAGCATGCCGAGCAGGATCTCGTCGGAAACCAGATCGCCGCGTGCCATCACTTCCTTGGCCTTCAGGCCCAGCGGTGAGCCGGCGGCCACTTCGGCACGCAGCAGATCGCCGGTGGAAATATGCGGGATCCCAAACTTGTCTTTGAGACGTGTCGCCTGGGTGCCCTTGCCCGAACCGGGCGGTCCCAACAGAACCAATCGCATCAGTGGACTCCACTTTCGAATAAAAACGCGTTGCGGTTGGCGGCGTTAGACTCAGGTCTTCGCCAGCGCTGACCGTATGGTCGTGCAGCTTACCGCATCCGGGGAATGTCCCGGCACTGTCCCCTGCGCCATCGCCCATGTAAGGAGCCCGTCCCCTATGTCCACTGGCAACTTGCTGTACGCCCAATCCGGCGGCGTCACTGCCGTCATCAACGCCACCGCCGCCGGTGTGATCACCGAGGCGCGCGCACGCAAGGTCAAGGTACTGGCCGCACGCAACGGCATCCTGGGCGCCTTGCGCGAGGAGCTGATCGACACCTCGAAGGAGTCCGCCGCCACGATCGCCGCACTGGCGCAGACTCCGGGCGGCGCGTTCGGCTCGTGCCGCTACAAGCTCAAGTCGCTGGAAGAAGACAGTGCCAAATACGAGCGCCTGCTCGAGGTGCTGCGCGCGCACGACGTGCGCTGGTTCCTCTACAACGGCGGCAACGACTCGGCCGACACCGCGTGGAAGGTCTCGCAGCTGGCCAAGGCCTATGGTTACCCGCTGCACTGCATCGGCGTGCCCAAGACCATCGACAACGATCTGGCGGTGACCGACACCTGCCCCGGCTTCGGCTCGGCGGCCAAGTACACCGCGGTGTCGGTCCGCGAGGCCGCACTGGATGTCGCCGCCATGGCCGACACCTCCACCAAGGTCTTCATCTATGAGGCGATGGGCCGCCACGCCGGCTGGCTCGCCGCCGCCGCAGGCCTGGCCGGCCAGGGCCCGGACGATGCACCGCAGGTCATCCTGCTGCCCGAGCGCGCCTACGACCAGGCGGTGTTTCTGGCCAAGGTCAAGCAGGTAGTGGAAAAAGTCGGCTGGTGCGTGGTCGTGGCCAGCGAAGGCATCCAGGACGCGCAGGGCCGTTTCGTCGCCGATGCCGGCGGCGCGACCGACTCGTTCGGCCATGCGCAACTCGGCGGCGTGGCCTCGTTCCTGGCCGCGCAGGTCAAGCAGGAACTCGGCTACAAGGTGCACTGGACGCTGCCCGATTACCTGCAGCGTTCCGCACGCCACCTGGCGTCAAAGACCGACTGGGAACAGGCCCAGGCCGTGGGCAAGGCGGCGGTGCAATACGCCCTCAAGGGCATGAACGCGGTGATCCCGGTGATCGAACGTGTCAGCGACGCGCCGTACCGCTGGAAGATCGTGCCCGCCCCGCTGCACAAGGTGGCCAACCACGAAAAGAAGATGCCGCCCAGCTTCCTGCGCAAGGACGGCTTCGGCATCACCGAGCGCGCCCGCCGCTATTTCGCCCCGCTGATCAAGGGCGAGGCGCCGCTGGCCTACGGCAGCGACGGCCTGCCGAAGTACGTGACGCTGAAGAATGTGGCGGTGGCGAAGAAATTGCCGGTGTGGGAGGGGTGACAGGGGGAGCATAGCCTCCAGCCCGGGCGCCCGCGGCACCGCTGGCGCTTCGGCGGCGCAGGGGTGCAACCGACTCCGGCTGTTGAAGCCAAGGGCGTGTGTGGATTGCCGTCCGATCCGGTTGAGTCCGTGCCGCACCCGCTGCCTACTGACCGGGGCTGGCAAAGGAAAGGGCTACGCAGGCAAATGCCGCGATCGACTGTAGGGATTTTCCTACACAAACGGGCAGAGCAAGCCGGGCCGCGCCCGGACGGCTCCCCCCCAGGAGTACAGCCTGACCTCATTAGTAGAATTTTGGTTAAGTGTGTGCCACAGTTCGCACCAAACCTGCCTCATCGCGCATAGGGATAATGGCTTCAGCAGGCAATCCTCTCCAACACCCCGAGGCGGCAGCCCCTGTCGCAGGTGCCTGCGCGCCGAAAGAAGCGGCCTCACTCAGTCGCGACGAGCCGATGATTTATAACGCCAGCGCTGCTGGCTGACCAAGCAAGCGGCCTTCACTTTTGTCCCCGCTGTACTGCTCCTGCCAACTATCTATACCGTAAAGATCGACGAGACTCGCCATGACCGCACGTTCCCGCCGCCCCCGCCATCCGATTTCCCGCCTTGCCGCCGGCCTGCTGCTAACCATTGGGCTGTGCGTAGGGCCCGCCAACGCGCAAGTAGTCGTCATTAACCCGACGGGAGAGTCGAAGGATATCGCGGAATATGCGGAACAGGCCAAGCGATGGACCGACACGGCCAAGCAGTATCAACAACAGCTGCAGCATTATCAGCAGCAGCTCATCAAGTGGCAGCGTCTGCAGTTCAATGAGCCTGGACTGGAAAACAAATTTGTCACGCGCAATTTGAATCATGGGCTGGACGCCTATTGTCCCGGAGCTTCCGGCATTGCCGGTCTTTTTGAAAAAATGGCACCGATTTCACTGGATTCGCTTACTGGCAACAATTTGCAGAAAACGCAAAACGAAATTTGCAAGCAAATTGTGGTAGCACAAAACTCGCAGTACAACGAGGCGATTTTGATGATCCAGCGCCTGGTGGAACGTTCCAGAGACTTCGAACGTGTGCAACGCCAGCGCGATAAGGTGGGAGACAAGGAGGGTGCGCTCGCTGCGAACGACAACGAAATTCGGCGTTATGCGGCACGCAACGCGATGGAGCTCACCCACTGGGAAGCCAGGATGAAGGCCTATGACATCTACATCGCAGGCCTCAAGGATGACCAGAGCCTGCTGGCCAAGCGCGCGCTGGAAGGTGACAAGAACGACATCCTCGGGCAGGTCATCCAGGCAGCTGCGTTAAAGATTGCGCTGTCCAAGTAAATGAATTAGCAGGCAACAAAGCCTCATCACGGTACATAGGCAGACAGCAATGGACGTTTTTTTTCAGGGCGGGATGAACTGGTTGCAGCCGCTGGCGGACGCCAACCTTGGCGACTTCGTTTTCTTCAAACTGGTCAGCGATTATTTCAACCAGGAAATCCAGACCTTCGGCCTAGATTTGATGAAGGAGACCATGAAGTGGGTCAGCACGATCGCGCTGACGGTAACCACGCTCTGGATCCTGATTCTGGGCTACCGCATCGCCACCGGGCAATCGCGCGAGAGTGCGATGGCCACCATGGTCAAGGCCGCCAAGGTCGCCATCATCATCAGCGTGGCCTCGGCGGTCGGGGCCAATGGAGCCATGCTGCACAAGACCGTGACCCAAAACCTGGACAAGGAAATCCACGGTCTGTTCACCGGTGACGACGACAGCACCGCTGAGGACGCTATCGACGATAACCTGGCCTACACCCAGCTCGCCTTGGCGGCGCTGGATGCCGTCCGGGTGGATGCCAGCGAGCCGGAGATGCTGGAGAAAAAAGGCAGGGCCGTGATGTTGGCGGGCTTTGGCACCGCCAGCCCACCGATGGCCGCCGGCGCGATGTTGTTGCTGTTCAAGTTCACCATGGCCTTCTTGATCGGCGTCGGGCCGATCTTTATCCTGGCGTTGGTTTTCGACCAGACCAAGGACCTGTTCAAGAAGTGGCTGTTCTACCTCATCGGCACCTTGTTCTCGATGGCCATGCTGTCGGTGGTCACGGCCATGGTGCTCAAGTTCACCGCGAAGGTGGCCGCGGCCTACTGGGCGGTCAAGTTCATTAAATTCGGCGATGCCGAAGGCTTGTCCAGCCAGGCCCTGCAGCAAGGCGGCATCGGCCTGATCATGACCATGCTCATCGTCACCGTCCCCACCATCGCCGCCGCGCTATGGCAGGGCAATATGGGCACGTTCATGGCCTACTCCGCGTTTGGGACTGCGGCAAGCCCTGGACCTCAGGGCCAGCCGGCTGGGTCGTATGTGCCGCAGCAGGCTCCTAGAAATAACAGTCAAGGAGATGAGCGCAGCACAGAGACGGCGAACGCTACTAAGGCAATCGCTGGAGGTTCAACTCCAACATATATCCAGGCGCCAGGCTCACGAGGAAATGCCAGCAGAAGTGAAGGCAGTGCCACCTAGCCAACCTAGTTATTGGAATACAGTGAATTTTCAAATGAAGACACATAAATTTTTACTTACCTTCATTTTTATGAATGCCTTCCCTGCTATGGCAGAACAGGGCTGTCCCCCTGGACAATACCCTATCGGCGGACAAGGTGTAGCGGCATGCGCGCCAATTCCTCAAGAAAACTCTAGCAATCAAGCTCCTCGCCCACTCGGCAAGTGGCTCAAGACTTGGGGCGCCATTGCCCATGACCCTGTTGATGGCGTGCTAGGTGTTTCGTCAGGAAAATTTTCTAAACGAGATGCTGAAAAAGATGCACTTATGAAGTGTACCGAAGCTGGAGGAACTAGGTGCAAAGACTGGGCAAGCTACCAAAATCAGTGTGCCGCAGTTGCAGGCCCGCAAAGAAATGGAGTCAATGTTGCTGGAGCATTACAATTTTCTAGGGGTCCATCTCTTGAAGACGTGAGACGAAAAGCGGAAAACGACTGCACCTCTTCAGGCGGTCTTACGTGCACCATTCTTTATTCGAATTGCTCGGAACAAGTATTCAAAGCCTACTAAATATCACTTTCCAATAAAATAATATTTTATGGAGAGTCTTATAATACTAGCGGCATTGCTTCCATCGACCATCAGCCTCACCTCTCTCGCGAAATACCGCCAAGGTCATTATGAATGATGGCCTGGCTCAGCCACCGGCACCTTTACGACCACTAATCCAGGCCGGTTCAACGCAGTGTCAGCTTAGATATTCGCGTACCCCTGTCGCGTACAAATGCAGCAGCCCTAAAATCCGAGCAGCGTTACCGTGCAGTAGATGCTTTCAAACGCATACATGGCTTGCAACTTTCCAGACAGCTTTAACCGATAGCTCGATCTTGAATTTTTCCGGACCCTGCTAATTTGCACTGGTGTAATGTCAAGATTAGTACGGTCGCATCCACTGCGGACCAAAACTGTATTTTCTATCGCAGAGTACGCGCAGGCAGCAGAAGTACCTCCAATGACCTCAATAAGTGTCAGCCGTTTCGCTTTCCTCCTAATGCCCTTTTTCTTCGCAGGATGCAAGCCCATGAATGGCTCCGGCGAGCCCTCGCCTCCCTACAACCTCGACACCGATCCGGTCTATCGCAAAAACCCGCATCCGGCGCAGGCGTATCGTATTACCATGACGATTGAGGATGCCCCGGGGCCGTTTGACTGGATCTCAGGCACGGCGTTTTACGCGATGAGCAACCGCGATGCATGCACGCCAATTGACCGCTCGCTGGGGTTTTCAACAAAGCAAAAAGAAGATGCAATCCCCATCCATTTCGAAAAAAACAGTGACATCACATATGTGGCAACCATCTACGCCGATGGAATGATAGATGCGGACTATTATGGAAAGGGAATTTGCACCTTCGAGCTCAATGGAGTTGGGATCTCATTGAGAGCAACTGGAAAAAAAGAAGAAACCCGATTCCAGCCTTCATTATTCAAAAACGAGATTTATAGCCCAGAACCCAAAGTTACCTACTTTTGGAAAGAGCGTTACCCACAAGCAGGCATGGATGATTTTCCTGACGGCGGCGAAGCCAGACTTGACCAATTTAATGATGCCGCGCGAAAAAACACGTTCAAGGTAACCTTGACTACTGAAAAGGTGAGCCCATGAGCCTCACAAGCCAACAGTATGCCGCGCTTTCGAGAGATGTATACGACGAGCCGAAAAAGGTTGGAGAGAACAGCGACCCTGTAAACATTGGCGGGGATTTTTATAAGCGACTCAAATATGTCGATAGCTCATCAGGCTATCAAGGCATCGTCTATCAGCGAGTTGATACAAAAGATATTATTGTCGCTCACCGTGGCACAGAGACCGAGCGGCAGCCCAAAGAAGATGGTCTTTACACCGATGGCGGCATGGTGACGTTGCGTCAAAACAATCAAGCTGCCGAAGCGATCGAGCTAACCAAGTATGCATTGAACTATGCCCACGAAACAGGCCAGGGTGGAAAGACACCGGAAGTCACCGTCACCGGCCACTCCCTCGGCGGCGACTTGGCCCAAGTTTCCGCTCATCACTATGGCCTCAAGGGCGAGACTTTCAACGCCTATGGCGCCGTCAGCTTGGACCGGCGCATTCCCGAAGGCGGCTCTGCTGTCATCAATCATGTGATGGCTGGCGACGCGGTCAGTGCTGCCAGCAAGCATTATGGACAGGTCAGGATCTACGCTGCGCCACAGGAAATCACTGCCCTGCAGAAGGCCGGCTATGCCAATGACGACAGCTCGTTTGACGACCGCAATCCGGCGGTCGTCAAACCGCTTGGCGACTCTCATAGGATGCATAACTTCCTCCCTGTCGATGGCAATGGCAAACCGGATCGCTCGGTGCTGGAGGACCCCAAATCGCAGCAGTTGGCGCAGCAGTACGCACCGATGATCGAAAAGTATCGCGACGATGTGGCGCTCTCGCGCGGCGGCCTGACGCTGGCATCGCGCCACCTGCAGTCCATGAGCGTGGTCGATGGCATCAATCACCTGCGCGGCACGCTGGCCCCCGGTGCCGGTGCAGCGGAGATGGCGGCCGAGCGTTGGAGGGAAACGCAGCAGCGCATGGAGCGCGAAGACAAGCCAGTCTATGTAGCCCCTGGCTGGAAGCTGCCGCTCGGCACTACTCCCGAGCGCTGCGTAGATCCGGGCGCGGCGGCTCTTTCCAATGATCCGTTGTACCGTTCCATCCACAGCAAGTTGCCGCAGGGCACGTCCGATGCCGTAGCCCTGCATGCCACTGTGGAAGCCAAGCGCGCAGGCATCGTCAACGTCGACCAGCTGCGCACCGTGACGGTGCAAGACGGCAATGCCTGGATCGTCGGTCACACGCCGGGCTTCCGGGCCAAGATCGATCTGGCAGCCGAAGTACCACCTGTGCAGGAAAGTTTGCGCCAGTCACAGGCTTTGGATACGCAGCGATCGCAGGAGATTTCCCAGCCCTCGCCTGCGCGTGTACTCTGAGAACTATTATCCTTGCAGCAGAGCGCACGATGCGTATGCAAGCAACCACTGCAGGTACTGGCTTTAATCCCTGCGCCAGCTCTGAGACAGGCGGCCTGGAGTTGATGAGCCGTGCCATGAAGTGGGTCAGCACGATCGCGCTGACGGTAACCACGCTCTGGATCCTGATTCTGGGCTATCGCATCGCCACCGGGCAATCGCGCGAGAGTGCGATGGCCACCATGATCAAGGCGGCCAAAGTCGCCATCATCATCAGCGTGGCCTCGGCGGTCGGGGCCAATGGAGCCATGCTGCACAAGACCGTGACCCAAAACCTGGACAAGGAAATCCACGGTCTGTTCACCGGTGACGACGACAGCACCGCTGAGGACGCTATCGACGATAACCTGGCCTACACCCAGCTCGCCTTGGCGGCGCTGGATGCCGTCCGGGTAGATGCCAGCGAGCCGGAGATGCTGGAGAAAAAAGGCAGGGCCGTGATGTTGGCGGGCTTTGGCACCGCCAGCCCACCGATGGCCGCCGGCGCGATGTTGTTGCTGTTCAAGTTCACCATGGCCTTCTTGATCGGCGTCGGGCCGATCTTTATCCTGGCGTTGGTTTTCGACCAGACCAAGGACCTGTTCAAGAAGTGGCTGTTCTACCTCATCGGCACCTTGTTCTCGATGGCCATGCTGTCGGTGGTCACGGCCATGGTGCTCAAGTTCACCGCGAAGGTGGCCGCGGCCTACTGGGCGGTCAAGTTCATTAAATTCGGCGATGCCGAAGGCTTGTCCAGCCAGGCCCTGCAGCAACGCGGCATCGGCCTGATCATGACCATGCTCATCGTCACCGTCCCCACCATCGCCGCCGCGCTATGGCAGGGCAATATGGGCACGTTCATGGCCTACTCGGCGTTTGGGACTGCAGCAAGCCCTGGACCGCAGGGACAGCCGGCTGGGTCGTATATGCCATCCCGTATTGAAGCAAACAACAACCAAATAGGTTCTGAGGCGAGCCCGTCAAGTTTGTCTTCAGGACGGGTTTCTGGCCCTCCACATTCTAGCCCCGAAAATCCCCAAGTAGGGACGCGAGGAATCGCCACTCAACGGGATAGCGGCCGCTTGGGCTGATACGTGAACTGACTGTTTTTGATATGCAATGGCGTTTTAATTTCCTGAGAGAGAAATGCTGAAAATTACGCTACTTGGGTCGTTCATTTGTGCTTTTTGTGGCCATGCTGCCGCCGAAGGAAACTGTCCTCCTGGGCAGTATCCAATTGGCGGCCAAGGAGCCGTCGCTTGCGCACCTATGCCGCAATCAGGCTCCGCCATGCCTCAGGAACCACGCCCGCTTGGTAAGTGGATTAAAACTTGGGGAGCGATTGCTCTTGGCACTATTGATTCCACTCCCTATTATGGAGTGCCGACAGGGGCGTTATCAGAGTCGGAAGCCAAACAACAGTCTTTAGAACGTTGCGCGAAGCTTGGGGCAAAAAACTGCCGTGTCACGCTAACTTATCAGAATCAATGTGCAGCTATAAGTGAACCACAATTTGATGGAAAACCAAATCCTGATGGGTTAGTTCAATTTATAGGAAGATCAACTAAAGCAAAAGCATCGGAAGATGCTTTACATCAGTGCGAAAAAAGGAATCCTGGCATGCAGTGCAAGGTCATTTATCAGGAATGCTCAGAACCGGTCCTTAAAAAATATTAGCTATATCACACTAAATTTATCAAGCAAACCGACGCCATCTTTCTGATTTCGAAGCAAGGATTACAATCTAAAGGAGTTGATAGTAGGCGACCCCAAAGAACTTTAGATTAATTATAAATCCATTACTGCGGGCCTTAACGCCCCAGTCTCCAGCATAGAGCGGCGGTCACCATGAGATCATTTCTTGCTACAACAATGATCCGTTTACGCTCTGCGTCTTTATGCTCCGACTGGTTATTGGCTGCCCCTAGCTTCACAAAACCATACTTTATTCAATGCAGCATTCGCATAGATTTTTGCACGGGTCGCCTTATCGCATGCCACCGTGGTTGTGCCGCAGGATGCTTTAGGTGCCGCGCAGCAGATAACTCGCACTTCATAGGAGCGATGCAGTGGTAGAACACTCTTCCTCCATAATGCTGATTTGGTATCGGTCAGCCGAGAGCCTGCGCAATCTCCCAATCGTCGTTGTCTTAACGCTCACGCTCACTGCCAGCCTTCTTGCCTTAGCTCACGCACAACGTTTACCCACTTTCTTGTGCTCGCACACTCTGGAGCCAGAGTGGGGGCGGCGATGCACATTGCCGTTGCACTACTGCTGACGGCGTAGATTGCACAAAACCTTCGCAAATCAGGATAAACAGACTGCGGAATTACGACAGTTGCACAATACAAGTTTCAACAACGCGTTGATGCTCCTATTAACCGTTGGCGCGGCATGCACCCCTTGGCGATGCCATCTAGTGATGCAACTCCCGGAGTTCGGACTGATTTTCGGCTTCCTACACATTGCAGGGTATTGCGCAGCCCTAACATCAACCGTAGCGCTCGTCAGCTGGGTGATGGGATCACCGTTGCCGAGCGGTCTGCACGGTGCACAATGGTGACATGAACAGCTATCTGAAGATCAAGATTTTGGGCTACCTTTTCCTCACGTTCCTGGCAGGGTGCAATCCCATGAACGCTGCTTCTGAGAAACACGAAACCGACGCGACGCCCGTCGACGGCGAACCTGTCTATCGCAAGAATCCGAATCCGACGCAAGCGTACCGAATAACGATGACCATCGAGGATGCGCCGGGGCCGTTTGAGTGGATCTCAGGCACGGCCTTCTACCAGATGACTAACCACAAGCAATGTACTCCAATTGAGCCCATTGCCGGGGTGTGGAACAAGCCTGATGAAGATGGCATCCCCATTCACTTTGAGAAGCGCGATGCCTCCATTTACGTCGCGACGATCTATGCCGATGGCATGATTGATGCAGACTACTATGCCAAGGGAGTCTGCCGATGGGAACTCACTAGCATAGATGTTTCGTTAAAGGCTACCGGGAGACACGAAGAAACCAAGTTTCAGCCAGGTTTATACAAAGATAAATTATGGAGCGGCATTCCGGCTACGACCTATTTCTGGTCAGGTGGGTATCCCGAAGATGAGATGAGCGACTACCCCGACTCTGGCCACTCAGACCCAAGTCAATTCAAGGAAGATTTGCGCAAGCAGTTGTTCAAAGTGACTTTGATAGCCAGAAAGGACGCACTATGACTCTGACCGCACAACAATATGCTGCGCTGGCAAGTGATGTTTATAAAAAGCCAGATGAAACGGGCGAAAATAGTCGAACCGCAAATATCGGCGGCGTTCCCTATAAGCGGCTCGAATACGTTGATACTCCGTCCGGCTATCAGGGAACCATCTATCAGCGGATAGATACAGGTGAAATTGTCGTCGCCCATCGCGGCACCGAATTTGATCGTCAACCCAAACAAGATGGCGCCTACGCAGATGGTGGCATGGTTGCAACTCGTCACAATAACCAAGCTGCTGATGCAATTGAACTCACCCGACATGCAATGGAGATAGCTGAGCGGCGAGGCAAGCGTGACGGGCATACACCGGTAGTCACCGTTACTGGCCACTCCCTCGGCGGCGACCTTGCGCAGGTGAGTGCACACCACTTCGGCATCAAGGGCGAGACTTTCAACGCCTACGGCGCGGTCAGCTTGGACCGGCGCATTCCGGAAGGCGGCACCGATGTCATCAATCACGTGATGGCAGGCGATGCGGTCAGTGCCGCCAGCAGACATTACGGCCAAGTGAAGCTCTATGCCACGCCGCAGGAGATCGCTTTGCTGGAACAGGCCGGTTACAACAACACCCGCAGCGTGCTGGACGCGCGTAATCCTCTTGTGGCCATTCCGCTCGGCGAATCGCACCGCATCCACAATTTCCTGCCGGTCGATGGTGATGGCAAGCCGGATCGATCGGTACTAGAACACCCCGAAGCGCAGCAGTTGGCCCAGCAATATGCACCTTTGATCGACAAGTATCGCGACGATGTTGGGTCGATGCGACTTGGCGCCACTCTCGGTGCACGTAGCATGCAGGCGATGACCCTGGCCGATGGCATTAATTACATGCGCGGCACGCTGGCACCGGGCGCCGGACATACGGAGATAGCAGCGGCGCGTTGGAAGGAGCTGCAAGAGCGGATGCAAACCGAGCACGCACCGATGTATTTCCCGCCAGGTTGGAAGATGCTGTTAGGCAGGTCGCCTGAGCGCTGCGTTGAGCCCACGCCCGCATCGATACCCAACGATCCTCTTTACCAAGCCATCCACAGCAAGCTCCCCGCCGGCACTTCGCCGGCAGAGGCCATGTACGCCACCGTCGAGGCCAAACGCGCTGGCATCCTCGACGTCGGCCAGCTGCGTAGCGTCACCGTGCAGGACGGCAATGCCTGGATCATCGGCAACACGCCGGGATTCCGGGCCAAAGTGGACCTGTCGGCTGACGTGCCGCCGCTGCAGGAGAGCCTGCAAAACTCGCGCGCACTGGACGCGCAGCGATCGCAGGCGGACATGACTCAGCAATCGCCTGCACGTGTAATGTAAGGCCATGATCGAGCGGATCACACCGATGACTGCCCAGTTGCCGACTGTTACGGCAGCTCGGTGCGCGCCGCGTGGGACGCGCTGGTTGCAGCCCCTGGTGGACGCCACGCTCGGCGACTTCGTCTTCTTCAAACTGGTCAACGATTACTTCAACCGGGAAATCCAGGATTTCGGCCTTGAACTGATGAAACGGGCCATGAAGTGGGTCAGCACGATCGCGCTGACAGTGACCACGCTGTGGATCCTGATTCTGGGTTACCGCATCGCCACCGGGCAGTCGCGCGAGAGTGCGATGGCCACCATGGTCAAAGCCGCCAAGGTCGCGGTCATCATCAGCATTGCCTCGGCCCTCGGGGTCAACGGCGCCATGCTGCACCAGACCATGACCCAGAACCTGGACAAGGAAATCCACCGCCTGTTCACCGGCGATGAGGGCACTGCCGCCGATGCCATCGACGAGAACTTGGCGTACACGCAGGTCGCAATGGCCACACTGGATGCGGTGCGCGTAGATCCGGCCCAGCCGGAAGTGCTCGAGAAAAAAGGGCGCGCCATGCTGATGGCAGGCTTCGGCACCGCCAGCCCACCGATGGCCGCCGGCGCGATGTTGTTGCTGTTCAAGTTCACCATGGCTTTCTTGATCGGCATCGGGCCGATCTTCATCCTGGCGCTGATCTTCGACCAGACCAAGGACCTGTTCAAGAAGTGGCTGTTCTACGTCATCGGTACGTTGTTCTCAATGTCAATGCTGTCGGTCGTGACGGCCATGGTGCTTAAGTTCACCGCCAAGGTCGCCGCCGCCTACTGGGTGGTCAAGTTCATCCCTCTGGCCAGTGCCGAAGGCCTCTCCAGCCAGGCCCTGCAGCAGGGCGGCATCGGCCTGATCATGACCATGCTCATCATCACCGTCCCCACCATCGCCGCCGCGCTATGGCAGGGCAATATGGGCACGTTCCTGTCCTACACTGCATTCAACAACACAGCAGCCCTGGGACCTCAGGGCCAGCCGGCTGTGTCGTATATGCCAGCGCAGGTGGCAAGAAATAGCAACCCGGGTGAAGAGCGGGGTGCAGACTCGACGAGCACCAATAAAATAATCACTGGCAACACTAATTCGACACCCATTCAAGTAGCCGGCTCGCGGGGAAATGCCAGCAGAAACGGAGATAACAGTATTTAAACACCTTCATTTTCGCCAGAAAGAAGTTTTTATGAATCTCAATGTAATTATATCTTTTCTGATTTTAATCACTACATTCTCGGCAGCGGCAGAACAAGGCTGCCCACCTGGACAGTATCCGATCGGGGGACAAGGGGTGGCGGCATGCGCCCCGATTCCTCAGGGTGGCTCTGGCCAACAGGACCCTAAACCGATAGGCAAGTGGATAAAAACGTGGGGAGCAGTCGCACACGACCCTCAAAATGGAATTCTCGGTGTTTCGTTAGGAAAATTCTCCAAGCGTGAAGCAGAAAAAGATGCGCTTACCAAGTGCTCCGAAGGCGGAGGGACTAACTGTAAAGCCTGGGCAAGCTATCAGAACCAATGCACTGCCATAGCTGGGCCTCAAAAAGATAGCAGAGACGTACCCGGCGCACCATATTTTGCTAGAGGATCTTCGTTGGAGGACGTCCAAAATAGAGCTATAGATGGGTGTATTTCAGCGAACGGACTTAAGTGCGCAACTCTCTATTCAGCATGTTCAGAGCCAGTATTTAAAAGTTATTGATTTGTCATCATCTCTAGAGGAACCGCTATAAAGCTTTCCCTGGACAGTGCTGAGGTGCTGTCCAGTCGGACCCAGCGATAGGGCGACATCAGCCTTATGTTGACCATGCTCATCATCACCGACCTCGCCGCCGCGCTATGGCAGGGCATTATGGGCGCGTTCATGGCTTACTCGGCGTTTGGGACTGCGCTAGCCCTAGACCGCAGGGACAGCCGGCTGGGTCGTATATGCCGCAGCAGGCTCCTAGAAATAACAGTCAAGGAGATGAGCGCAGCACAGAGACGGCGAACGCTACTAAGGCACTCGCTGGAGGTTCAACTCCAACATTACCCAGGCGCCAGGCTCACGAGGAAATGCCCGCAAAAGTGAAGGCAATGCCACTTAGTCATCCTAGCTATTGGAATACAGTGAATTTCAAATGAAGATAAATAAATTTTTACTCACCCTCATGCTCATGAATGCCTTCTCTGCCATGGCAGAACAGGGCTGTCCCCCTGGGCAATACCCTATCGGCAGACAGGGTGTAGCGGCATGCGCGCCAATTCCTCAAGAAAACTCTAGCAATCCAGCTCCTCGCCCACTCGGCAAGTGGCTCAAGACTTGGGGCGCCGTTGCCCATGACCCTGTTGATGGCGTGCTAGGCTGAAAAAGATGCACTTATGAGATGTACCGAAGCTGGAGGAACTAGGTGCAAAGACTGGGCAAACTACCAAAATCAGTGTGCCGCAGTTGCAGGCCCGCAAAGAAATGGAGTCAATGTTGCTGGAGCATTACAATTTTCCAGGGGTCCATCTCTTGAAAACGTGAGACGCAAAGCGGAAAACGAATGCACCTCTTCAGGCGGTCTTACCTGCACCATTCTTTATTCGAATTGCTCGGAACAAGTATTCAAAGCCCACTAAATATCAATTTCCCACTAAATAATATTTATGGAGAGTCTTATACCACTACCGGCATTGCTTCCATTGACCATCAGCTTCACCTCTCTCGCAAGATACCGCCAAATTCATTATGAATGATGGCCCTGGCCCAGCCACCGGCACCTTTACGACCACTAATCCAGGCCGGTTTAATGCAGTGTCAGATACCGCGGCTTAGCAGGCACCAAGGACACTAGCGCTAGCTCACTAGTACAGGCCTATTCGTTTATGAGACTCTTGAGCTATCTAGTTTTTTTCACGTTTCTTTTCTCAGCGACTGCTCATGCAGAGCAGGGCTGCCCTCCTGGCCAATAACCCCATCGGCGGACAAGGAGTTGCTGCATGCGCCCCATTCCTGGAGGGAATACTCAAAGTACAACTGAGCCCCGCCCACTTGGCAAGTGGATAAAAACTTGGGGGGCCGTTGCAATGGGTTCGCTCGGCTTGGAAAGAAATATTGGCGTAACCGCTGGGAAATTATCTAACAAGGAAGCTGAAAGCGATGCTCTAGCTCGCTGCTCAAAGCATGGCGAAGAAGATTGCCAAATCGGACTGTCATATAGAAACCAATGTATCGCTATTGGGGAGCCACAGATTGATGGCAAACCAAATTTAGTTGGGAATGTGCAATTCTTTACCGACCAGGCAGTCGAGCAAGCCTCAGGTTTGACACAAGCCGTATGTGAAAGAAGAAATCCAGCGAACCAATGCAAAGTGCTTCACACAGCGTGATCAGAGCCGATATTTAAATATTATTAGATATTTATTTCCGATGAAAGGCGCGACTTAAACGCAGCATCACCTCAGACGTTTGCGCGTGCCTGCCCTTTGCTTGCCGACGTGGCAGTCGCAAAAGTTCAAGCGTCCGCATAGGTCGGCAGCACGCTTCCTCTACACGTGCACGGCGTGCAGCCTTCCAGTCAGCGTTGGTTTCAGCTTGGCAGTTAACCAATAATCCGGCTCTTGAACTCTTGCGAACTTCCAAACTCGTGTTATCGAGCTAGCGCAGCGTCAGAAGTAGCGCCCCCAAATGCGTGTCAAAGCTGCGTATCTTCTATCGCGCAATGTGTGCATCGTCAAAAACCGACGCGACGACCAGCGATCCGGTCTACCGAAAGAACCCGCATCCGACGCAGGCGTATCGCATCACTTTGAAAATGAAGATGCGCCAGGGCCGTTTGACTGGATCTCGGGTACGGTTTTACCAGATGACCAACCGCAAGCAATGCACGCAAATCGAGCCCATCGCTGGTGTGTGGAGCAAGCATGATGAGGATGACATCCCCATCCACCCTGAGAAGCGCTATGCATCCACATACGTCACGACGATCTACGCCGATGGCATGGATGATGCGGACTACTATGCCAAGGGAGTCTGCCGATGGGACTCATTGGCGTAGATGCTTCGTTAAAGGCTACCGGGAGACACGAAGGAACCAGGTTTCAGTCAGGATTATACAAAGATAAATTATTGAGCGGCATTCCGGCTACGACCTATTTCTAGTCAGGTGGGTATCCGAAGATGAGATGAGTAACTACCCCGACTCGGGACACTCAAACCCAAGTCAATTCAAGGAAGATTTGCGCAAGCAGTTGTTCAAAGTGACTTTAGCAGCCAGAAAGTACGCACCATAAAAATTCACACCAGAAGCAGAATTTAACTGTTTATACAGCCTGCTCTAACCCAGTTTACAATGAATTTGGCCTTTGGCGCATGCTCTTAATAGGAAGGTAAGATTTACATTAATTTCATCCGTGCGTCAGGCCTTGGGAAACGAAAAACCCATTTCCCGGATGTCGCAGCAAATGACAGGTACGCACGCCTGCGGCGTCGGCGGCATCTACTAATTGTAAGCGGCTGACAAAAGCGGCAGGCATCTGCCAGGTGGATGCGTAGGGCGAGTACTGGGCATGCAAGTTATGTATGCCACTCGCGAACACCAGCCGCATCCATCTGACGGCTGTGAAGCAGGCCTCCTCGCCTCTCCTATTGACAGGCCTTGCCTTCCATCGTCTGCTGCGCAGCGAACATCGGTACCTGCGGGATCTTGCCGGCGGCGGCTTGTTGCTTCGCATCCTCCAGGTAGATGCGCGACTGGCCTTGGCCATCGAGCTGCGGCTTGGCCTCCACCGGCTTGCGCCAGACGCGCACCACCGCCTGCTGCGCGGGGCAGGTTGCGCTGGGGACGCGGATCACATCGTTGAAGATCCAGCCAGACGCGACGCTGGGCGCGGCCTTGGCGAAATCCACGAAGCGTGCACGCGGCTGGCAGGTGGGACTGCTGCTCACCACCGACAACGTATACGGCTGCGCGGCATTGCCGGTGAACACGCCTTCCAGGCGCGCGCAGGCCTCGGGAATCTGGCGCAGGGTGTGCACGGCGCCGACCGCTTGCGCGGTGCCGGCTGGACGCTGCTTCAATTCCGGCGTCGGTTCGGCAGCGAGCGCTTGGGCGCTGAGCAAGACTGCAGCGATCGTCACGGCATATTTTGCGGCATGGTTCGACATCGTCACTCCTGGATCGGCTCGATCACGTTGGCCGCAGGCTGTCATGCCGCAACTGAACGACGCGCCAAAGCCGCAGTGGTGGCAGCGGCGCAAGCCGCGGCGCATACTCGCCCGCAATCCGGCCACCTGAACATCGCGACGCGCATTACGGTCCCCATGGCCGTCGAGTCCGTATTCGCCACTCCACTCGCTGCGTGCATCGCCCTTGGTTCGTCCGACCGGACGACATCCATTCTCTGGGAGGGGTCATGCTGGAACACTACGGGTTACTACTTGCGCTGGGCTGTGCAGTCCTGGCAATCGTCTATGGCGGTATGTCGGCACGCTGGGTGATCGCGCAGCCGAGCGGCAATGCACGCATGCAGGAGATCGCCGCCGCAATCCAGGAAGGCGCACGCGCGTATCTCAATCGGCAATACCTCACCATTTCGATTGCCGGCGGCGTGCTGTTCGTCCTGGTCGGGCTGTTTCTAAGCTGGTACACCGCCGTCGGGTTTGCGATCGGCGCGGTGCTGTCGGGGTTGGCCGGCTATATCGGCATGAACGTGTCGGTCCGTGCCAACGTCCGTACGGCCGAGGCCGCGCGGCATGGCATCGGCCCTGCGATGGATGTGGCGTTCCGTGGCGGTGCCATCACCGGCATGCTGGTGGTCGGCCTGGGACTGCTCGGTGTCGCCGGTTACTACGCGCTGTTGCAAGCGGTGGGACTGCCGCTGGAGCGCAACC
Organism: Xanthomonas sp. BRIP62409; assembly: GCF_003992965.1. NCBI lineage: Bacteria > Pseudomonadati > Pseudomonadota > Gammaproteobacteria > Lysobacterales > Lysobacteraceae > Xanthomonas > Xanthomonas sp. BRIP62409. The sequence goes on along the minus strand of NZ_QEZJ01000035.1, from coordinate 71,040 downwards.
TGCATGCACTGGTGGGGCTGGCATTCGGCTCGTCGCTGATTTCGATCTTCGCGCGCCTGGGTGGCGGTATTTTCACCAAGGGTGCGGACGTGGGCGCGGACCTGGTCGGCAAGGTGGAAGCCGGTATCCCCGAGGACGATCCACGCAACCCGGCGGTGATCGCCGACAACGTGGGCGACAATGTCGGCGACTGCGCCGGCATGGCGGCGGATCTGTTCGAAACCTATGCAGTCACCGTGATCGCCACCATGCTGCTGGGCAGCCTGACGCTGGCCGAAACCGGGCCGCAGGCGGTGCTGTACCCGCTGGTGCTGGGTGGTGTCTCCATCATCGCTTCAATCGTGGGCGCCTCGTTTGTCAAGGTCAAAGCGGGCGGCTCGATCATGGGCGCGCTCTACAAGGGCGTGATCGTCTCCGGCGTGCTGGCCGCACTGGCCTACTGGCCGATCACCCAGTCGTTGATGCGCGACAACACGCATGGCGCCACCGCGTTGTATGCCTGCGCCTTGATCGGCCTGGTGCTCACCGGCCTGATCGTCTGGATCACCGAGTACTACACCGGCACCCAGTACAAGCCAGTGCAGCACGTTGCCGCCGCAAGCACCACCGGCCACGGCACCAATATCATTGCCGGGCTTGGCGTCTCGATGAAATCCACTGCGTTGCCGGTCATTGCGGTGTGCGCGGCAATCTGGGGCGCATTTCATTTTGGCGGTTTGTACGGCATCGCGACCGCAGCAACTGCAATGCTGTCGATGGCCGGCATGATCGTGGCGCTGGATGCATACGGGCCGATTACCGACAACGCCGGCGGCATCGCCGAAATGGCCGAGTTGCCGCCGGAAGTACGCAACATCACCGATCCGCTGGATGCGGTGGGCAACACCACCAAGGCGGTCACCAAGGGCTATGCGATCGGCTCGGCCGCGCTGGCCGCGCTGGTGCTGTTTGCCGACTACACCCACAACCTGCAGGCGGCAAATCCCGGCCAGGTATTCGCCTTCGACCTGTCCGACCACACCGTGATCATCGGTTTGTTGATCGGCGGCTTGATCCCGTATCTGTTCGGCGCAATGGCGATGGAAGCGGTTGGACGCGCGGCAGGCGCCGTAGTCGAGGAAGTGCGTCGCCAGTTCCGCGAGATTCCGGGGATCATGGCCGGCACCGCCAGGCCCCAGTACGACCGCGCGGTCGACATGCTGACCCGCTCGGCGATCCGCGAAATGATCCTGCCCTCGCTACTGCCGGTGGTGGTGCCGGTGGTGGTCGGGCTGCTGCTGGGGCCGCGGGCACTGGGCGGATTGTTGATCGGCACGATCGTGACCGGCCTGTTTCTGGCGATTTCGATGACCACCGGTGGCGGGGCCTGGGACAACGCCAAGAAGTACATCGAAGACGGCCACTTCGGCGGCAAGGGCAGCGAAGCGCACAAGGCAGCCATCACCGGCGATACGGTAGGCGACCCGTACAAGGACACCGCCGGGCCGGCGATCAATCCGCTGATCAAGATCATCAACATCGTGGCCTTGCTGCTGGTACCGCTGCTTTGAGGGGGACGTGCCGCAAGCCGCGGGCTGACCGAAGGTGACGGGGCGGGACCCGGAACGTGCCAACGCACGCCCCGGGTCCCTACGCCACGCCAGGCCCGACGACTGCCTGCGGTGCTTACCTGACCACCGCGGACAAGCCCATTGGCCTGCCGCGTGCGATGCTGGCGTACTGCATAGCTCGATCGCCCAAGCCGCGCCTGCCCCGCTGCTGCCCGGATGCGGTCACTGCACCAGGCAGCCCACAGCGCAACAGCCTGCGGTGCGGCCGGTCCTCAAAGGCAACCGATCAGGCCGTCATAGATCGGCGGCGCGCCACCGGGCAGTGGCTGGAACAGCGGATTGTTCACCGACAGGGTGCGATACATCTCGTCCAGGCGCGTCCCGGCCTTCAGTGGCGCCGTGCAGCGCCAGACCCGGCTGTCCGAGCGCAGGTACCCGCTTTGGGGGTCGACGCTGACCTCGCTGGCGCCGAAGGTCCAGATGCAGCTGCGCACCACCCCGCTCACCCGATGCACCGAGCAGCGGAAGCGCAGCGGCTGGTAGTCGCTGAATTCGCCGCCGCAAAAGGTATCGCCGCAGATCTGGTCGAAGTCGTGCTCCAGGCGCTGTTCCAGATCGACAAAGGCCTCCCAGCCCTCGCCGTTGGCGGGCCAGTCCACCGCGTCGACGAAGACCGGCGGTGACGCAGGCGTCGCCGCACCAGCGAGCTGGGCGGCACCGCAGAGCAGCAGCACAACAAGCAAACGCACAGGCTTGAACATGGCAGTTCCCGAGCAGTGGAGGAGTCTGCAGCGTGCGCCGCGCTGCGTGCCGCGTGGATCGGAGAGCTCCCCGGGATGAATGCGGGCTATGCCGCATATGGCAGTCAGAACATTGCCCATTCAGTGTCGCTGCACCGCAACAGCCGAACGCGTAGAATCGCGCTCCACACACTAGATGACGTCTCGGGAGTTACGCGCATGGGTCTTGAACTGGTCACCTCCGGCAAGAATCTGCCGGAAGAAATCAACGTCGTCATCGAAATTCCAAAGGATTCGGAGCCGGTCAAGTACGAAGTGGACAAGGCCAGCGGCGCGATCTTCGTCGACCGCATCCTGTCCACTCCGATGCGTTACCCCTGCAACTACGGCTATGTGCCCAACACCCTGTGTGGCGACGGCGACCCGGCCGACGTGCTGGTGGTGCTGCCGCTGCCGTTGGTGCCCGGCTCGGTGGTGCGTTGCCGTCCGGTCGGCGTGCTGCGCATGAGCGATGAGGCCGGTAGCGACGAGAAGATCCTGGCGGTGCCGATCGAGAAGATCTTCTCCGGCTACGCGCATATCGAGGATATCGACCAGGTGTCCAGCCACTGGATGGAGCGCATCGGTCATTTCTTCGAGCATTACAAGGACTTGGAGAAGGGCAAGTGGGTCAAGCTGGATGGTTGGGGCGGCGCGGCCGAGGCCAAGCGCATCCTGGTGGAGTCGGTGGAACGCTATAATTCCGACGCACCCTGATTCAACGACCGTGATGCAGCCCCGCAACCGCGGGGCGATCGGGATCACGCTTTTGGCGTGATCCCGGTGACCGCCAGCGGCAGATTGGGTACATTGCCGACAGCGTTTGGCCGGTGTCTGCCACCGGTGACTCTTGGGGAAGTGTCTTGCGTATTCTGTTTGTTGGGGACGAAGCCAGTCTTCCGTCCGAACTGAGCGACTACGTCGCTGATCTGGGTGATCAATGGCAGGTGCAGCAGGTGGCCGATGGTAATTCGGCCATTGAAGCGGCTGCGTTGTCGCCGTTCGATGCGGTCATCGTCGCCCCCGTCTTGCCCGATCTTACTTCCGCCACGCTGCTGGGGCAGATCCGTACACTGCGCCCGGACACCATCCGCATCGCCTTGATCGATGCCCGGGATGGCCAACGCACGCCGCCGGCGCGCATCATTGGCGTGGCGCACCGCTTCCTGCCGATGCCGCTGGCCCCGGAAGTCCTGCTCGAAGCCATCACCAGCCTGGAAGAACTGCGCGATCTGCTCAGCAATCCGCGTTTGCGCGCTGCGATCGGCCGGATCGAAAAACTGCCGTCGCCACCGCACCTGTATCTGAGCCTGATGCATGCCCTGGAAGAGGACGAAGGCACCGATGCGGCCGATATCGCCAAGCTGATCGCTGGCGATCCGGCGATTGCGGCCAAGGTACTGCAGCTGTGCAATTCGGCGTTCTTCTCCGGCGGCCGCAGCATCACCGATCTGCGCACGGCAGTGACCCGCCTGGGCGTAGCCACGCTGCGCGACCTGGTCCTGGCCAGCGAAGTGTTCTCGGTACAGACCCTGACCCCGGCCGAACGCAATGCGATGCAGCGCCGCGCCCTGCTCTCTTCGCGCCTGGCGGCCAAGGTGTTGCCGCCGACCAGCGCAGAACTCGGCTCCACCGCCGCGCTGCTGGCCGACATCGGCCTGCTGCTGCCCGGTGTGCGCGACGAGCGCGAACCGGCGCTGGAAGGCGGTGACGATCGCCTGGGCCACACCGAGGCCGGCGCGTACCTGCTCGGCCTGTGGGGCCTGCCGATGCCGATCATCGAAGCGGTGGCCTTCCATCGCCACCCGCAGCGCTCCAGCCTGCGCAGTTTCTGGGTGACCGGCGCGGTGCATGTGGCGACCGCATTGGCCAGCGGCGAAACCGTGGACGAAGAATACCTGTCCAAGGTCGGCGTGCTCACCCGCCTGCCGGCCTGGCGCGAACAGGCCGATACCTTGCTGGGGCTTGCCGAGGCCTGAGAGCAGCACCAGGTTGATGCAACAGGAAAGGCGCGACGTGGTCGCGCCTTTTTTCTTTGGCTGTTTGCGAAACGCCCACGCTGACATGGCGCAATGCGATTTGTCTGCGCACGCATCGCGGCGCTTGCGATCTGCACAGATATCGCAACATGACGCGCGCGGCGACGTGCAGCAAACCATCAAGCACGCTTGTCATCCCAGCGCGCGCAGCAGCTGATCAGGCAAGCAGGGACACAACGCACATGGCAGCAATAATGTTTGCCAGGCCTTGTTCCTTACTCGATCTCCGGAAACAAAAAAAACGGGCCTTTCGGCCCGTTTTTTCTTTACGACACTTCGATGATCAGAAGCGCTGGTTGTACTGCACAAACAGGAAGCGGTCGTAGTCGAGCATCGGATCGATCGCAGCGGTGCTGCTGTTGGTGATCGAGTAGGTGATCGGTGGCTGCTTGTTCCAGATGTTGCGGGCACCAACGGTCACGCTGCCATCCCACGGAGCCTGCCAGGTAACCGAGACGTCCTGGTAGGAGATCGAGCCCTTCTTGTTGGAACCGGTGCCACCAGCCCAGCCCGGATTCGGCGTCTGGTAGTTCGGGTTGTTGCACTCGATACCTGCGGCTGCATCCCAGCAGTAATCACGGAAACCGCCGTAGTAGCGCAGGTTCCAGTTGGCCGACAATGCACCCAGCGACCAGTCCAGACCCAAGGTGGCACGCACGCGCGGGAAGTTCCAGTAGCCAGCCGAGTTGGCCCATTCGGCGCCTGCTTCGGCCTGCGACTTGTAGGTCGCCAGGTAGTTGGTGTCCAGGTTGACGGCGAACTTGCCGTAGGCGGTTTCGGGCATGCGGTAACGCACGCCGAAGTTGTAGCCCTCGGTTTCCAGACGACCCAGGTTGACGTTACCGCGGCTCAGCGTGGTGACCTGGCCGGTGACCGCATCGCGGCCGTAGTCGGCGCAGTAGCTGGCCAGGCTGTTGAGGTAGCAGTTGTTCAACACATCATTGGCCGTCAGCGACGTAATGATGTTGGAGATCGAAATGCGGTACCAGTCCAGCGAGAAGTCCAGGCCCTGCACCCAATGCGGGCTGTACACCATGCCCACGGTGCGGGTGATGCTGTATTCCGGCTCGAGCTCGTCGTTACCCACGCCCGAGTTGAACGGCGCGTTGCCCTGCACGTCGCGACGCGTCACCGGGTTGCCCGCGGTATCGGTCTGACGGAAACCTGCCGGCAGGCCTTCCCCGGCGCAGCGTGCTGCCACGCCTGCATTGCCCAGCGAGCCGAAGGTCGCATCGCACGGATCGGTGAAGGTATCGAACGTCTGCGAACCGCCGCCGAAGGTGTCCGACAGCGTCGGCGCACGGAAACCGGTGCCGTAGGTACCACGCACCAGCAGGTCGTCGATCGGCTTCCAGGTGAAGCTGAACTTGCTGTTGGTGGTGTCGCCGAAGCGGCTGTAGTTGCTGTAACGCGCGGCCACGTCGAACGACAGTTCCTTGGCGCCCGGCAGATCCTTCAACACCGGGATCAACAGCTCCAGGTAGGCTTCGTTGGTCTGGTAGCGACCTTCGGTTGCCTGTGCAGCCAGGTCGGTGGTGTAACCGGCGCTGGACAGCTGATCCGGATAGTCGTAACCGCTGATTTCGCGGTGTTCGACGCCTGCGGCGAAGCCCAGTTCACCAGCCGGCAGGTCGAACAGGCCGCCGGTGACGTTGGCGGTCCACTGCTTGCTCAGGCTCTGCTGCGTGGACTGACCCAGCGCATTGATGTACTGCAGCGCGTTGGGCGTGGAGGCCGACGGGCCGCCCAGGATGTTGAACGGGGTGCACTGGCCCAGCGCATTGCTGGTACCCAGCGCGATCGGGGCCGCTGCGGTACCGCACTGCACCTGACCCTGCGCATTGAGGAACGACGGGCCCAGTGCCTTCTGCAGCGCCAGCAGGTTGATGTTGCCGCGCGAAACCTGCGTCACATCGTACTTGTTGTAGTTGAAGCCCACGTCCCAGTTCCAGCCGTGGCTGCCAACGTCGAACACGCCTTCCAGCGCCGCATCGAAGTGCAGGGTCTTGACGTTGCTTTCGGTGGTGCGCGGCAGTTCAACCGTGCGACGGAACCAGCTGTTGATGTCCTGGCCGATCGGGTTGTAGTAGCTGGCACCGCTGATCGCCACCGGGAACTGCGGCTGCGAAGAAGCCTGCAGCGGGTAGCCGGCAATCTGACGGTTCGAGTCGCGCTCGGAGTACATCGCCGTCGACTTGAAGGTGATGCTGTCGGTGATGTTGTAGCTGCCGGTGGTGAAGATCGATTTGTTGCGGCTGGACTGCTGCAACATCATCTGGTCGACGGAGTTGTAGTAGTCGTCGGTGGTGATGTCGTTGTGGTAGTTGGCGATGTTGCGCGAATCGGCGCCCACGCCACGGCCGTCGAACGAACCGGTGTGGTTGAGGATGTAGGTGTCGCCATTGGCGGTGAAGCGGCCCCACGGACCGGTCGCGCTCAGGCTGTCTTCGATATGGTTCGGGCCGGCCGAGTAACGGGTCAGCGCGCGATCCTTGGCCCACACCGGATCTTCGTTGGTGTAGTTGGCACCGAACACCAGCGAGGAGCGGTCGGTGGTGGTGCCGGCGGTGAAGGAGTACTGCTCCTTGGAACCGTCGCCACGGCCGTTCTGGCCGAAGTAGGCCGACGCTTCGGCACCGTCGTAGTTCTGGCGCAGGATGATGTTGACCACACCGGCCACGGCGTCGGAACCGTAGATCGCCGAGGCGCCATCCTTGAGGACTTCGATGCGCTCGATCAGCGAGCTGGGAATGGTGGACATGTCGGTCAGGCCGTTCAGGCTGCTGGTCCAACGCTTGCCGTTCACCAATACCAGGGTGCGGTTTTCATTCAGGTTGTACAGATTGACGTACTGGCCGCCCTGCTCCGAATCGGACGTCAGCACTGCAGCCTTGCTGTAGGACTGCGTACCGGCAATCGACAGGTTCTGCAGGATGTCACCAACGCTGACCAGGCCCGACTTCTGGATGTCCTGCTGGGAGACGGTGAACACCGGCTGTGCGGTTTCGACGTCGACCGAGCGGATGCGCGAGCCGGTGATTTCGATGCGGTCCAGCGTCGTGGTCGACGGGGCGGACTGCTCTTGTGCATTGGCGGCAAAAGCCGGCGTCAACGCGATCGCAATACCGGCGGGCAACAGGCCCAGCCGCACTGCGGAGGTGCGAAGGTTCATCAATCTCTCCAGGGTTCGTTAGTGGCGCGTTAAGCGCCCCTGTGCAAATTACGATTGCGTGAACATCGTCGCTTTGCGCGTCACGTTCCGTGGCTTTGCCGAATCTGGCGGATTTGTCGTTTGGTCCCGGTAATGCGATGCGGAGACCCCGAAACGCGCACGAAACGCACGCGCAAAGCTGCAGCAATTGTCGAAGCCGCTTGCGGCCGCAACCTCACCGATCATCATCGAGGTATCGCGCAGCAGATCGGAGGCGCGCTCCAGGCGCAGACGTGCCGACAGGGCCTGCGGGCTTTCCTCGTACAGGCTCTGGAACGTCTTGGACACATACCAGCTGGAGAAGTTGGTCAGCTGCGCCAGCTCGGCGATGCGCACCACGCGGTCACTGTTGCCTTCCAGATACAGACGGGCGCGTTGCATGCGACCGAACACCTGACGGCGACGGCTGCGCGAACGGCCCGGGCAGCGCTGCTCCTGCGCGATGAAGTCGCGCTGCATCGCGGCCAGATGCAGCAACAAGGGGCGTGCCGACGCACTGCCGCTTTGTGCGGCCGCGTTGCGCCACAAGCGCAGTGCAATCCGCAGATCGCCGCGTGACAGCTGGCTGCGCCCCGGATACAACGTGGCGTCTGTCAGTTCGGCCAGGGATTGCAGGCTGTCGCCATCGAGGCTGACGCCGACACAGAGCGCGCTGCGGTCGGCCTGTACGGTGGGATGCGATTCCTTGTCGAAGGCGATCCAGTCGCCGGCGCGCAGACGGAAACGCCCTTCCTTGGACTCCACCCAGGCGCGGCCGCGCAACTGCACCCACAGTGTGAAGGTGGCGGCGGCAGTGCGGATACTGCCCAGGCGCGAGACGGCCAGACAGGTCGTCGACGTCGGCTCGCTGGTGCCGTCCAGTGAGAGTGCGAGCCCGCGATCTGCGGTGATGACCTGTTGCATGGTGGCAGCCCCCTGTACAAAAGAGGGCGTAGTGTTTTGCCGAATCTGGCGTGAGTCAGGAAGTTCCGACGAAGGTCTGCCGAAATTGCGACGAAGTCTTTCCGAAGAACTTACGAGGCGATTTTTCTCAACACGATCAACAGGTTGGATACCACACCCAGGGGCGTCACCAGGCGTTCCGGCAACGGCATGAAGGCGATCGCGCTGCCGTCTTCTTCCGCCAATGCCACATACAGCGCGCCGCTGCGCTGATCCACGCTGAAGCCGTTGATGGTGGTGTACTTGGCCGCATCCAGGCACCGCCCGGCGCCGGCGCGCAGGTCGCTGTCGTGGGTGGCACAGGTGTCGGTGGACGACAGGTAATGCAACTGGCCTCGCGCACCGGGCGCCCAGCTGCGGTAACGCCAGCGCGATGGCTGCTGCGGATCGACTTGCTGCAAGGTGTCGGCGGCCAGCGACGGGGCGACCTGCCATAACCCGCCGCCGGTCAGGCGCGTCAGCAGTACCTGGCCACTGACGCGATCCAGCCGCAGCTGCGAAACGTCCTGCAGCGACGCCAGCGCGCGCCAGGGAGAGCTGCGTCTGTCGTAGAGCGTGGCGAAGGTGCGCCCGTCATCCGCTGCGGCAACGACCAGCAACCGGTCGGGATCGGGAAGATGGATCGCCTGCAACGGTCGCGCCTGCGGCACCGGCAGCCGCAGCACCCTGCCCGTGCCTGGGGTCACTTCGAACAAGGCCGCATGCCCTTGCGCATCGCTGCCGCTGACCAGCACGCGTTGCGAATCGGCCGACCAGTCGGCGGCCTGGCGCGCATCCGGCCGCAGGCCTTCGATCAGGCGCACCGAGCCAGGTTTGCCGACATCGCCCCACCACAGGCCGTACGCACCGGAGCGGTTGGAGGCAAAGATCAGCTGGTGCCCGTCCGGCGCGATCATCGGCTGGTCGTCGCGCCCGCTGGAGGGAAACAGCCGGCGGCGGATGTAGCCGCCATTCATGGGGTCGTGAATCACCTGATACACGCCAAATTGCGGCTTACGCTGCACGAACACCAGATGGCCCTGCGCCACATCCGGCGCCTGCGCATCGTCCACACCAAGGTCATGCAGGCTGCGGTCGACCAGATCGAGCCGGTAGAGCCGCGCCTCGCTGTCCACACGACGCCCGAAGATCAGGCCGCTGCCGTCGGGCAACCAGCTCCAGCCGCGGACATCCGCGTTGTCATGGGTCAGCCGTTCGGCGGTTCCGCCGCTTGCCGGAATGCGCCACAGGTCGCCAAGCTGCGGATTGCGCAGAAACACGATCCAGTGGCCGTCCGGCGAATAGCGCGGCGTGTAGTCGAAGTCGCTCGGCTGCGCGCTGTAGCTCAGCGGCTGCCATTGACCGGTTTCCAGATCCAGCCGCCGCATGTGCGGCGCCCCGTGCGCGCCGGTCATGCTGCCGAACAGCAACGCACGGCCGTCTGGCGACCAGCTGAAACTCAGCATGTCCGCGCCGTCGCAGCGCGCCACCTCGCGCGCGGCAGCCGGGCCGCTGGCGGCGGCAATCATGACGCGGCAGCCGCCATCGGGCGCCTGCCGCGAGAAGGCGATCTCGCGCCCGTCCGGCGACCAGGCCGGCAGCCGATCGGAGATGCCGGCCGCCGGCGTATCGAGCACGCGCGGATAGGCGTTGTTGGTGGTCTTGACCAGGATCGAGGTGCCTGCGCGATCGCTGGTCAGCGAGGCATAGGCCACCATCGCCCCGTCCGGCGACAGGCTGGGCGTGAGATCGAAACCGCCGCCTGCAGTGATGATCTGATACGGGCGCTTGGGGCTGCCCAGCACTGCCGAGGCCGCCGCGGTATCGCTGGCTGGCGCACGCATCCACAGCGTCCGTGCCGCCAGCCCCAGCACCACTAGCAAGGTCACGCCGGCCACTGCCAGTGCCATCCAGCGGCGCCGCTGCGCGGCCGCCGGTGCGGACCGGACCAACGGCAGCGGCTGCCGGTTTGCCGCGTCACGCTCCAGGGCAGCAGCGGCCGCGACGTCGGCCGTGGGATCGCGATCCTCAAGTGCCGTGCTCGATACCGTTGCCACCGATGGGCCCGCGACGGTATCGGCGGAGCTGTCCGAGCGTTGCTCCCACGCCACCGGCGCCAGCAGGCGATAGCCGGTCTTGGCGATGGTCTCGATATGCTCGAAGCGCTGGCTGCCATTGCTGGCCAACGCCTTGCGCAATTGCGTGACCGCCTGGGTCACCACGTCGTTGGTCGGCAAGGTGTCGGGCCAGACCTCGGCCAACAACTGCTCGCGGGTCACCACCTGGCCCGGCTGCCGCGCCAGCGTCAGCAACACAGCCAGGGATTTCGGCGCCAGACGCGCGGCGCGCCTGGCGCCGGGCGCATGCACTTCGCGCGAGGCAACATCGACCACGCACTGGCCGACACGCAACCGGCCCGATGGCATCGCATTAGCGGGAGGAACACTCATCGGCAAGAACACGCACCGGCATGCAAGGACTACAAAGAACGCATCACGCACTTCGCGCGAAGCGCCAAATTCAGCAAAGGACCACAACCAACTGTGTCATGCATCCATTTGGTGCAAATTTTACTCTATGCCCCGTTGCTTCCCTACGACAGGTGGCGACGTCAGGCTCTCTCTCTCTCGCCGACGAATTCAAATAATTACGATGTCCCCTTCGCGCCTCTGGCGCGATTTTTTTATCTGCGATTCAGAAAAATGCGCTGAAATGCTTGCCAGCTGTAACCGCTTGCAATGCAGTCGCAGCGCGGCACTTGCGCACCACGCTGCGATCTGCCTAAGCCGAAGCTGAATTTTTCTTAAGCGACCTATCGGCCCGCTGCAACGCAACATTGCTGGCGCGTGTCAGGTGGCGCGATACACCTGCGCACCCTGCGCCAGGAACTGCGCCGACTTCTCTTCCATTCCCGCCGACAAGGCATGCGCTTCGCCCATACCGTGCTCGGCTGCGTAATCGCGCACGTCCTGGGTGATCTTCATCGAGCAGAAATGCGGCCCGCACATCGAGCAGAAGTGCGCCAGCTTGTGCGCGTCCTTGGGCAGGGTTTCGTCGTGGAACTCCTTGGCCTTTTCCGGATCCAGCCCGAGATGGAACTGGTCATCCCAACGGAATTCGAAACGCGCCTTGCTCAAGGCGTTGTCGCGCACCTGCGCACCGGGATGGCCCTTGGCCAGGTCCGCGGCATGCGCGGCGATCTTGTAGGCCATGATGCCGTCACGTACGTCCTGCCGGTTGGGCAGGCCCAGATGCTCCTTGGGCGTGACATAGCAAAGCATCGCGGTGCCGAACCAGCCGATCATCGCCGCGCCGATCGCGCTGGTGATGTGGTCGTAGCCGGGCGCGATATCGGTGGTCAGCGGCCCCAGCGTGTAGAACGGCGCCTCGCCGCATTCGCGCAGCTGCTTGTCCATGTTTTCCTTGATCAACTGCATCGGCACATGCCCCGGGCCTTCGATCATGGTCTGCACATCGTGCTTCCAGGCGATCCTGGTCAGCTCGCCCAGCGTTTCCAGCTCGCCGAACTGTGCTGCGTCGTTGGCATCGGCAATGCAGCCCGGGCGTAAGCCATCGCCCAGCGAAAACGCCACGTCGTAGGCCTTCATGATCTGGCAGATGTCTTCGAAATGCGTGTAGAGAAAGTTTTCCTTGTGGTGGGCCAGGCACCACTTGGCCAGGATCGACCCGCCGCGCGAGACGATGCCGGTAACCCGTTTGGCAGTCAGCGGCACATAGCGCAGCAGCACACCGGCATGAATGGTGAAGTAGTCCACGCCCTGCTCGGCCTGCTCGATCAAGGTGTCGCGGAAGATCTCCCAGGTCAGCTCTTCTGCGCGCCCGTCGACCTTTTCCAGCGCCTGATAGATCGGCACCGTGCCGATCGGCACCGGCGAGTTGCGGATGATCCATTCGCGGGTCTCGTGGATGTGCTTGCCGGTGGACAGGTCCATCACCGTGTCGCCGCCCCAGCGGATCGACCACACCAGCTTTTCGACCTCTTCTGCAATACCGGACGACACCGCGCTGTTGCCAATGTTGGCGTTGATCTTGGTCAGGAAATTGCGACCGATGATCATCGGCTCGCTTTCCGGGTGATTGATGTTGTTGGGCAGGATCGCGCGGCCGCGGGCGATTTCCTCGCGGACGAATTCCGGCGTGATGCGGTGCTGGATCGCAGCGCCGAAGGCCTCGCCCGGATGCTGCTTGCACAGGATCGCGTCGGTCACCGCTTCCAGGCGCTGGTTTTCGCGGATCGCCACGAACTCCATTTCTGGGGTGATGATGCCGCGCCGCGCGTAATGCATCTGGGTGACATTGGCACCGTCGCGTGCCACGCGCGGCAGGCGCCGCGCAGGAAAACGCACGGCATCCAGGCGCGCATCGTGCTCGCGGCCGCGGCCGAAGCTGGAACTCAGGCCGTCCAGCGCCACGGTGTCGTCGCGCTCGGCAATCCAGCGCGCGCGCAGCGGCGCCAGACCGGCGGCAAGATCGATCGCCGCGTGCGGGTCGGTATATGGCCCGGAGGTGTCATAGACACTGAGCGGCGCATTGTCCTCACCGCCGAACAAGGTGGGGGTGCGGGTCAATGCGATCTCGCGCATCGGCACCTGCAGATCGGCGCGCGAGCCCTGCACGAAGATCTTGCGGGACCCTGGAATCGGCTGGGTCACAGCCTCGGACAGCGACTGGGCTTGTTGCTGCAAAACGGTAGGCGCGGCATTCATGGCGTTCGTCCTGTGTGCTGGAAAACCAGCACCCACGGCGCTGGCTCTGCGAAGAAGTCGCAGGAGGACGAAGCGGCGGCGCTCAATGGCGATGCGCCCGTGCACGGCACGGACCATCGCATCTAACGAAGCTTCCCTACGCCGGTATCAGCCGGATCAGGTTCGAAGGGACTATCTCAACCGCAGCGCACTGCGGTACCCCCACTTCGGCGGCGATTAAACCACATCGCACCCTGCGCGGCTAAAAAATGTCGCCAGCTGTCGGCACCGCGCTCGGCGAAGAGATGCACGCCTGGTGCAGGCCGTTGCGTGCAGCGGCCGCGCTCGCCTGGCGATGACCAACGCAGTGTTGTCACCTTCGGCAGCGACCGTTGTCCGTGTATGGCAGCGCAGGTCGGCAGCACACGCGCAGCGTCGCTGCGGCGCTACAAGAGCGCCCTCGCACTGCACGCCTCGCACTGCAACACAACGCGCATTCGCGAACAGCGCGTCTGCCAACGCGTTCGATTCGGCCTGGGCCATCCCGGGACGCAGCAGCCACACGTAGACGCCCAGCGCTTCTGATCGCACCCATGAGCCGCCGGTCCGCTGCCTGGAAACGCCGGTTGTCACAACGACCACTTTTGGGAAGTCGTTGTCCACGTGCCAGGACTGCCACGTCACCGGCCGCCTGGCACGCAGCAGCGCGGTGGTGCCATGCACGGACATTTCCACGGCACATCACACCGCTAGCCTGCAGTCACCACAACAAGAAACCTGCTCTCTCTCCCTGCCGTCGATCTTCGGCGGCTTTTTTTTGATCCACTTGCCACAGCTATCGCCGGTTCGTTATCTTTCTGTGAAACAGGGGAATGGACGACGCAGATGCAAGGGATGCACCGGTTTGGCTGGGCAGCGATGCTGCTGATGGGTTTTTTTTCAGGGACTGCGCAGGCCGCGTCCCCGCCGCCTGTAGAGGCCTTCGTCGAATCCGGCCCGATCTCCTCGCCGGCGATGTCGCCCGATGGGAAGCATCTGGCGGTCAGCGCGGATCTGGGCGATGGCAACTACGCGCTGGTGGTCTACCGCATTGCCGGCATGCAGTCCACCACGATGCTGCGCCTGCCGCGCTATGAATTGCCGGTGCGCATTGCCTGGGTCAGCGACCGCCGGCTGGTGATCGGCAAGGGGCGCAAACTCGGCTCGCTGGAAGAGCCCATGCCGATGGGCGAGATCATCGCCACCGATCTGGATGGCAGCAATCAGCGCTATGTGTACGGCTACCTGCAAAGCACCCGCAACGCGGGGCTGGAGCGCGGGTTCGGCTATATCGAGGGCCTGCCGAGTCGCCGCAACGGGCACTTCTACATGCGACGCCTGTCGCTGGACTCGCGCCACTCGATGCTCTACGACGTCGACGCCAGCACCACTACCCATCGCCTGATGGCAGACGTCGACGTCCCCGATCTGCGCTTCGTGCTCGACCACGATGGCGTGGCGCAATACGCGTACGGCACCGACGACAACGATAACCCGTTGCTGTTCCGCCGATCGGGCAATGGCTGGTCGCCGATGTCCCAGGTCCAGGCCAACTGGCGACCGATCGCATTTGCACGGCAGCCTGGCCGCGTCTACGGCTGGTATAGCGAGGCCGGTGGCCCTGCAGTCCTGGTGGCCAGCGATCCCGACGGCCAGCAGCGCAGCGTGCTCGCGTCGGACCCGTTCTACAGCGTGGACGATCTGCAGTGGGGTCCGGCGCCGCAGACGCCATTTGCTGCACGACTTGGACCAGGGCGACCGACGCTGCGCTATTTCGAGCAGGACACTGCCGAAGCGCAACTGCACCGGAGCCTGAGCCAGACCCTGGCCGGCCAGTACGTGGACTTCGTCAATTTCACCGAGGACGGCAGCAGCCTGCTGCTACGGGCCTATAGCGACCGCGATGCAGGTGCCTGGTACATCTTCGACCGGCCGAGCAACACGCTGAAACTTGTCATCAAGGCACGCAGTGCATTGCCGGCGGCGCAGATGAACGAGCGGCGCATGGTGACGTTTCAGGCCAGCGACGGGTTGATCCTGGACGGCGTGCTCACCGTCCCCGGCACCGCCGCACGCGGTGAACGGCTGCCGATGATCCTGCTGCCGCACGGTGGCCCGCATGCAGATGGCGATGGCTGGGCCTTCGATACCGACGCCCAGTTCCTGGCCAGCCGCGGCTATCTGGTGCTGCAGGTCAATTACCGCGGCGGCCTGGGGCGTGGCAACCGGTTCGAGCGCGCCGGGTATCGCCAATGGGGCGAGCGTATCCAGGACGATCTGGTCGACGGCGTTCGCTGGGCAGTGGGCCAGGGACTCGCGGATCAGACGCGCATCTGCAGCTATGGCGCCAGCTTCGGCGCGTATGCCGCCATGATGGTGCAGGTCAAGGCGCCGGAGTTGTTCCGCTGCGCGGTGGGCGTGGCCGGCATCTACGACCTGCAGATGATGTACAGCAAGGGCGACATCAATCGCAGCGACTACGGGCTGAATTATCTGGAGCGCGCCATTGGCCGTGATACGGCTGAACTGGCGGCGCACTCCCCGGTGATGCTGGCTGATCGCATCAAGGTACCGGTGCTGCTCGTGCACGGCGAAGAGGACGAGCGAGCTCCCTTCGCACAGGCCAAGAGCCTGCGCGCGGCATTGACGCGCAGCGGCAACGCGCCGCAATGGATGTCCGTTCCCAAGGAGGGACACGGTTTCTACAAGGAGGCCAACCAGATCACGTTCTATCGCACCCTGGAACGTTTTCTTGCCGAGCAGTTGGGTGGCGACACTGCGACGGCGACGTCCAGTGCCGTATCCGCCGCGCCGCAGTGACGCGGCGCGCTAGTCCAGCGTATAGCCCACCCGCAAACCGCCCCAGTGCCTGCGGCCGACGTAGATCGGCACCGACAGGTCGAACATGATCTGGCCGGTGTCGCGGCGGTAGACCTGCAGGCGGTACGGGTCGGTGTGCGCGCCCACGCTGCGGCCGACACGGTCGGTGAACTTGCGCTTGGTGCGGTTGCCGATCAGATCGCGTTTGGGATCGCCGGTCAGCGGCTGGGTGAAGCGCAGGTTGTGCGTGGGCACATAACCATCGGGATTGGCGCAGATCGCGAACACGATCCAGGGATGCGCATCCAGCAGCGGCTCCTGCAAGGCAGGCAACACCGCGTCGCAAAGCGCATCGAAGTCGGTGCTGAACTTGGCGGGCTCCACGCCGGCAATCGGCGTGTAGGTGCGTGCGAACAGCGCCGCTTCGTCGATCTGGCCGCGTGCGATGGCCTGCGCCAGGGCGGTGCCGATGCGAGCGGCAGCGGCCACGGCGAGTTCCTTGACGCGCGCGTGGCGGGGAACTGCCAGCGGATCGGCCGGCAGACGGAACAGGCCCACGCAGTCGCGCAGCGTCTCGGTGCCGCGCTCCAGCGCCTCGCTGCGTTCGGCCACATGCGCGGCATGCTGCAGGTTGCTGCGCCCCAGCGCCACCACGCCATCGACGGCACGTTCGATGCCGCGAATCTCGCCGTCCTGCGCCTGGATCCGCCCGGCCACCGTGGTCATCGCGCTGCTGGCCTGGCCGAGCACGCGGGTGATGCCATCGAGCACCGCTTCGGTGCCGCGCGCCGAGGCCGCGCCCTCGCCCACCGCGGCGCTGGTTTCGGCCAGGATCGCGCGCACGTCGCGCGCTGCCGCTGCGGCCCGTTCGGCCAGACGGCGGATCTCGGTGGCGACCACCGCAAAGCCGCGCCCGGCATCGCCGGCATGCGCCGCTTCGATGCTGGCGTTGATCGACAGGATGTTGGTCTGGAACGCCACCGAGTCGATGACTTCGATGACCTCTCCGGCACGCGCCGCACGACGTTCCACCTCGTGCATGGCCTGGCCCAGCGCATGTGCGGCAGCGACGCCCTGACGTGCGCTTTCGTCGGCGCTGGCGGCCAGCGCAATCACCTGCGCCAGATCGGCGTTGACGTCCTGCAGGCTCGCAGCAAGGCGCTCCACCGCCGTGCGCGCGCCATCCAGCGCGTCGGTCTGCGCCTGCGACTGACGTACCATCTCGTCGTTTTCGGCCACCAGCGGCGGCACTTCGGCAGCGATCTGCACCGACAACGCCACTGCCTGGCGGATCGCTTCGGCCAGATTGCCGAAGCCGGCCTGCAGCCGGCGCCCCATGTCGGTCTCGGACAGACCGGGCGGCAGCAACAGCTCCAGCTCG
Organism: Xanthomonas sp. BRIP62409; assembly: GCF_003992965.1. Taxonomy (NCBI): domain Bacteria; kingdom Pseudomonadati; phylum Pseudomonadota; class Gammaproteobacteria; order Lysobacterales; family Lysobacteraceae; genus Xanthomonas; species Xanthomonas sp. BRIP62409. The sequence continues at coordinate 53,594 of NZ_QEZJ01000035.1, read as the reverse complement.
CACCCGGCCAGTGCCTGGGCGGTGCGCTCGAGTACGGTGCGGTCTTCATGTTCGGCCTGCAGGCGCGCCACCAATGGCTGCAGCAGCGGCGAGATCGGCACCGGCCGGCTGTCTTCGGCCAGGCGGGTGGCTTCGCGCAGCAGGATCGCGGTTTCCACATGCGGCAGCGACAGCATCCAGCCCCCGTGCTCGCGGTCGCGCACATAGCGCACGCGCCGGGCCGGGTCGTCGCCGGGGGCGGCCCATACGCCGTCTTCGCCGGCCAGATCGGCTGCACTCAATCCCCACACCACCGACACCGGCGCGCCCTGCAGCTCGCTGGCGGTCTTGCCCAGGACGTCCAGGCCTGCGCGGTTGCAGGCCACCACGCAGGCCTCGGCCGATAGCCGCAGCAGCGCGACCGGTGCATCGGGGAGCAGCGCCGCCTGCGTTTGCGACGGCGGACCGGGCTGTTGCATCGAGCTCATGGGCGTTCCTAATCCATCACGATCATTAGCGGCGCGCCGCGGCTGCAATTGAGCGGCGCCATGCATCCGCAGGCGCCTGCTCAGTAACCGGCGGCTTGCCCGTCCTTGCGGCTTTCCGAGGCGCCGTAATACACCCCGCTGGCCGGATCACGCGCGATCGCCTGATATCCGCCATACGGGCCATCGGCAAAGATCACCCGGTGGCCCTTGCGCATCAGCGCGCGAATGGTGTCGTAGGAGAAGCCGGTTTCCAGATTGACCTCGCCGCCATCGCTCATCGCGGTGGCCTGGCCGGTCGGCTCGGTGGAGCCTTCGTGCTGGATGCGCGGCGCGTCACCGGCTTCCTGCAGATTCATGTGGAAGTCCACCAGGTTCATCACGATCTGCACGTGGCCCTGCGGCTGCATCGCCCCGCCCATCACCCCGAAGCTCAGCCACGGCTTGCCGTCCTTGGTGACGAAGGCGGGAATGATGGTCTGGAACGGCCGCTTGCCCGGCGCGTAGCCGTTGGGGTGATCCTTCTTCAGCACGAACATCTCGCCACGGTCCTGCAGGATGAAGCCCAGCCCCGGCGGGGCCATGCCGCTGCCCATGCCGCGGTAATTGGACTGGATCAACGACACCATCATGCCGTCGGCATCGGCCACGGTCATGTAGATCGTGTCGCCCTCTTCCAGCTGCTTGGGCGTGCCCGGCTGCACCTCCTTGAGCGCCTTGTCCACGGAGATCAGCGCGCGACGCTGCGCGGCGTAATCCTTGGAGATCAGCCTGGCCAGCGGTGCCGGCTGGAACGCCGGGTCGGCATAGAAACGCGCGCGGTCGGCGAAGGCAAGCTTCTTGGCTTCGGTGAACAGGTGCACGTGCTCGGCCGAGCCGTACGGGATCTTGGAGAAGTCGTAGCCCTCCAGGATGTTGAGCATCTGCAGCGCGGCAATGCCCTGGCTGTTGGGCGGCAACTCCCAGACATCAACGCCACGGTAGTTGGTGGACACCGGCTCCACCCACTCGCCGGTGTGGCTGGCCAGATCCTCGTAGCTCAGGTAGCCGCCATTGGCCTTGAAATAGGCGCCGATGGTGCGGGCGATGTCGCCCTTGTAGAACGCATCGCGGCCGCCGTCGGCGATCTGCTGCAAGGTGTTGGCCAGGTTGGGGTTCTTCCACAGCTCGCCCTTGCGCGGGGCATGGCCGTCGATGGTGAACTGCTCCTTGAAGCCGGGGTATTGCGACAGGCGCGGCACCGAGCGGTCCCAGTAATAGGCGATGGTCTCGGCCACCGGATGGCCTTCGCGGGCATAACGGATGGCCGGGGCCAGGTTCTGCGCCATCGGCTTGCGCCCGAAGCGCTCATGCAACGCGAACCAGCCATCCACCGCGCCCGGCACCGACACCGGCAACGGGCCGGTCGGCGGAATGTCCTTCAACCCACGGCGCTGGAACTCGGCCAGGGTCAGCGACTTCGGCGAGCGGCCCGAGCCGTTGTAGCCGTAGAGCTTGCTGGTCCTGGGGTCCCAGACGATGGCGAACAGATCCCCGCCCACGCCGTTGCCGGTTGGCTCCATCAGCCCCAGCGCGGCATTGGCGGCGATCGCCGCATCCACCGCCGAGCCGCCGCTCTTCATCACATCCAGCGCGATCTGGGTGGCCAACGGCTGCGAGGTCGCCGCCATTGCGTGCGGGGCGATGACTTCCGAGCGGGTGGCAAACGGCTGCCCGGTGATCCGGTCGGCAGCACTCAGAGGTGGCGCAAGCAGCGCCAAGGCAGACACCAACAACACAGGTACGCGACGCATGACAGACGATCCCCGAAACACCACATGTGAGTGGTCAACCATACCAGCGGGTCAGGCCACTTCGTTCGGCACGCACTGCCTGTCAGCACAAATGCCGCGCATTTAGTGACGCGTAGCGCCTGCCGCTGGCCCGTACCGATCCGGTTTCAACAGCAACCATGCTGCTGCCACGCGGTTTTGCGCGACACAGCGCCCATTGACGCGGCCGTTTCACGCGCAAGGGTTGACACCCCACCAGCAGCGATGGTTATCTCGGTCTCATGCCGCACCGCCACACCACCTCGAACGCCCCAGTGTCCGCGCCCATCGGCGCGTCGGCAGCGTCGCTTCTCGTGCTCGTACTTATTACCTCGCCAACCGGTGCGGGACGGGACTTCGTGTAGGCAACAGACACACAAGGCTTCGATCAGACCCCGCACCGGCAACGGCGCGGGGTTTCGCGTTTCAGGGACCACCAAAAGTTTCGAATGACATGAACGACATCACTGACATCGCCGCAATGCCCATCACGCGTGCCCACCGGCGCGCTGGTGCTTGCGCGTGCATGCGCAGTGCCATCGTCCATCCCCGCTTTGCCTGGCCGGCCAGTGTCTGCACTGCCGGCTGATTTCTTTCCCACTGCCAAACCCGCAAGGACTACTCCATGAGCAACGACACCCAACCGAAAATCGCGATCATCGGCTACGGCAGCCAGGGCCGCGCACATGCGCTGAACCTGCGCGATTCCGGCTTCGACGTCACCGTCGGCCTGCGTGCCGGTGGCCCGACCGAATCCAAGGCCCAGGCCGACGGCTTCACCGTGGTGGCGCCGGCCGAGGCGGTGAAGAGTGCCGACCTTGTCGCGATCCTGACCCCGGACATGGTGCAGAAGAAGCTCTACGAAGAAGTCATCGCCCCGAACATGAAACAGGGCGCCTGCCTGCTGTTCGCGCATGGCCTGAACGTGCATTTCGACATGATCACCCCGCGCGCCGACCTGGACGTGGTGCTGGTCGCGCCGAAGGGCCCGGGTGCGCTGGTACGTCGCGAGTATGAAATCGGTCGCGGCGTGCCGTGCATCTACGCGGTCTACCAGGACACCAGCGGCAAGGCCGAGCAGTTCGCGCTGACCTATGCCGGCGGCCTAGGCGGGGCGCGTGCCAACATCATCAAGACCACCTTCAAGGAAGAGACCGAGACCGATCTGTTCGGCGAGCAGGCGGTGCTGTGCGGCGGCGCCTCGTCGCTGGTGCAGGCCGGTTTTGAGGTGTTGGTGGAAGCAGGCTACCAGCCGGAGATCGCGTATTACGAAGTGCTGCACGAACTGAAGTTGATCGTGGACCTGTTTTACGAAGGCGGCATCACCCGCATGCTGGAATTCGTGTCCGAAACCGCGCAATACGGCGACTATGTCAGCGGCCCGCGCGTGATCGACGCCAGCACCAAGGCGCGCATGAAGGACGTGCTGACCGACATCCAGAACGGCACCTTCACCAAGAACTGGGTGGCCGAATACGAAGCGGGCCTGCCGAACTACACCAAGTTCAAGCAGGCCGATCTGGAGCACCCGATCGAGGAAGTGGGCAAGAAGCTGCGCGCCAAGATGGTGTGGCTCAACGGGCAGCAACAAGCCGCCGCCGCACCCGCGAATCAACAAGCGGCGTAATGCCGCCGCACCCCCACCGCTAACACCGAAGGTCCGCAACGCATGAACACCTCCGCACACAGCACGCCCCGCAACGGCGCGCGCTGGCTGACGCAGGCCCTGGAAGCCGAAGGCGTGGAAACGCTGTTCGGTTATCCGGGCGGCACCATCATGCCGTTCTACGACGCCCTGGTGGATTCCAGGCTCAAGCACATCCTGGTCCGTCACGAACAGGGCGCCGCCCTGGCCGCCAATGGCTACGCCCGTGCCAGCGGCCGGGTCGGCGTGTGCGTGGCCACCTCCGGCCCGGGCGCGTCCAATCTGGTCACCGGCATCGCCGATGCGATGCTCGATTCGGTCCCGATGGTGTGCCTGACCGGCCAGGTCGCCACGCCGCTGCTGGGCACCGATGCGTTCCAGGAACTGGATGTGTTCGGCATGACCATGCCGATCGTCAAGCACAGCTTCCTGGTGCGGCGCGTGGAGGATCTTCCGGGCATGGTGCGCGAAGCGTTCCGCATCGCGCGCGAGGGGCGTCCCGGGCCGGTCCTGATCGACCTGCCCAAGGACGTGCAGATTGCCGACGCGTCGCATCTGCCCGATCACGTGCCGGCGGCGGTGTTGCCGCCCCCGGCGCCGGAAGATGCAAAACTGGCGCAGGCCCTGGCGGCCATCGCCAGTGCCGAACGCCCGGTGGTTTATGGCGGTGGCGGGATCGCGCTGGCCGGCGCGGTGGAGGCGTTCCGGCGCTTTGTCGAAGCCACCGGCATCCCCACCGCGCTGACCTTGCGCGGCCTGGGCGCGTTGCCGCATGCGCATCCGGACTATCTGGGGATGCTGGGCATGCATGGCACGCGTGCGGCCAACATGGCGATCCAGGAATGCGATCTGCTGGTCGTTGTCGGCGCGCGCTTCGACGACCGTGCCACCGGCAAGCTGAGCGAATTCGCACCCTTCGCACGCGTCATCCACCTGGATGCCGACGCCTATGAAATTTCCAAGCTGCGCACGGCCGACATCGCCGTGCCCGGCGATGTGGCGACCAGCCTGAAAGCGCTGAGCGCGGCACGCGGCAATTGCCAGGCGTGGCGCACGCGCTGCTTTGCCAACCGCGAGAAATTCGGCGCACGCTACGACGCGCCCGGCACCGATATCTACGCGCCGGCGTTGCTCAAGCGCCTGAGCGAAGTGGCCCCGGCCGACACCATCATCGCCTGCGACGTGGGCCAGCACCAGATGTGGGTGGCCCAGCATTGCCGCTTCAACGATCCGCGCAACCACCTCACCAGCGGCGCGCTCGGCACGATGGGCTTCGGCCTGCCGGCGGCGATGGGCGCGCAGTTCGCCTGCCCCGACCGCACCGTGGTGCTGGTGTCCGGCGACGGCAGCTTCATGATGAACGTGCAGGAACTGGTGACGATTGCACGCTGCAAGCTGCCGGTGAAGATCGTGCTGCTGGACAACAGTTCGCTGGGCATGGTGCGGCAGTGGCAGGAGCTGTTCTTTGCCGAGCGCTACAGCGAAATCGACCTGTCCGACAACCCGGATTTTGCGGCGTTGGCGCAGGTCTTCGGCATCCCCGCCAAGCGCATCATCGCGCGCGGCGACGTGGACGCGGCGCTGGCCGAGCTGTTGGCACAACCCGGCCCCGGCCTGCTGCACGTGGCCATCGACGCACGCGCCAACGTGTGGCCGCTGGTGCCGCCCAACAACGCCAACAGCACCATGCTGGACAGCAATCCCGCACACGCGGCCAAGGAGACATCGCATGCGTTACCGGCTTGATCTGGTGCTGACGCCGGCCGAAGGCGCCCTGGTGCGCGTGCTCGGCATGACCGAGCGACGCGGCTTTCGCCCCTGTGCCATCCAGGGCGCCTGCGCACCGGACGATGCCGGCCGCTGGCATCTGCAACTGGACGTGGACAGCACGCGCCCGCCGGAGACGCTGCGCCTGCAGCTGGAAAAAGTGTACGACTGCGAGTCGGTGGTGATCACCGCGCTGGACTCGGTCGAGGTTGCGGCATGAACGCCCAGACCTCGCGCGACCAGCAAATCGCCATCCGGAGGTGTCTTCTTCCGGATCGGCCGTGCGCGTGCCGCAATGCCTGATTCCGGCCGCCCCTCCCCGCAGGAGCCAGACGTAGGCGACGTGGCCGTCAGCGTGGCCGACGTGCTGGCCGCACAGGCACGTCTGCGCAAGTACCTGTCGCCCACACCGCTGCATTACGCCGAGCGCTTCGGTGTGTGGTTGAAGCTGGAAAACCTGCAGCGCACCGGCTCGTACAAGGTGCGCGGCGCATTGAACGCGTTGCTGGCGGGCCTGGAACGCGGCGACGAGCGCCCGGTGATCTGCGCCTCGGCCGGCAACCATGCGCAGGGCGTGGCGTGGTCGGCATATCGGTTGGGCGTGCAGGCCATCACGGTGATGCCCTACGGCGCGCCGCAGACCAAGATCGCCGGCGTCGCGCACTGGGGTGCCACCGTCCGTCAGCATGGCAACAGCTACGACGAAGCGTTTGCGTTCGCGCGTGAGCTGGCCGAGCAGAACGGCTACCGCTTTCTGTCCGCCTTCGACGACCCGGACGTGATCGCCGGGCAAGGCACGGTCGGCATCGAACTGGCTGCGCATGCCCCTGACGTGGTGATCGTGCCGATTGGCGGCGGCGGGCTGGCCTCCGGTGTGGCGCTGGCACTGAAATCGCAAGGTGTGCGCATCGTCGGCGCGCAGGTGGAGGGCGTCGATTCGATGGCCCGTGCCGTGCGCGGCGACTTCCGCGAAATCACTCCGGTCCCCACACTGGCCGATGGCGTGAAGGTCAAGATTCCCGGCTTTCTGACCCGCCGCCTGTGCTCGAGCCTGCTTGACGATGTGGTGATCGTGCGCGAGGCCGAATTGCGCGAAACCCTGGTGCGCCTGGCGCTGGAGGAACACGTCATCGCCGAGGGCGCTGGCGCGCTGGCCCTGGCCGCCGGTCGTCGCGTTTCAGGCAAACGCAAGTGCGCGGTGGTCTCTGGCGGTAATATCGACGCAACTGTTCTGGCCACACTCTTGTCCGAGGTGCGGCCGCGGCCGCCACGCAAGCCGCGTCGTCGCAATACCGAGCGGCTGCGCAACGAACGCAGCGCCAAGTCACTTCCCGAAACACCCGTCCTTTCCCGCCCATCCGCAGTCGCTTCAACGCCTGTCACCGCCATCGCCGTAGAGGAGTCATCCTGGTGAACACGACCGTATCCAACCAGACCCCGCGTATCCGAATTTTCGACACCACCCTGCGCGACGGCGAGCAATCCCCCGGTTGCAGCATGACGCCCCAGCAAAAGCTGGTGATGGCGCGCGCGCTGGACGAGCTCGGCGTGGACATCATCGAAACCGGTTTTCCGGCCAGTTCGCATTCCGACCGCGAGGCGGTGGCGATGATCGGCCGCGAGTTGCGTCGCCCCACACTGGCGGTGCTGTCGCGCTGCCTGCAGGCCGATATCGAAACTTCCGCACGTGCACTGGAAGCGGCCGCCAATCCGCGCCTGCATGTCTTCCTGTCCACCAGCCCGCTGCATCGCGAGCACAAGCTGCGCATGAGCCGCGAGCAGGTGCTGGAATCGGTGCACAGGCATGTGACGCTGGCGCGCGGCTATATCGACGATGTCGAGTTCTCCGCCGAGGACGCCACCCGCACCGAGGAGGATTTCCTGGCCGAGGTCGCGCGCGTGGCGATCGCCGCCGGTGCCACCACGATCAATCTGCCGGACACGGTGGGCTTCACCACGCCGGAAGAAATCCGCGGCATGTTCTCGCGCCTGATCGCCAGCGTGGAAGGTGCCGACAGCGTCATCTTCAGTGCGCACTGCCACAACGATCTGGGTCTGGCGGTGGCCAATTCGCTGGCGGCGATCGAAGGCGGTGCACGCCAGGTCGAATGCACCATCAACGGCATCGGCGAGCGCGCCGGCAATTGTGCACTGGAAGAAATCACCATGGCACTGAAGGTGCGCGGTGCGTTCTACAACATCGACACCGACATCAACACCCCACGCATCGTCTCTACCTCGCAGTTGCTGCAGCGCCTGGTCGGCATGCCGGTGCAGCGCAACAAGGCGGTGGTGGGCGGCAATGCGTTCGCGCACGAGTCGGGCATCCACCAGCACGGCATGCTGCGCCATCGCGGCACCTACGAAATCATGCGTCCGGAAGACGTGGGCTGGGAGTCCTCGCAGATGGTGCTGGGCCGCCACAGCGGCCGCGCGGCAGTGGAGCAGCGCCTGCGTGCCCTGGGATATCTGCTGGAGGAAGAAGAGGTCAAACTGGTCTTCGAGCAGTTCAAGGCATTGTGCGAAAAGCAGCGCGTGGTCACCGACGCGGACCTGCAGGCATTGATGCAGGATGCCACCGTGCAGGAAGGCTACCGCCTGGCGTCGATGACCATCAGCGATGTCGGCAGCCGTGCCAATGCGCTGGTGGAATTGTCCGATCCAGAAGGCAACCGCGTGGCCGAAACCGCGCAGGGCAATGGTCCGGTGGACGCGCTATTCGGCGCGTTGGCCTCGGCCACCGGTGTGAAGCTGGAGCTGGACAGCTACCAGGTGCACAGCGTGGGCATCGGCGCGGACGCACGTGGCGAAGCCAGCCTGAGCGTGCGCCACGACGGCGTGGAATACGAAGGCACCGGCACCAGCAAGGACATCATCGAAGCCAGCGCACTGGCCTGGCTGGACGTGGCCAATCGCCTGTTGCGTCAGCGCGAGCGCGGCGTGGTCGCGGGCAAGACGGCTGCGGTGGCGTAACACCGCTCATTCGCTGGACAATGCAAACCTGACGGCCGGCAGAGTGATCTGCTGGCCGTTTTTGTGCTTGCTGCTGGTGTTTGGTGTTCCAGCTTTCTTGCAAGCGCATCGACTTTCTGCGGGCGCCTGTGTACGTACCGACACGGGATGCGGCGTCGTGCCACCTGCCTTGCGGCGGTGTCTGCGGGTTCTGTGCGAATGCTTCGGTTTGCTGCGGGCGCTTGCACGCGCACCGGCGTGGGACACGCCGCAAGTACGTCCATGTAGGCTCTGGCGCGGCATCCCTGCCGCTCAAGGTCCCACGCCGGCACCCGCGCAAGCACCACCAATTGCTATCGGTTGCGGAACGAAATGCAGAGGGCATGCTGGGCTGGAGTTCCTTCGGACTGGGCTGGAGATCCTTCGGAGCATCCATCCTGGCGCCATGAGAGCAGATAGATGGCTTGCCGATTACATCGGCTGGGAAGTCTGCAGGCATCAACAAGTGCTTGAAGCATTGCTTGCCGATCAGCGATAGCAATGGTGGAAGCGTGGTGTCGCTTCCGGGGGCGGGACCGTGTGGCGGCATGGATGCCGCCACCGAGCCTCCAGGGACGGATTCACGGCGTGTCCCGACACCGGATGCGGCACCGCGCTGCCGACCAGCTCCGCTTACCGATCAATCTTGCGCACGACATCTGGCGTTCCACGCGAACTTAAAAGCATTGCTTGCCGATCAGCGGCGGCAATATTGGGAGCGTGGTGTTGCGTCCGGGGGCGGGACCGTGTGGCGGCATGGATGCCGCCACCGAGCCTCCAGGGACGGATTTACGGCGTGTCCCGACACCGGATGCGGCGCCGCGCCGCCGACCAACTCCGCACACCGACCGGCCTTGTGTACGACATCTGGCGTTCCATGCGAATGCTCCGGTTTGCTGCGGGCGCTTGCACGCGTGCCTGCGTGGGACACGCCGCAAGTACGTCCATGTAGGCGCTGGCGCGGCATCCATGCCGCTCAAGGTCCCACGCCGGCACGCGCGCAAGCACCACCAGTTGCTGTCGCCAGCTGAGGACAGGGATGCGGCATCGCGCTACCGACCAACACCCGCATGCCGGCCACTCCTGCGCACCACAACACTTCAGGAATGCGGGCGCTGTTACAGCGCTGCCACCACTGCGTCCCCCATTGCCACGGTGCCGACCTTGGTCGTGCCTTCCGACCAGATGTCGGCGGTGCGCAGGCCCTGGTCGAGCACCTTGCCGACAGCCTGCTCGATGGCATCCGCCGGAGCCGATTGCGCGAAGGTGTAGCGCAACATCATTGCCACCGACAGGATGGTGGCCAACGGATTGGCAATGCCCTTTCCTGCGATGTCCGGCGCCGAGCCATGACATGGCTCGTACATGCCCTTGTTGTTGGCATCCAGCGAGGCCGAAGGCAGCATGCCGATCGAGCCGGTGAGCATCGACGCCTGATCGGACAGGATGTCGCCGAACATGTTGTCGGTCACGATCACATCGAACTGCTTGGGCGCACGCACCAACTGCATCGCCGCGTTGTCCACGTACATGTGCGACAGCGCAATGTCCGGATAGTCCTTGGCCACCTCTTCGACGACCGCGCGCCACAGCTGGCTCGATGCCAGGACGTTGGCCTTGTCGACCGAGCACAGCTTCTTGCCGCGTAGGCGTGCCATCTCGAAGCCGGCCTTGGCGATGCGGCGGATCTCGCTTTCGCTGTAGGGCAGCGTGTCGTAGGCCTGACGCTCGCCATTTTCCAGCGTGCGCGTGCCACGCGGCTGACCGAAATAGATGCCGCCGGTGAGCTCGCGCAGGATCAATAGATCCAGCCCCGACACCACCTCAGGCTTGAGCGTGGAGGCATCGGCCAGCTGCGGATACAGCAGCGCCGGACGCAGGTTGGCGAACAACCCGAGCTGCGAGCGGATCTTGAGCAGGCCGCGCTCCGGGCGCAGCGATGGATCGATGGTGTCCCATTGCGGGCCACCCACCGCGCCCAGCAGCACCGCGTCGGCGGCGCGTGCGCGCTCCAGCGTTTCGTCGGCCAGCGGGCTGCCGTACTTGTCGTAGGCCGCACCGCCCAGTTCGTCATACACCAGGCTGACACCCAGCCCATGCTGCGCATCGATGCGCGTCAGCACCTTGACCGCTTCGGCCATGATCTCCGGGCCAATGCCATCGCCGGGAAGAATCAGAATCTGCTTGCTCATGCAATCCTCGTCAGTGAAATCAACACAGCGCAGCACGTACTGACGCAACCGGGTCGTGGGTACGTGCCGGCGGAATTACTGCAGCGCGCCGAACAGCCACGGTTGACGCGCGCGATGCCCTTGCTCGAAGCGGCCGATCGCATCGGCGTCCTGCAGGGTCAGACCGATGTCGTCCAGCCCGTTGAGCAGGCAGTGCTTGCGGAACGCATCGATCTCGAAGCCGTATTCCACGCCATCGGGGCGGCGCACGCGCTGTGCGGCCAGATCCACGGTGAGTCGGTAGCCCTCGGTGGCCAGGCATTGCGCGAACAGGGCGTCCACTTCTGCTTCGGCCAGCACGATTGGCAGCAGGCCGTTCTTGAAACTGTTGTTGAAGAAGATGTCGGCAAAGCTGGGCGCGATCACCGCGCGGAAGCCGTATTCGTCCAGCGCCCACGGCGCGTGCTCGCGCGAGGAACCGCAGCCGAAGTTCTCGCGTGCCAGCAGGACGCTGGCGCCCTGGTAGCGCGGGAAATTGAGTACGAACTCCGGGTTGAGCGGGCGCTGGCTGTTGTCGCGGCCAGGCTCGCCGACGTCCAGGTAGCGCCATTCGTCGAACAGGTTCGGCCCGAAGCCGGTGCGCTTGATCGACTTGAGGAATTGCTTGGGAATGATCTGGTCGGTATCGACATTGGCGCGATCCAGCGGCGCCACCAGTCCGGTGTGTTGGGTGAAAGGGGTCATTGAGAGAGGCCGGGATTGGGGATTGGGGATTCGAAAAGGCTGGGGATGGCGGAGCGCTTTTTACGAATCCCGAATCCCTATTCCCGAATCCCCGAGGTCACGCACATCAACAAAATGCCCGCTGACCGCCGCTGCTGCGGCCATGGCCGGGCTGACCAGGTGGGTGCGGCCGCCGGCGCCCTGGCGGCCTTCGAAGTTGCGGTTGGAGGTGGAGGCGCAATGTTCGCCGCTGCCCAGCTTGTCCGGGTTCATCGCCAGACACATCGAACACCCCGGCTCGCGCCATTCGAACCCGGCGTCCAGGAACACCTTGTCCAGGCCTTCGGCTTCGGCCTGTGCCTTGACCAGGCCCGAGCCCGGGACCACCAGCGCCTGCTTGATGGTGGAGGCAACCTTGCGCCCCCGGGTCACCGCAGCGGCCGCGCGCAGATCCTCGATGCGTGAGTTGGTGCACGAGCCGATGAACACGCGATCCAGGCGGATCTCGGTGATCGGCTGGTTTGCCCGCAAACCCATGTATTTCAGCGCGCGCTCGATCGAATCGCGCCGGGTCGGATCCTGTTCGGTTGCCGGGTCCGGCACCTGCTGGTCGACCGCCAGCACCATTTCCGGCGAGGTGCCCCAGCTGACCTGCGGCTTGATGTCTTCGGCACGCAGCTCCACCACGGTGTCGAAGTGCGCGTCAGCATCGGAAACCAGCGTGCGCCACAGTGCGACGGCGGCCTCCCAGTCGGCGCCCCTGGGCGCAAACGGGCGGCCCTGCACATAGGCAATGGTCTTTTCGTCCACCGCCACCATGCCCACGCGCGCACCGGCTTCGATGGACATGTTGCAGATGGTCATGCGCCCTTCCATCGACAGGGCGCGGATCGCGCTGCCGGCAAATTCCAGCGCATGGCCATTGCCGCCGGCGGTGCCGATCCTGCCGATCACCGCCAGCACGATGTCCTTGGCAGTCACCCCGAACGGCAGCGTGCCCTCCACCCGCACCTGCATGTTCTTCATCTTCTTGGCGATCAAGCATTGCGTGGCCAGCACATGCTCGACCTCGGAAGTGCCGATGCCGTGCGCCAGCGCGCCGAACGCGCCATGCGTGGAGGTGTGCGAATCGCCGCAGACCACGGTCATGCCCGGCAGGGTGGCGCCCTGCTCGGGGCCGACCACATGCACGATGCCCTGGCGCGCATCGTTCATCTTGAACTCGAGGATGCCGAAATCGTCGCAGTTCTCGTCCAGCGTCTGCACTTGCAGGCGCGAGACTTCATCGGAGATCGATTCCAGCCCGCCCTGGCGCTCGGCCCGCGTGGTCGGCACGTTGTGATCGGGCGTGGCGATGTTGGCGTCGATGCGCCACGGCTTGCGCCCGGCCAAGCGCAGGCCTTCGAACGCTTGCGGCGAGGTCACTTCGTGCAGGATGTGGCGGTCGATGTAGATCAGCGACGAACCATCGTCGCGGCGCGTGACCTCGTGCAGGTCCCACAGCTTGTCGTACAGCGTCTTGGCAGTCATTGCGGCGATCCGGTTGGCGGATGGTGGGAGTGCCCACCTGGCTGCGTTCGATGCTAGGAGCTTGCCTTCGATAACGCAAATTCATATTGTTTATTCAACAAATGAAATTTGGGAATGGCAATGGACCTGGCAAGCCTCAGCGCCTTCGTGGCGATTGCCGAAAGCGGCAGCTTTTCAGCCGCCGGCGAGGCCCTGCACCTCACCCAGCCGGCGGTGAGCAAACGCATCGCCTTGCTGGAAGGGCAGTTGTCGGCGCGATTGTTCGACCGCCTGGGCCGCCAGGTGGTGCTGACCGAGGCCGGCCAGGCCTTGCTGCCGCGTGCGCAACGCATCCTGGCCGAGCTGCAGGACACCCGCCGCGTGCTGGAGCATCTTGGCGCGGCGGTCGGCGGGCGGCTGAGCCTGGCCACCAGCCATCATGTCGGCCTGCATCGCCTGCCCGCCCTGCTGCGCCGCTTCGCTGCGGAGCATCCTCACGCAGCGCTGGACATCCAGTTCCTGGATTCGGAGCTGGCCTATGCCGCGGTGCTGCGCGGCGAGGTGGAGCTGGCGGTCACCACGCTGGCACCGGACACGCGTGCGCCGCTGCGCGCGCAACCGATCTGGCATGACCGCCTGCAGTTCGTGGTGGCGCCCGATCACCCGCTTGCCGCATTGCGCGCGGTGTCGCTGGAGGATGTGGTGGCGCATCCGGCGGTGCTGCCGGATCCGGGCACGTTCACCCATCGCATCGTCGCCGGTCTGTTCGCCGGGCATGGGCTGGTGCCGAGCCTGCGCATGACCACCAACTATCTGGAGACGATCAAGATGCTGGTGTCGGTCGGCCTAGCGTGGAGCGTATTGCCGGAACGCATGATCGATCACCAGATCGTGGCGCTGCCGCTGGCCGATGTGATGCTGTCACGCGAGCTGGGCTGCGTGACCCATGGCGGGCGCACCTTGTCGCGCGCCGCGCAGGCGTTTGTTGCCTTGTTGAACGCGCAGGCGGACCAGTTGCAGGAGTAAGCGCGGCAGCGCCATGCCCCTGGCAACGCGACAGGCTTACTGATCCACCAAGCGGTCGCGCCCCAGCCGCTTGGCCTGGTACAGGCGGCGGTCTGCCAGTGCCAGCAGTTCGCGGCGGCTCGGTGCTTCATCGCTCATCGCCATGCCCATGCTGGCGGTGCAGCGCACCGTCGTGCCCTGCGTCTCGATGCCGATCGCCGCCAGCCGCTGGCGCATGCGCTCGAACAGCGCGCGTGCCTGTGCAACGTCCACCCCCACTGCCGCGAGCAGAAACTCTTCGCCACCGTGGCGCGCGGCGAAGCACTGCGCCTGATCCTGCTCGTTGAATGCTTCGCCGATCGCGCGCAGCACCGCATCGCCGACCTCATGGCCGTACTCGTCGTTGATGCGCTTGAAATGGTCGATATCCATCAGCACCAACGCCAGCGAGGGGCCACCGGCGCGCGCATCATCGAACCATTGCTGCAGGACGCGCTCGGCCTCGCGCCGATTCGGCAAGGCGGTCAGCACGTCGTGGCTGGCGCGGTATTCGAGCTGGCGCATCAGGGCTTCGCGCTCCTGGCTGGCCTGCTGCAGCGCGAGGTTCTTGTCGCTCAACTCGCGGGTGCGTGCGTCGATCACCGTATTGAGTTGGCGCTGACGACGGCGGTAGCTGGCGGTGCGCCACAGATAGAGCCCGTAGATCAGGCTGCCCAGCCCGAGGATGCCCAGGGCGATCACTTCGCCACGCCGCCACCACGGCGGCGCCAGTGCGATCACCAGGCTGGATTCACCCACCAGCGCGGTCTGCCGCCAGTCCACCGGCAGCGACATCGCCTGGACGCGGAAACGGAAACGGCCCGGCGGCAGATTGGTGTAGACCGCCTCGCTGGCGCTGTCGGCGTCCACCCAGTCCGGGTCGAAACCTTCCAGCCGGTAGCGGTAGCGCACCTTGTCCGGGCCACGATAATTCAGCCCTGCATAGACAATGGCGATGCGCCGGGTCTCCGCGCCGAAGCGATGCAAGCCATTGAGCGGCTGCACCGTGCCGTCGACCAGCAGCCGCTCGAACACGATCGGCACGCGATGGCCTTGCAGGGTGCCCACGCGCGCCGGATCGATCACGCCCAGGCCCGCAGCGGTGGGAAACAGCAGCTGCCCGGACTGGGTCATCCAGCCGGCCGGCGCGCTGCTGCCGTTGCCCTGATTGCCGGGCATGCCGTCGCTGCGATCCACCACCTCCACACTCAACTGCTCGCGCGTGCCGGCATCGAGCTGGTCGAAGTCGCTGCGCGCGATGCGGAACACTCCGTGGTTGCTCGACAACCAGAAATAACCGCGGCCGTCGTCGATCACCCGGAACACCTTGTCGCGCGGCAGCCCGACCCGGTGGTCGTAGACGCGGAAGGTCTCTCCACTCAGGCGCAGCAGGCCGCGATCGCTGGCGATCCACAGGTCGCCATTGGTATCGCGCAGGAAGTCGAACGCGTTCTGCCCGGGGAAATCCTGCTCGCCCAGCCATGCGCGCGTACTGCCATTTGCCGACAGTGCGGTCATGCCACGATCGGTGCCGATCCACACATTGCCCTGCGTATCGCGATACAGCACCTGCACCGAGCCATCGGGTACGCCGTCGGCGGCGGTGAAGCGGCGTGCCTTGCCATCGCGCCACCGCACCAGCCCGGCGGTGGTGCCGATCCACAGCGTCTGGCCATCGGGCAACACCGCGCGTACCGACAGCGACGGCAGGCCGTCGGCCGCACCAATGCGCGCCAGCACGCGCCCTTGCGCATCCAGGCGCACCACACCCTGGCTGTACGTGCCGGCCCAGACGCCGCCATCGCCGGCATCGGCCAGGGCCAGCACCGATTGCTCCAGCACGCGGCCGCCCTCGTTCGGCACCACCGACACGCGGCTGATCCGGTCGTTGTGCCAGCGGTCCAGGCCCACCGCGCTGCCCACCCACACGGTGCCGTTGCCGGTCTGCAGCACCGTGCGCACGTAGTCCGAGGCCAGGCCGTCTTCGTGGGTGACGCCATGCGCGGCGCCTTCGGCAATGCGGAACAGGCCGTGCGTGCTGCCGACCCAGATCAGGCCCTCGGCGTCTTCCAGCAACGCCGGGCTGGCGACGCCCGAAATGGCGATCTGTTCATCCGGCGTACCCGCGCCGCCATGCACCACCAGCGTACCCGACGGCAGGCTCATCCACAGATGTCCGCGCCGATCCAGCAGCAATGCATCCACCCGCTGGCCTTGCCGGAAACGCTGCAGTCCGCCACCGCGGCTCCACCACCACACGCCGTCGTCGCCAGCGACCAGCAGGCCGCCCTGACGATCGCTGGCCAGCCGTCGCACCGGTGCGGCGCGCATGCCATGTGCCTTGCCCCAGGCCTCGGCCACAATGCCATCGCGGGGCAGACGATAGAGCCCGACTTCGGTGCCTACCCATAAATCGCCATCGGCATCGGCCGCCAGCGCGGTGATGCGCGCGCGCGGCAGGCCGGCCTGGCGCCCGACGTCCACCACCCGCCCGTCCGGCTCGATGCGGTATAGCGTCTGCGGCGTGCCCACCCACAATGCGCCATCGGCGCAGCGCAGCAGTGCACTGACCGCCAGGTGCCGCGCCGAAGCATCGCCCAGCTGCTGCCAGTGGCCATCCTGGTAGTGGTAGACCCCATCGAAGGCGGTGCCGAACAACATCCCGCCAGCGCTGTCGCGTGTCACCACGAACACGCCCCCCAGCTCGACGCCCGGTGTGTTCTGACGGTCATACACGGTGAAGTCGCGGCCGTTGAAGCGCGCCACACCTTCCCAGGTGCCCAGCCAGATCAGGCCATCGGCGCCCTGCGCCACCGCGTGCACCAGATTGTGCGGCAGGCCGTCGTCCATGCTCCAGCGCGTGACGGTGTGGTACGCGGTATGGGTCGGCGGCTGGGCGCCGGCCGGCCAGACGCCGAACAGCGCGCAAGCCAGCAATGCCCACCGCCACAGCAGCCCGGTCCGCCGCACGCATGTGCTGCGGACGCAGCCCGTCTGCGCATGCGCCCCGACCCTGTCCACGCTCCCCATCCCCTCGTTGTGCTGGCCAAAGGGGCTGCCGACGTGCGCCGACAGACCGTTAGCCAATCTATCACCGGGGGTTTTTCAACGCGCTAGGTGGATTCCCCACACCGATGGGATGCACCATGACACCGGGAGGCATTCAGCCGAAACAATTACCGGCCATAACCAAGCTGGTGCGCAGCTAACGCCTGGGCGCGGCCGTTCCTGAGCGCTTGCCCGCATTCCACCGGCAGCGAGTATAAATATAGAACCCGATGGTCTAGTATTGGCGGCATGTCCAGCTCGCCCCCCCTCAAGTCCAAGGCCAGGAGCAACGGCCCCGGACGGCCCAAGGATCTTGGGAAACGCGCCGCCATTCTTGGCGCTGCCCGCACCATGTTCATGGAGCAGGGGTATGCCGGGGTCAGCATGGATGGCATCGCCGCCCAGGCGGGCGTGTCCAAGCTCACCGTCTATAGCCATTTTGGCGACAAGGAGAGCCTGTTTTCCGAGGCGATCCGTGCGCAATGCCAGCATATGATGCCGGACGACCTGTTCGATCATGCTCCCGAGGGCGCGCTGCGCGATCAGCTGATCGAAATCGCCGACGCCTTCTTCGCCATGGTCAGCACCGAGTCGGCCATTGCCACCCACCGCATGATGATGGCGCCCGGTACCGGCGACGTGCATGTACGCGAGATGTTCTGGGATGCCGGCCCCAAGCGAACCCAACGGGCGCTGGCCGATTTCCTGTCCGCACGCGTGGCCGACGGGCAGCTGAAGATCGACGATGTGGCACGCGCCGCGTCCCAGTTCTTCTGCCTGCTCAAGGGCGAGCTGTATGCGCTGATGATGTGCGGCCTGCACGGCCAGCCCACCCGCGCGCAGGTGGACGAGCACTTGCAGGCCAGCGTGGATTTCTTCTTGAGGGCGTATGCGCCGCGCTGACCGCCCCCGGCCTTTGGTGGCGATGACTTCCGGCACTGCGTCGTTTGCCGGCGCGCAGCGATGCTAGATGCGCCAGTTGCCCCGTGCACCGGTAAAATGCCTGCCCCACCGCGTTGGATAACCGCACCATGACGATCGATTTCTCCCAGGCCCGCGAAAAGATGGTCGAACAGCAGATCCGGCCGTGGGACGTGCTGGACCTGCGTGTGCTCGACGTGCTGGCGCGCCTGCCGCGCGAGGCCTTCGTGCCCGAGGCCTACAAGACCCTGGCCTATGTCGATGTGGAAATCCCGCTGTCGGCCGGCCACAAGATGATGAAGCCGGTGGTGGAAGGCCGCATGTTGCAGGCACTGGACCTGCAGCCGGGCGAAGACGTGCTGGAAATCGGCACCGGCAGCGGGTTTTCCACCGCCTGCCTGGCCGCGCTCGCCCGCGAAGTGCTGAGCCTGGAGATCGATCCGGCCCTGGCCGCCGCTGCCCGCGCCAATCTGGACAGCAGCGGCCTGGGCAGCAACGTGCGGATTGAAACCGCCGACGTGTTCGGCTGGCAGAGCGAGCGCCGCTTCGATGCCATCTGCGTGACCGGCGCGGTCGATACGCTGCCGACGCAATGGCTGCAATGGCTGCGGCCGAACGGGCGCCTGTTCGTGGTCCGCGGTCACGAACCGGTGATGGAAGCGGTCCTGGTCCGTGGCGACGTCAACGCTCCGCGCATCGAATCGTTGTTCGAAACCGACCTCGCCTATCTCCAGGGCGCCGCACCGACGCCCCGATTCCAATTCTGATTCTGATTCCCAAGGAAGCTTCCCCGATGATCCGCCGATCCCTCGTCCTGGCGCTGGCCGCCGCCCTGTCTCCGATGGCCGCGAACGCCACCGATCTGCTGCAGGTCTACGAAATGGCCCGCAACGGCGATCCGCAGCTGGCAGTGGCCGAGTCCACCCGGCTGGTCAATCGGGAGGGCGAAGTGCAGGCGCGTGCGGCGCTGTTGCCGCAGCTGGACGGCACTGCCGGGTTCACGCAATCGCATCGTGAACTCGAGGGCTTGCCTGGTCGGTCCACCACCAAGCAGCGTCAGTATGCAATCCAGGGCAGCCAGACCATCTTCAACTGGTCGCAGTTCGCCACCCTGCGTGCGCAGCGCGAAGTGGCCAAGGCAGCCGACTTCACATTGGAATCGGCCAACAACGACCTGATCACCCGCACCTCGGCGGCGTATTTCCAGGTCCTGGTCGGCATCGAATCGCTGGCGGCGGCAGAGACCAACGAAGCGGCCGCCAAGAAGCAGTTCGATTACGCCGACAAGCGGCTGGAAGTGGGCCTGGCCCCGATCACCGACGTGCATGAAGCGCGCGCCCAGTACGACCAGGCGCGTGCCGACACGATCAATGCGCGCAACACCTTGAAGGATTACTACCAGGCCTTGACCGAACTCACCGGCCAGCCGGTCACGTCCTTGCGCGCACTTCCCGAAGATTTCCGCCCCGAAGTCCCAGCGGCGTACAGCAATGTCGATCAGTTGGTGGCCACTGCCATCGCCGACAACCCGGCGCTGAAGTCGCAGCAGTTGCAGGTCAGCGCTGCCGAGGCACAGGTCGATGCTGCGCGTGCAGGTCATTACCCGACCCTCAATCTGTCCGGTAGCGTGGGGCGCACCAACAGCTGGGGCGGTGGTGGCCCGGTGGATGAAGCCGCGGGCAACTTCACAACCAACAATCGCGATATCGACACCGATTCGATCGGCATCACGCTGTCGATTCCGATCTTTGCCGGCGGTGCCACCCAGTCGGCCGTGCGCCAGGCGTTGTCACGCCGCGATATCCAGCAGGACACCTACGAGCAGCAGAAGCGCGCGCTGGACCGCAATACGCGCAATGCCTACCAGACCGTGGTTGCCGGCATCAGCGAAGTGGAAGCCCGTCGCCTGGCCGTGGTCTCCGCGCAGGCCGCATACGACGCCTCGCAGGTCGGCCTGGAAGTCGGCACGCGCACCGTGCTGGACGTGGTGCAGAACCAGCGCACCCTGTTTCAGGCGCAGCTGAACTACGCACAGTCGCGCTACACCTTCCTTCAGAACCGCCTGCTGCTGGGCCAGGCGATCGGCAAGCTCAACATCACCGACCTGCAGGACGTGAACCGGCTGCTGTCGCAGGATGCCGAGTCCAAGCTGCAGGGCAGTGGCTCCCTGCAGTAAGGCATTAAACAAAGCAGAAACAGAAGGTGGGCTTAAGCCCACCTTTTTTTGCGGCAAGTTTACCGCAATCAACAACATCTGGCGCCAACTTCCCACACAAAAATTAGGGGAATCCCTACCAATCAACCAGACATCACATTACAGCTCAGCACTGCATTGAGCCCGAACATCGTGGAGCCAGATGTAGATTCGCTAGATTTACTGAATCAAACACGGCATCTTTGACTATGGAGCTGACATGAAAAAGCTTATTTCCTCCGCTTTAGTAGCCGCTGCCACCGCCTTAATCTTCCCCATGGCCCAAGCGGTAACTTACCAGACTGTTACCGAGGGCTACGCGCGAGATATTCAAGGAACTGTTGATGCAACTCCCCAGTGCCCAGCTGGATTCACCCCAATATCCGGGGGATGGAACACAGGAGACCCTAACTCAGTGAGATTTTGGGGAAGGCGAGCCGAGAATAGCAACTTGCAGGAAAACATGAACCTCGGTCGTTTTGCTATCGTTGGCAGCTATCCATTAGGGAATGGGTGGCGCACTTACGGCTACACCAATGGTCCAGTTGTTATAAATATCTATACCGTATGTGCTTCCAGCTAAAGACTTGCATATAAGCCACACAATCCCCCAGAAATAATTAGCCACAGTCAAGTCACCTAGTAACTGTGAAGCTGGCCGATTCGCTCAGTCCGACCTGCTTCACAGTTACCACCTCTTTCCAAATCCTTGCGCTACCTGTGACCTACGCGCCTACATAGCACGACTTCGGGCACCAGCCATACTCTTAGCTAAGCACATAACTGCACCCCTAACCTATGCACTTTAGACATTTGAAGCGGAAAGATAAGGCATTACATTAACCGCACCCGGGCATAATGTGCACCAGCGACCTAGGCCACAAAACGTGGGGATGCAAATATATGTCCGGCAATACTTTTAGGACGCCACACCCTCGCTCACCACCGGCGGCAGGTGCGGCGCGATCTGCACCAGCGTCCTCGCCACCGCGCCCTTGCCGTTGGCGACCAGTGCCAGCCCTGCCGCGGCCATCGCTTCACGCTGGACAGGGTCGCCGAGCAGGCGCGCCAGATCGTGGTACACGCTGTCGACATCTTCGCAGATGGTCACCGCCTCGGCCTCGCGCATGCGACGCGAAATCTCCGAGAAATTGTGCAGATGCGGGCCGGTGACGGCCGGCGTGCCGACTGCCGCCGGCTCGAGCAGGTTGTGCCCGCCGATCGGCTGCAGACTGCCGCCGACGAAGGCGACCTGTGCGCAAGCGTAGAAACTCATCAGCTCGCCCAGGGTATCGATGACAAACACCTTGTCGCGCGCCTGCGGCCATTGCTGGCTTTTACGCGTGGACACGGCCCAGCCACGCTCGCGCGCCACGGCCTCGACCTTGGGAAAGCGCTCCGGGTGCCGCGGCGCCCATAACATCAGCAGATCCGGAAACTGCAGCAGCAGGCGCGCATGGATGTCGGCCACGGCCGCCTCCTCGCCTTCGTGCGTGCTGGCGGCAATCCACACCGGCCGCGTGGCCGGCACGTGCGTGTGGAACTGCGTGACCAGGGTCTGCAGCTGCGCAGGCGCGGCGATATCGAATTTGAGATTGCCCAGCGCGATCACCTGGTCGGGCCGCGCACCCAGCGTGACGAAGCGTTCGGCATCGTCGTGCGACTGCGCCGCCACGCAGGTGACGGTGCGCAGCGCGCGGCTGATCAACGGTGCCAGCAGGCGATAGCCACGCAGCGAGCGCGCCGACAGCCGCGCGTTGAGGATGTACACCGGAATCCCGCGGTCGCGGCAGCCGAACAACATGTTCGGCCACAGCTCGGTTTCCAGGATCAACGCCAGGCGCGGGCGGAAATGCTCCAGGAAGCGACCGACGCTGCCGGGCACGTCGTAGGGCAGATACACGTGGTCCACCGCATCGCCCCAGACCGCGCGCACGCGCTCGGAGCCGGTGGGCGTGATGGTGGTGATGACCCAGCGGATATCCGGGCGCTGCGTACGCAGGGCGTTGACCAGCGGCGCGGCGGCATTGACCTCGCCCACCGACACCGCATGCACCCACACGCGCGGGCGACCGCAGGCATGCGTGTAGGAGGCATAGCGCTCGTTCCAGCGGTTGAAGTATTCGCGGACGCGAAAACCGCGCCACACCAGGTGGTACACCGTCACCGGCAGCAACAGGTACAACAGCGCCGAGTACAGTCCGCGCAACAGCCATTCGATCGGGTCTTTCCGCATCGGTGCAGGATACGGGAGCGTTGCGGCGTGCGCATGTGCACGCTGCCGCGCGCGCGTGATCCCTTAGAATTGACGCATGTCCGAACCCGCCAACGTCGCTGTCCGCCCTTCCCTGCGCAACCCCAGGCACTGGCCGATGTACCTGGCCCTTGCCGTCATGGTGATCGCCGGGCGCCTGCCCTGGATGCTGCAGCGTGCGCTGGGGCGTGGCGTGGGCTGGATCGCGATGCGCCTGGCCGGTACGCGTCGGCGCGCTGCCGAGGTCAACCTCAAGCTGTGCTTTCCCGAACAGGACGATGCCTGGCGGGCGCGGCTGTTGCGCGACAGTTTCGATGCGCTGGGCGTGGGCCTGTTCGAATTCGCGCGCGCCTGGTGGGGCAGCATCGATGCGATCCGCCCCGGCGTGCAGGTCGAAGGGCTGGAACACCTGCAGCGCCTGCAGGAACAAAAACGCGGCGTGTTGCTGGTGTCCGGCCACTTCATGACGCTGGAGATGTGCGGGCGGCTGCTATGCGATTACGTACCGCTGGCCGGCATGTACCGCAGGCATCGCAACCCGGTGTTCGAGTGGGCGGTCAAGCGCGGGCGGTTGCGCTATGCCACGCACATGTTCGCCAACGAGGATCTGCGCGCCACCATCAAGCACCTCAAGCGCGGCGGTTTCCTGTGGTATGCGCCGGATCAGGACATGCGCGGCAAGGACACCGTGTTCGTGCCGTTCTTCGGGCATCCGGCCTCCACCATCACCGCCACCCACCAGTTGGCACGGCTGACCGGTTGCGCGGTGGTGCCGTACTTCCATCGGCGCGAAGGGGGCCGCTACCTCCTCAAGATCGCACCGCCGCTGGCAGACATTCCTTCCGACGATGTGATCGCCGATACCACGCAGGTCAATGCGGCGATCGAGGACATGGTGCGCGAGGCGCCGGACCAGTACCTGTGGATCCATCGGCGCTTCAAACGCCAGCCGGGTGGGCGCAGCGATTTTTATCGTTGATATCGCGTATCTGGATGCAGGCGGCGCGTGCAGCCGCAGCACCGCAAGATGCAGGAAGAATCAGCGCGGCGGCGGCTGATCTGCGTCGTCGTTGAGCAAGGCACCGGCATACAGGCCGGCCAGCATCAGGCTCAGCCCGCCCCAGAAGCTGGAATAGAACGCCAGATGCGTGTTGAGCGGAAACACCGTGGCCACCAGTGCGATCATCGCCGGGCGTGCCTGCTCGCGCGCGGCCAGGCTGGAATAGCGCCACGCGCGCCAGGCCTGCGCCGCACCGGCCAGCCACAGCAGCAACCCGATCACCCCGGTTTCGGCCAGGATTTCCAGCACGATCTGGTGCGCATGGAAGGCCGGCCCATCGCCCCAGGCCGGCGCCTGCGCGGGTGCCGGATTGCAGGCCGGATACGCCTGCCGGAAGCCGCGGGCGCCCACCCCATTGAGTGGATGCGCGTGGATCATGCACAGCGCTGCGCCCCAGATCTGCGCACGCCCGGACAAGGCCTGGTCGACGCCCTGCTGGTCATCGCTGAAGGCCAGCGCGGTGCGCTGGATCCGCTCGCGCGCCTGCGGCGCCACCGCCACCACGCCGGCCGCCAGCAGCGCGCCGACCACCGCCACCGCAAGCAGGCGGCGGCCACCCAGCAACTGCCAGCCGGACAGCAGCACGATCACGCCGTAGGTGATCCACGAGGCCCGCGACCCCGCCAGCACCAGCACCACGCCGACCGCCGCCGCAGCGCCCGCCCAGGCCCAGGCAATGCGCCGCCCCAGTGCCAGCAGCAGGAAGGGCGACAGGCTCGCAAGCGTCTGACCGAACTTGAGGTTGCACGGCCCCAGCACGCCGCTGAGGCGGTCGACCAGGGCCAGCTCCTGCGGCGTGCACAGGCCATGCCCGCTGATCAGCTGTTTGATCTGATCCAGGCCGAAGAACAACGGGCTGCTGCCGAACACGGCCTGCAGCAGCGCATCCAGTGTCCACACCCCGCCGATCACCGCCAGGCCGGTGAAGGTGCGCCGACGCCGCTGCGCATTGGCCACCGCGATCGCGCACAACCACATGAACGGCAGATAGCGCAGATCGGTGGCCGACTTGCGCAGCGCGCGCCCCACGTCCACCGCATCGAACGCCGACAGCATCTGCGGCAACCAGTACGCGAAGAACAGCACGCTGGTCAGCGCCCAGGCCGCACCACTGAGCAGCCGGGTGCCGCCACGGAAGCGCGCATGCAGCAGGCGGTAGGCCGCAAACAGCGCGCCCAGCGACAACACCGTCTCGGCCAGCCCGGGCGTGGGCCATAGCGCCACGAACAGGAGCACCCACAGCGGCGCCCAGCGACCGGCGTCGGGGGTCAGCGCGGACGCAGGTGGGATGGCCTCAGCGGCGGAGTTCGTCATAGACCTTCAGGGTGGCCGCTTGCATGGCCTGCAACGTATAGGGGAGCACGGCGGGCGGTGTCGGCGCCTGCCGCAGCAACTGCAGCGTCTGGGTGCGCAAGGCATGGGCATCGAAGGCCGGCACAGCGCCGCCGGGCTGCAACTCGGCCAGCAGCTCGCCGACGCCGCCGTGCGCCCAACCCAGCACGGGCCGGCCCACCGACAGGGCCTCCACCACGGTGCGGCCGAAGGCCTCGGGCTTGCGCGACAGCTGCAGCACCAGATCGCTGGCGGCATAGGCCTCGGCGATGCGTGCGGTGGGTTCGGTGAAGGCCACCGCCTCGGCCACGCCCAGTCTGGCGGCCTCGGCTTCCAGCTCGCGCAGATAGGCATCACGGCCCGGCTCGCGCGCACCCGGCAGCCACAACCAGGCCGGCACGCCGGCAGCGCGCACGTCGGCGAGCAATTGCAGGCCGTCGGCGTGCCCTTTCAGGCGCGTGCCGCGTCCGGGCAGCAGCAGCAGCGGCGCATCGGCCGGCAAGCCGGGCAGCACGGTCTGTGCCCAGCTGCGCGCACGGCGGTCCGGCTGCGGGCGACGCGGAAACTGGGCGATATCGACACCGCGCGGGATCGTGCGCAGGCGCGCGGTGTCGGTCTGCGGATAGTGCGTGCAGACGTACTCGCGCACCGTCTGCGAGACGCAGATCACCCGCTCGCCATAGGTCATCACCGCGCTGTAGCGGCTGGGCGAGTTGAGCCCGTGCACGGTGGTGACGAAGCGCGGCCGGGTGGCCTGCGGCATGCCGCGCAACGCGTACCAGCCCAGCCAGGCCGGCAGGCGCGAACGTGCATGCACGATGTCGGCCCCCAGTTCGGCGAACAGCCGGCGCAGGCCGACCACGTGACGCAAGGTCAGCAGCGACTTGCGCCCGATGTCCAGCGTGAGATGTTCGCCGCCCGCCTCCAGCAGCGGCTGGACCAGGCGACCGCCGGCCGAGACCACCACCGCGCGGTGGCCGGCGCGCACCAGCGCAGCGGTGATTTCCAGGGTGGAGCGCTCGACGCCGCCGGACTGCAGCGCCGGCAGCAGTTGCACCACGGTCAGGCGGTGCATCCGGCCAGGATCAGTCGGCGAGCACGAACAGCGCGCCGCAATACGGGCACTTGGCTTCGCAGTTGGGCTCGTCTTCGATCGGCAGATACACGCGCGGATGCGAGTTCCACAACGCCATCTGCGGCGTCGGGCAGCTCAGCGGCAGATCGCCGCGATGCACGGTGTAGCGCGATTCGGCATTGGCGGGCGCGGTGGCGGTCTGGCTCATGGCGGCACGATCGTAGAGACAAGGCAGAGCGCGGATTCTAGCAGCCTGCGTGGTGATCGGCCCATTGACCGGCCATACCGGTTCGGGTGGTGATGCTCTCAACAGCCGCCCGGGCGCTGCCAGCGTCGGGGAGCGATGCGGCAGCCCTGGCTGGTCTGGCCTTGCTGGCCCGGCAGCGCCAGGCAGCCACACCCGGACATCGCGCTTATCATCGCCGGACAATGGCGCACCGCCGCGGCGTGCGCGTGCCCGGCTCGCCTGCCTCGGCAGGCCGGACCTGCCCTGCAGCATCGCACCCAAGGAGACATCGCCACGTGACCTCGTCTGTTGTGTTGCTGCATCCGCGTGACCTGTGGTTCCGGCTGGTCGTTGCCCTGGGCGTCGCTGCGCCGTTGTCGGTGAGTGCGGCGACCGGGTTGTCGACCTCGTTCGAAGCCGGCCAGCCGTTGCCGGTGAGCGCGGCGGCGGGCGATGTGCAGATTGCCATCGGCACCGGTCCGGCCGCGCCGTATGCGGCCAAGCCGAACGCCGGCTACAGCGGTGCGCATGCCCTGCGGTACGACAGTCGTGGCGCAGGTGGGCGGCGCACCTTGTTGACCGGCGAGATCCCGATCGGTGCCGATACCACGCTGTCCTGGCTGGTATTGCCCGAGAGCGTGGGTGGCGAGCATGTGGCATCGACCTATGTGTCGCTGGACCTGCTGCTGGACGACGGCACACGCGTGTCGGCCAGCGCTGCGCGGGATCAACATGGCGTCGCGCTCGGTGCGCGGGCGCAAGGCGAGTCGAAGACGCTGTATCCGCAGCAATGGGCGCGCAAGGCGGTGCGGCTGAGTGACGTGGCCGGTCTGCGTGGGCGCCATGTGCGTGCGATCGAGCTGGAAGTTGCACCGCCGGCAGGCGCGCCCGGTGCCGGCTGGATCGACGATATCGCCATTGCCGAGGTACCGCTCACGCCGGCAACGCGTCCGTCGGATTGGGTGCTGACCACGCGCGGCACGCAGTCCAATGGCACGTTCTCGCGCGGCAACAATTTCCCGGCAACCGCGGTGCCGCATGGCTTCAACTTCTGGACGCCGGTGACCGATGCGGGCACGCTGACCTGGCTGTATCGCTGGAACGAACACAACGATGCGGACAATCGCCCGCGCCTGCAGGCGTTGTCGCTCAGCCATCAGCCCAGCCCGTGGATGGGCGACCGCCAGACCTTTCAGGTGATGCCGTCGCTGGCGGCCGGCGTGCCGCCAGCCGATCGCCGACAGCGTGCGCTGGCGTTTTCGCATGCCAATGAAACCGCCCGCCCCTATCGCTACGCAGTGCAGCTGGACAACGGGATCCAGGCCGAGATCGCACCGACCGACCATGCGGCGCTGTTCCGCTTTCGCTTCCCGGCGCAGGGCGATGCCAATCTGGTGTTCGACAATGTGGACGCGCGCGGCGGGCTGCGGCTGGATGCGGCGACACAGACACTCTCCGGCTATACCGATGTGCGTAGCGGGCTGTCGACCGGCGCCACGCGCATGTATGTCCATGCCAGCTTCGATACGCCGTGGGAAACCAGCGGCCTGAGCGACACCGGCCGGCCCACCGGCTGGATCAAGTTCGCTGCCGGCAGCACCCGGCAGGTGCAGATGCGCATTGCCACCTCGCTGATCTCGCTCGAGCAGGCCAGGCACAACCTGGCACTGGAAATCGCACCACAGACAACATTCGAGCAGGTTGCCGCGCGTGCGCAGGACGCCTGGGATGCGTTGCTGGGACGCCTGGAGGTGCCCGATGCCACCGCCGACCAGAAGACCACGCTGTACTCCAACCTGTACCGCCTGCACCTGTATCCCAACTCCGGCCACGAGAACGTCGGCAGCGCCAGCGCACCGGACTGGCGTTACGCCAGCCAGAGCAGCTGGTCGGACGACAACATCGACGGCAGCGCGGTGCGCAGCTTTGCGCCGATCCGCGATGGCCGGGTCTATGTCAACAACGGCTTGTGGGACACCTTTCGCACCGCGTGGCCGGCGTACGCCTTGTTCGCGCCCGACGCTGCCGGCGCGCTGGTGCAAGGCTTTCTGGAGCAGTCGCGCGCGGGCGGCTGGGTGGCGCGCTGGTCGTCACCGGGGTATGCCGATCTGATGGTCGGCACCAGTTCCGACGTGGCCTTTGCCGATGCCTGGCGCAAGGGCGTGCAGGGCTTCGATCCGGCCGAGGCATACGTTGCCGCGCGCAAGAACGCCACCGTGGTGGCGCCCGACAGGCACGTCGGCCGCAAGGGCATGGCGCGTTCGACCTTTCGCGGTTATGCCGATACCGACACGCACGAAGGCATGTCGTGGTCGATGGAGGGCGCGCTCAACGATTTCGGTATCGCCAACATGGCCGAGGCGCTGGCCGGGCAGGCAAAGACGGCCACGGCGCGCGAGCGTTACACGACCGAGGCGGTATATTTTCGTCAGCGCGCGGCGGGCTATTCGGCGTTGTTCGATCCGGCGATCGGTTTTTTCCAGGGCCGCACACCGGACGGCCACTGGCGCGTGGACGCGGCACGGTACGACCCGCGCGTGTGGGGCCACGATTACACCGAGTCCAGCGGCTGGACGTTTGCGTTCACCGCACCGCACGACGGTGAAGGCCTGGCGGCGTTGTATGGAGGACGCGCGGGCCTGGCAGCGAAACTGGATACGTTCTTTGCCACCCCCGAGACCGCCGAGGCCAGGTTCGCCGGCTCCTACGGCAACACCATTCACGAGATGACCGAAGCGCGCGATGTGCGGATGGGCATGTATGCGCACAGCAACCAGACCGCCCACCATATCCCATGGATGTATCTGTACGCCGGGCAGCCGTGGAAGACGCAACGCATCACCCGCCAGATCCTGGCACGCCTGTACCTGGGCAGCGAGATCGGCCAGGGCTATCCCGGTGATGAGGACAACGGCGAAATGTCGGCCTGGTATCTGTTCGCGGCACTGGGCCTGTATCCGTTGCGCATGGGTGCGCCGGAATACGTGATCGGCTCACCGCTGTTCAAGCATGCCAGCGTGCGGTTGCCCGATGGCGGGACGCTGACGGTCAACGCGCCGCAGAATTCGCCGCAGAACGTCTACGTGCAATCGCTCAAGGTCAACGGAAAGCCCTGGCGCAAGACCTGGTTGCCGCATGCGGACATCGCCAGGGGGGCGACGCTGGACTTCGTGATGGGGCCTGCGCCCTCGCGCTGGGGCACCGGGCCGAACGATGCGCCACCGTCGCTGACCCCTGCGGGCAAGCGCCCTGCCCCGTTACGTGATGTGCTCGGAGACACGGCGCGCATCACGCTGGCCGATGGTGGCGAGGTCGCTGCCCTGCATGACGACGATGCGGGAACCGTCGCTGCAGTTGCATCGACATCGACGCTGACGCTCAGTGGCATGGCGCGCGGCACGCCCACGCTCTACACACTGACCAACGGCAACGCGGCCATTGCGGCCAGTGGCTGGACGTTGGAAGCGCGTACGGCCGATGGTGCGTGGACGGTGGTCGATCAGCGCCGTGAGGAAGCGTTCGACTGGCCGTTGCAGACGCGGCCGTTTCGTATTGCCACACCTGGTGCGTATACCGAGTATCGGCTGCGATTCAGTGCGCCCGCGAAAGTGCAGCTGGCGGAGATCGAGTTGCTGGGGGCGGAACCTGCGGTGCGTTGAGGCGCCGGTCTCGCAGCGCTGATTGTGCTGCTTTCTGCAGGCAGGCGACTGCAGGATGCAGGCACCCGCTCACGCAATCGACGGATTCGCACGGGTGCTGCCGGAGCGAGGTCCCACCGCGATGTCAGCAGCGCTGGTGAGCCGTACCCGCGCCCCGGCCCGCGCTTGCGGCGCGGGCGCTTCAAGGCACGCGTGCCAGTGGCGCGCAAGCAGTGCCTTGTCGCCCCGGGAGGAGAGGGGCTTGGCGCGGTGCGTCTGGTGCCGCTCGCGGATCGGTCTTTGATGTTTTCCCGGTGGGGATCTCAACCGCTATTTTTTTCGCTGGCGTTCTTCTCGGCATCGCGCTGCCGGCGGATCTGCGCATCCACCGCCGCGATCGCGGTCATGTTCATCACCCGGCGCGAGGTGGCGCTGGTGGTGAGGATGTGCACCGGCTTGGAGATGCCCATCAGGATCGGGCCGATCGCCACGCCGTCAGTGAACACGCGCACCAGGTTGTAGGCGATGTTGGCCGCCTCCAGGTTCGGCAGCACGAACAGGTTGGCGCGACCCTTCAAGGTGCTGTTGGGCATGATCTGCTTGCGCAGCGCTTCGTCCCAGGCGGTGTCGCCCTGCATTTCGCCATCGATGTTGAGCTCGGGCTTGCGCTTGAGCAGGGCCTCGCGCACCTGGCGCATCTTCAGCGCATCGCGCGAGTCGTGGCTGCCGAAGTTGGAGTGCGACAGCAGCGCGATGTTGGGTTCGATGCCGAACAGCTTGAGGCGGTACGCGGCCTGCAGCGTCGCTTCGACCACCTGCTCCACGGTCGGGTCTTCCTGCACATGCGTGTCCAGGAAGAAGAACACGCCCAGCTGGTTGATCACGCCGGTCATCGCCGAGGTGGAGCTCACCCGCGGTTCCAGCGGAATCACGCTGCGTGCGTAGCCCAGCTTCTTGTGGAAGCGGCCGACCACGCCGGACAGCATCGCATCGGCTTCGCCACGTGCCACCATCACCGCGGCGATCAGGGTCGGACGCGAACGCATCAGCTCCTTGGCGGCAGTGACGGTCACGCCGCGACGCTCGGTGAGCGCGTGGTAGTACTGCCAGTACTCGTTGAAGCGGGGATCGTCGAGGATGTTGGTGATCTCGAAATCCACCCCGGCGGTCAGGCGCAGGCCCATGCGCTCGATGCGCGCCTCGATCACGTCGGGGCGGCCGATCAGGATCGGGAAGGCCAGGCCTTCGTCGACCACGTTCTGCACCGCGCGCAGCACCACTTCCTCTTCGCCTTCGGCATACACCACGCGCTGCTTGTCGGCGCGCGCACGGTCGTAGACCGGCTTCATCATCAGGCTGGTGCGGTAGACGAACTGGCCGAGCTTGTCGCGGTAGGCCTCCATGTCGGCGATCGGCCGCGTGGCCACGCCCGAATCCATCGCCGCCTGCGCAACGGCGGACGACAGCTCCACCAGCAGGCGCGGGTCCAGCGGACGCGGAATCAGGTATTCCGGGCCGAAGCTCGGGGTCTCGCCGCCATAGGCCGCGCCCAGGTCGGAGGCCTCGCGCCGTGCCATCGCGGCGATCGCCTTGACGCAGGCGATCTTCATTTCTTCGTTGATGCCGGTGGCGCCCACGTCCAGCGCACCGCGGAACAGGTACGGGAAGCACAGCACGTTGTTGATCTGGTTCGGGTAGTCGGACCGGCCAGTGCCGATGATGCAGTCCGGGCGCACCGCCTTGGCCGCTTCCGGGGTGATTTCCGGGTTGGGATTGGCCAGCGCGAAGATCACCGGCTGGCGCGCCATCGTGGCGACCATTTCCGGCTTGAGGATGCCGGCCGCCGACAGGCCCAGGAAGATGTCCGCGCCCTCGACGATTTCGGCCAGGGTGCGCTTGTCGGTGTCGCGCGCGTAGCGCTGCTTGTCCGGGTCCAGGTCGGTACGGCCGGTGTGGATCACGCCATCGCGGTCCAGCGCCAGGATGTTCTCCGGCTTCAGGCCCAGCGAGACCAGCATGTTGACGCAGGAGATGCCGGCCGCGCCCATGCCGGTGGTGGCCAGCTTGACCTCTTCGATCTTCTTGCCGGTGACCACCAGTGCGTTGAGCACGGCGGCGCCAACGATGATCGCGGTGCCGTGCTGGTCGTCATGGAACACCGGGATGTTCATGCGCTCGCGCAGCTTGCGCTCGACGATGAAGCACTCCGGCGCCTTGATGTCTTCCAGGTTGATGCCGCCGAAGGTCGGCTCCAGGCTGGCGATGATGTCGACCAGCTTGTCCGGGTCGTTTTCGTTGATCTCGATGTCGAACACGTCGATGCCGGCGAACTTCTGGAACAGCACGCCCTTGCCTTCCATCACAGGCTTGGACGCCAGCGGGCCGATGTTGCCGAGGCCCAGCACGGCGGTGCCGTTGGTGATCACCGCCACCAGGTTGCCGCGCGCGGTCAGCTCGCTGGCCTGGGTGGGTTCTTCGACGATCGCCTCGCAGGCGAAGGCCACGCCCGGCGAATACGCCAGCGACAGGTCGCGCTGGGTCAGCATCGGCTTGGTCGCGGTGACCTTGATCTTGCCGGCCGGCTGCTGGCGGTGGTAGTCGAGGGCGGCCTGTTTGAAGTCGTCGTTGGACATCGGCGTTGTGGGTCTCGAAGGCGCAGGAGGGCTGAATTCTACCCCCCTGCCTGAACATGGGCCTGTCGCGCAGCTGTCGCGGCGGCAGGAAGATCGCATGCCACAACGCGGCATGCATTGCGGCCAGTGCTGGCTGGATGTGGAAACGGCCCTGCATCCCGCCGGCAGCGCCGACGGAATGCAGGGCCGTAGGAAGCATCAGCGCGCGCTGATCGGGGCGACGACGTCGGTCGAAGCCACCGGTGCCTGCAGCGGCGGCGAGCCGCCATCCAGCACCAGCTTGAGCTGATCGCGGTCCAGCGCATTTTCCCAGCGCGACACCACCACCGTGGCGACCGCGTTGCCGATGAAGTTGGTCAGCGAGCGGCACTCGCTCATGAAGCGGTCCACGCCCAGGATCAGCGCCATGCCGGCCACCGGCACGTCCGGCACCACCGACAGCGTGGCGGCCAGGGTGATGAAGCCGGCGCCGGTCACGCCGGCCGCGCCCTTGGAGCTGAGCATCGCCACCGCCAGCAGGGTGATCTGCTGGCCCAGGGTCAGGTCCACGTTGGTGGCCTGGGCGATGAACAAGGCGGCCAGGGTCATGTAGATGTTGGTGCCATCCAGGTTGAACGAGTAGCCGGTCGGCACCACCAGGCCCACCACCGATTTCTCGCAGCCGGCCTTTTCCATCTTCTCCATCAGCGAGGGCAGCGCCGACTCCGATGAAGAGGTGCCCAGCACCAGCAGCAACTCGGCCTTGAGATAGCGGATCAGCTTGAGCACCGAGAAGCCGCACAGACGGCAGACGATGCCCAGGATCACCAGCACGAAGAACAGCGAGGTCAGGTAAAACGAGCCCACCAGCCAGGCCAGGTTGACCAGCGATTCCACCCCGTACTTGCCGATGGTGAAGGCGATCGCACCGAATGCACCGATCGGCGCGGCCTTCATCAGCATGTGCACCAGGCGGAACACCGGCGCGGTCAGCGCTTCCAGGAAGCTCAGCACCGGCTGGCCACGCTCGCCGACCAGGGCCAGCGCGATCCCGAACAGCACCGCCACGAACAGCACCTGCAGGATGTTGCCATCGACGAACGCGCTGACCAGCGTGGCCGGGATGATGTCCATCAGGAAGCCGACCAGGCTCAGCTCGTGCGACTTCTGCACGTAGGTGTTGACCGCGCTCTGGTCCAGCTCGGCCGGGTTGATGTTCATGCCGGCGCCGGGCTGCACCACGTGCGCCACGATCATGCCCACGATCAACGCCAGCGTGGAGAAGAACAGGAAGTAGGTCATCGACTTGGCGAAGACCCGGCCCACCGTCTTGAGGTGGGTCATGCCGGCGATGCCGGTGACGATGGTCAGGAAGATCACCGGGGCGATGATCATCTTCACCAGCTTGATGAAGGCATCACCCAGCGGCTTGAGGCTTTCGGCGAAGGCCGGCTCGAAGTGGCCCAGCAGGGCACCCAGGACGATCGCCACCACCACCTGGAAATACAGCTGACGGTAAAAGGGGACGGGCGCCGGCAAGGGGCCGGCAGGCTTGCTGATGTGCATGACACCACTCCGAGGGAACATAGAGGGGGCCTGAGCAGGCACCCGGTGCGGGCATTCTGGCCGTACGTCGCAGCCCGGGCCGATAGCCCATTGGTACTACGCACTGTCGCCGGGCTGAACGTCGCCTTACACTTCAGCGGCGTCGCCACCGGCCGTTAATTCCGTTTAACGCAGACACCGATTGTTGTGTCGTTGGCCGTCCGGAACCTGCGCGCTTGCTGAAGCTGTTCAGTGCGACCGCCATGGCAGGACGCCCGGCCCTTTCTCCTTGCCGAAGACCACCACCTATGCGCCTCAATCCGCTCGTTCTCGCGTTGGCCATCGCCGCCGCGCCCGCAGCCGCCAATGCGGCCACCTCGCTGGAAAACTGGCCCACCAAGTACACCTTCGGTGATGGCACCGAGCTCGGCCTGACCGGCAACTACGCCTACGACGACAACAACTTCTCCGGCGACGATCGCCTGGAAGACCGCACCGACTTCCGCCGCAAGGAGTTCGGCGCCACCCTCAAGAAGAAGGGCGTCTACGACGCCATGGTGTATTTCGACTTCGAAGCCAAGCTGTGGCTGGACGTGTTCTTCCGCGTCGAGACCAAGGCCGTGTTCGGCCAGGATTACGGTCGCGTGCGGCTGGGCTACATGAAGGTGCCGGTGGGCCTGGAAGCGGTGCAGAGCTCGCGTGCGGGCAGCTTCATGGAACTGGGCCTGCCGGTCCAGGCGGTGTTCCAGGGCCGTCGTACCGGCGTGGAATGGACGCTGGAGCGCCAGCAGTACCTGCTGCAGGCCGGCGCGTACGGCGGCAAGGATCTGCAGGGCGACAACCCGGGCACCACCCAGGCCGTGCATGCCGCCTGGACCCCGTTCAAGGCCGAAGGCAATGTGCTGCACCTGGGCCTGGCCGGCTCGGTGGAAAACCCGCGTGGCTTCAGCGACGGCCGCGGCGTGTCGTTCAGCCCGCGCGTGCGCCTGCGTGCCCGCCCGGAGGCCGGCCTGACCGACGTGCGCCTGATCGACACCGGCACCATTCTCGACGTGGACCATGTGATCCGCGCCGGCGTGGAAGCGGTGTGGATCCACGGCCCGTTCTCGCTGCAGAGCGAAGCGCTGCGCGCCGAGGTGGCACGTAACGACAACCAGCCGCACTACATCGCGCAGGGCCAGTACCTCTATGGCACCTGGACGCTGACCGGCGAGTCGCGCAGCTATGCCGGCGGCGTACCGGGCAACATCAAGCCGGCGCACGACTACGGCGCGGTCGAGCTGACCGCCCGCTACAGCCGCCTGGACCTGGAAGACAACCGCGTCAGCGGCGGCCGCCAGCACGACACCACCATCGGCGCCAACTGGTACCTCACCAGCCACTTCAAGTTCCAGGCCAACTACAGCTGGGTGGATGCCACGCGCAACGGCGTGCATGAAACCCCGCACGTGATGGAGCTGCGCGCGCAGGTGCAGTTCTAAGCGTGATGGCGCACAGCTAACCCGGGCCTGGTCGGCCGCGCGCTGCCTTCGCTTCAACGCGCCAAGGCGGCAACCCACACCAGCGCACGTGCCCCTGCGGCCGCCTCCTTTCGGGGATGCGGCCGCAGGCGTTTGTGGCTGCGGCGGTGTCGGTGCCTGGCGCAGGCCCGGTGCCGATAGCTGCACGATGCAGCGGCGCACCGCCATACTTGCCGGCATGTACGCCTCGCAACGCCGCCGTCTGCTGCTCACCCTGACCATCGTGCTGGGCGGCATGCTGGTGGCCATGCTGGCGGCCGGGCACTTTGTCGAACAGAACGCCCTGCACGAGGAAAGCGCCACCGTGCGGCGTCAGCTGCGCCTGTATGCGCAGGCCCTGCAGCAACGCGTCGATCGCTATCGCACCCTGCCGCAGATCCTGGCGCTGGACCCGGAACTGCGCGCGGCCGTCTCCGGGCCGTTATCGGCCGCGCAGGTGGAACGGCTCAATCGCAAACTCGAGCGCGCCAACAACGTCACCCAGTCCTCCACGCTGACGCTCATCAACCGCGACGGCCTGGCATTGGCTGCCAGCAACTGGCGCGGGGCGCGCAGCAACGTGGGCGTGGACTACGCCTTCCGCCCGTATTACCAGCAGGCATTGTCCAACGGCAGCGGCAGTTTCTACGGCATCGGCATGACCACCAGCGAGCCGGGTTACTTCCTGTCGCAGGCCATCGTCGACGCCGGCGGCCAGGTGCAGGGCGTGGTGGTGATCAAGATCGCGCTGGCCGCGCTGGAACGCGAGTGGCTGCAGACCCCGGACATCGTGCTGGCCTCCGACGCGCATCAGGTGGTGTTCCTGGCCAGCCGCCCGCAGTGGCGCTACCGCATGCTGGCACCGCTGAGCCTGCGCGACCGCAGCGAATTGCGCAGCACCCGCCAATACGCCGACCAGGGCCTGCTGCCGCTGCGGCGCCGGCTGATCGAGCAGACCGGCAACGGTGGCGTGCTGGCCGAGGTCAGCGACCCACCGCTCGCCGGCCCGGTGCTGTGGCAGACCCTGGAGGTGCCCGAAAGCGGCTGGCGCCTGCATCTGCTGCACGATACCCGCGCCAGCGCGGCGGCCGGCCGCGCCGCTGCGATCGCCGCCGCCGGTGCATGGTTGGCGCTGGCCTTGCTGTGGTTGTTCGTGCAGCAGCGGCGGCGCCTGTCCGCCCTGCGCCAGCGCAGCCGGCACGAGCTGGAAACGCTGCTGCAACAACATGCCGAAGAGCTGCGGACCGCGCAGGATGGCGTGGTCACCGCCGCGCAACAGGCCAATGCCGGCCTGAGCCGCAGCCTGGAACACCTGCCGCAGGGCGTGGTGGTGATCGACGAGGCGCTCAAGCTGGTGGCGTGGAATTCGCGCTATGTGGAACTGTTCCGCTTCCCGCCGGAACTGCTCAAGATCGGCCGCCCGATCGAAGACCTGTTCCGCTTCAACGCACGCCGCGGCCTGCTCGGACCGGGGCCGATCGAAGCGGCGATCGAGCGCCGCCTGAACCATTTGCGCAGCGGCAAGCCGCATATGCGCGAGAGCGAGAAGGAAGACGGCACGGTGCTGGAAATCCGCGGCAATCCGCTGCCCGATGGCGGATTCGTCACCAGCTATGCCGACATCACCAGCTACAAGAACGCCGCACGCGAACTGCGCTCGCTGGCCGATGCGCTGGAACACCGCGTGGCCGAACGGACCCGCGACCTGGCCGCGGCCAAGCGCGAGGCCGAGAGCGCCAACCGCTACAAGACCCGCTTCGTCGCCTCGGCCGTGCACGACCTGCTGCAACCGCTCAACGCCGCACGCATGTTCGTCTCGGTGCTGCGCGGGCAGGTGCGCGAGGCCGGCAGCGCGCGCGTGGTCGACAACATCGAAGGCGCGCTCGCCGCACAGGACGCCATCCTCAACAGCCTGCTGGACATCTCGCGGCTGGAGGCCGGCAGCCTGAAGACCCGGGTGCGCGACTTCGCCATCGCCCCGCTGCTGGAAACCCTGGCCCGCGAGTTCGGCATCCTTGCCGAAGACCGCGGCCTGGTGCTGGACTGGGTGCCCACCTCGGCGGTGGTGTTGAGCGACGAGAACCTGCTGCGGCGCATCCTGCAGAACTTCCTGTCCAACGCCATCCGCTACACGCCGCGTGGGCGCGTGCTGATCGGCTGCCGTCGTCGCGGCGGCTGGCTGCGCATCGAAGTGCATGACCAGGGGCCCGGCATTCCCGAGGCCTTGCAGGACGAGATCTTCGAAGAATTCCGGCGCCTGGACGACGGCGTGGCCAACGACCGCGGCGCCGGTCTGGGCCTGGCGATCGTCGAGCGCATCGGCCGCCTGCTCGGCCACCGCATCAGCCTGCGTTCCACCCTGGGCAGCGGCAGTGTGTTTTCGGTGACCGTGCCGCTGGGCGAGCGCGCCTCCATCGCCAGGCAGTTGCCACCGCCCATCGCCAGCGCTGAAACCGCCAATGACCCGATCCTGCACGGCTGCCGCGTGTGGTGCGTGGACGACGACCCGCGCGTGTGCGAGGCCAGCCGCGCCCTGCTGCAACGCTGGGAATGCCGCGTGGACTTTGCCGGCGGCCCCGACGAGGCATTGGCCGCCGCCAACGCCGACGAGGTGCCGGAGCTGCTGTTGCTGGACGTGCGCATGGGCGAGCACTACGGCCCGATATTGCTGCCGCAATTGGTGGCGCGCTGGCAACGCGAACCGCGCGTCATCCTGGTCACCGCCGAACCCGACCCGGCGCTGCGTGAACATGCGCTCGACCTGGGCTGGGGGTTCCTGGCCAAGCCGGTGCGGCCGCCGGCGCTGCGTGCCCTGATGACGCAGATGCTGTTGCGGCGCGGGTGAGCTGCACCGTCGCGCAGCATCGACAGGCAACAACGGGCTGCGTTGGGGGTGTCGCGACGCTTCCGGCCTGCTTGCCGCCGAGAGGCCGCATGATGGCGCGCCGTGCTGCACGCGTCCCATGCGGCGATTTCCTGGCCCTGCGCGGTCTGGCGAGTTTCGCCGGATCGTTTCAGCGTACCGAAGTGCGTGCTGCCTCAAGCGCGCGTTGGCGATGGCGCTACAGTGCGTGTGTCCATTGCTGCCCACGTCTGCATCGTGCACAGCTCACCTGCCGATGTTTCTCCCCCGGAAACTTGTGGAGTCCTCATGTTCAGGCCTGCCTCCGTGATGTTGACCGCGTTGCTCGCCGCAGGTTGCGCGGCGGATATGCCCGTGCAGGCGTCCACGCCATCGGCGACCGTGCCGCCCTCCGGCCCGGTGCGCGCTGACATGGACCCGTACACCTTGCAGACCCTGGACCGCGTGCTGCACCAGGCATCCACGCATCGCGGCGTGAGTCCGGGGCATCTGATCAAGCTGCTCTCGGCGGAATTTCTCGGCACGCCGTATCAGGCCAACATGCTGCAGGGCTCGGCCACCGTGCCGGAGCGGCTGATCATCGACTTCAGGGGCCTGGATTGCTTCACCTATCTGGACTATGTCGAAGCGGCGCGCCACGCCCATTCGCAGCAGGATTTCGTCGATCGCGTGGTCCTCACCCGCTACGTCGATGGCGTCATCGGCTTCACCTCGCGCAAGCACTTCTTTTCGGACTGGGTCGCACGTTCCTACCCGCTTGCCGACGACATCACCGCAACGCTCAGCCCCAGGGCCGTGAGTGTGGACAAGACACTCAACCTCAAAGCCGACGGCAGCAACTATCTGCCCGGATTGCCGCTGGTGCAGCGGTCCATCACCTACATCCCCGCCGCCGATGTGGACAGCACGGTGGTCCGGCAGCTGCGCACCGGCGACTATGTGGGCAGGTACTCACCGGCGCCCGGGCTGGATGTCAGCCATGTCGGCATCTTCGTCATGACCGACCGGGGCCCGGTGTTGCGCAATGCCTCATCGCGCCCGGAAAACGGAAAGGTCGTGGACTCGCCGTTCATGGAGTACGTCGCCCGCACGCAGGGCATCGTCGTCTACAGGGCCAGGCCCTGATCCCGGTCGCGATGCGGGCAACCGCCAGTCCGGCGGCAGGCATCGTCTCGATCCGCTCCGCCGGTGCATTGCCGGAGCCACACCGTGTCGGTGGGCGTGGGCGCCCATCTCCCGCTGCAGCGCGCACTGGGTGAACGTGCGATGCCAACGCAGCGTGCGGATCTGCACGATCGCCGCTGAGCGATCGCGTGGAGGTCGGCGCCACGCGGCACTCGCGCGCCAGCCGGCAGCGTGCCCGGCACCCGGGCCACTGCACCTGCTACACTATCGAGAACGATTCCCATTTGACTTTGCCTAGCGGAGCATGTCGCGTGCTCCGTCAGCGCCTGGAGTTCTACTCGATGAAGCTTTCCGCCCATGGATCGGCCGGCATGCCGTTCGTTGCCACCCTCTGCCTGTTCGCCTCCGCCACCGCTTCGGCCCAATCGGACGTCACCGACACGCTGGACACCGTGGTGGTGGCCGCCTCGCGCTCCAACATGACCGTGGCCGAGTCGCCGCAGACGGTGCTGATCATCGACAAGGCGCAGATCCAGCAGCAGTTGACGATCTCCAGCAATTCGTCCGACGTGCTCGCCAACCTGATTCCCTCGTACACGCCCAGCCGCGGCAAGATGAACGGCAGCGGCGAAACCCTGCGCGGGCGCACGCCGTTGATCCTGATCGACGGCGTGCCGCAGTCCAACCCGATCCGCCCCACCGGGCGCGAAGCGCACACCATCGACTATGCAATGGTCGAGCGCATCGAAGTCATCCAGGGCGCCAATGCCATCAACGGGCTGGGTGCCACTGGCGGCACCATCAACATCATCACCCGGCGCCCGCAGGACGGCTCGCTGAACCAGCACATCGACGTGCAGGCGACCGCGCCCACGTCCGAGACGCGTGCGGAAACCACCAGCGGCGAGACGCGTTACCGTGTGGATGGTCGCTCGGACAAGCTCGATTACCTGTTCTCGGCCAGCTACAGCGACCAGGGCCTGTATGTGGACGGACAGGGCCGGCCAATCGGCGCCGACAACACCCAGGGCGACCTGATGACGTCCAAGAGCTACGACGTGCTGGCCAAGCTCGGCTACGCGCTCACCGATGCGCAGCGCCTGAGCGTCAGCGTCAACCGCTACCGCATCAAGAACGACAACGACTACATCGGCATCGCCGGCAACCGTGCGCAGGCCCTGCCCACCACCTCGGTGCGCGGCACCCCGCAAGGCACCGCGCCCTGGAACGATGTGCTGACCTCCAGCCTGTCGTACACCCATGACGACCTTGCCGGCATGCAGCTGAGCGCGATGGTGTTCAACCAGGAGTTCGAAGGGCTGTTCGGCGCCGACAACTCGTCCACGTTCCAGGATCCGCGCATCGCACCGGTCGGCACGCTGTACGACCAATCGCGTTCGGTCGCTTCCAAGTGGGGCAGCAAGATCAGCCTGACCAGGGACGACCTGCTCGACAACCGGCTCAAGCTCACCGGCGGCGTCGACCTGCTGGCCGACACCGGCAAGCAGGATCTCTACGGCACCGGGCGTACCTATGTGCCCGAGTCGGACTACCGCAACCTGTCGCTGTTCGTGCAGGGCGAATACAAGCTGCTGCCCGAGCTGACCCTGCATGCCGGCGTGCGCCGCGAAGAAGCCGAGTTGAAGATCGACAGCTACCAGACGCTGTGGCGCTACAACCGCGTCGCTGTCGAAGGCGGCACGCTCGACTTCAACCAGACCCTCTACAACGCCGGCCTGGTCTACACGCCGGTCGAGGATGTGAGCTTTTTCACCAGCTATTCCGAAGGCTTCGGCATGCCGGACGTGGGCCGCGTGCTGCGCGCGATCAACACGCCGGGCACACGCGTGGCCAGCCTGAGCACGCTGGAGCCGATCCTGACCAAGAGCGTGGAAGCGGGCACCCGCCTCACGCGCGGCGCCTTCGATGCGGACCTGAGCTACTTCCAGTCCAACTCGGACCTGGGCACGCGCGTGGTGCCGATCAACGGCGCCTTCATGATGAGCCGCGAAAAGACCCGCGTGCAGGGCGTGGACGCCAGCCTGGGCTATCGCCTGGATGCGGCGCATCGGCTGCGCCTGTCCTACGCCTACACCCGTGGCCGCTACGACAGCGACAACGACGGGCAGCTGGACGCACGCCTGGACGGGCTCAACGTGGCGCCCAACCGCGTGATTGCCTCATGGTCGGCGCAGTGGACGCCGAGGCTCTCCTCGTTCGTGCAGGCCCAGCATGCCTTCAGCCAGTCCTTCGACGAGGCCGACAAGCGCTTCAGCGGCTACACGCTGGTGGATGCGACGTTCAATTACGCGTTGCCGCGTGGCGCAGTGCGCATGGGCGTGTCCAACCTGTTCGACAAGCAGTACATCACCTACTACTCGCAATCGGCCCTGGTCGAACCGCTGCGCTACTTCGCCGGGCGTGGCCGCACCATCACGCTGGGGTATTCACTGGATTTCTGATGGCGTGGCGTGATTGCCGGCAGCGCGCGACCGATACGCCCGCGCAAGCGTGCTGCTGCGCCTGGATGTCGAGCCGTAGCGCCGTTTAGATACAGTCAGCAGCCACTGCCCTCGCCGCCCTAGACAGTTGGTCGGCTGCTTTACTGAAACCATGCACA
Organism: Xanthomonas sp. BRIP62409; assembly: GCF_003992965.1. NCBI lineage: Bacteria > Pseudomonadati > Pseudomonadota > Gammaproteobacteria > Lysobacterales > Lysobacteraceae > Xanthomonas > Xanthomonas sp. BRIP62409. The sequence continues at coordinate 11,457 of NZ_QEZJ01000035.1, read as the reverse complement.
CCGACCATCTCGACTGGTCCTTGCCCGCCCATCGTCGCGGGACCTTGAGCGGCATGGATGCCGCGCCAGAGCCTACACGGACGTACTTGCGGCGTGTCCTGCGATGGTGGGCGGGCAAGGGCCCTGCAGTAAACTCGCAGCGTCGAGGGCGCGGTGCCCTCACCGCTTGCGGGACACGCCGTGAACCCGTCCCTGGGGGCTCGGTGGCGTCATCCATGCCGCCACACGGTCCCGCAACCGGCAAGGACATCGCAACAGAAAGTTAGTCGGTTGCTTTGCTTAAAAAAAATGCACACCGACCATCTCGACTGGTCCTTGCCCGCCCACCGTCACGGGACCTTGAGCGGCATGGATGCCGCGCCAGAGCCTACACGGACGTACTTGCGGCGTGTCCTGCGATGGTGGGCGGGCAAGGGCCCTGCAGCAAACTCGCAGCGTCGAGGGCGCGGTGCCCTCACCGCTTGCGGGACACGCCGTGAACCCGTCCCTGGGGCTCGGTGGCGTCATCCATGCCGCCACACGGTCCCGCAATCGGCGAGGACATCGCGACAGAAAGTTAGTCGGTTGCTTTGCTTAAAAAACCATGCACACCGACCATCTCGACTGGTCCTTGCCCGCTCACCGTCGCGGGACCTTGAGCGGCATGGATGCCGCGCCAGAGCCTACACGGACGTACTTGCGGCGTGTCCCGCGAGGGTGGGCGGGCAAGGACCCTGCAGCGCAGTCGCGGATATCAGCATCTTGGTCGCTCAATCGCCCCCCGGAAAGGCGCATCTGCGCCCGCTACGCGCGTGTTCGTTGGCGCCCTGCAATCGACGCGGCAGCGCCCCACGCACATCGCATCGAACGCTGCGATGCATGCATGCGGCTGCGGCTGCGGCTGCGGCTGCGGCTGCGTGACGATGCTGCGTTGACGATCCGGAGGATCGGGCAAGGATGCCGGATCACCGGGCTCACGCCGACCCGGCGGCCCGCGGCACAGTGCATCGCACGACGCACAACGCCACTATCGGGAGACACACCGCATGAGTCAGACACTGTCGCTGGACCACTATCGCCTGCTTGGCCGCTCCGGGCTGCGCGTCTCGCCGCTGTCGCTGGGCACCATGACCTTCGGCGAAGCCTGGGGCTGGGGCGCGGATGCGGGCGAAGCCAGGCGCATCTTCGATGCCTATGCAGACCGCGGCGGCAATTTCATCGACACCGCGGTCAACTACACCAACGGCGGCGCCGAGCGCATCCTCGGCACGCTGATCAAGGACCGCCGCGAGCGCTTCGTGCTGGCGACCAAGTTCACCATGGCGCGCGATGCGGACAACATCAATTCCGGCGGCAATCATCGCCTCAACCTGATCCGCTCGGTCGAGACCAGCCTGCGCCAGCTCGACACCGACCGCATCGACCTGCTGTATCTGCACGCCTGGGACTTCACCACCTCGCCGGAGGAAGTGATGCGCGGGCTGGAGCATCTCGTGCAGTCGGGCAAGGTGCTCTACCTCGGCATCTGCAACACCCCGGCCTGGCGCGTGGCGCAGTTGCAGACATTGGCCGATCTGCGTGACTGGTCGCCGCTGGTGGCGCTGCAGATCGAATACAGCCTGGTCGAACGCAGCGTCGAACACGAATTGCTGCCGATGGCGCGCGAACTGGGCCTGGGGGTATTGCCCTGGTCGCCGCTGGGCGGCGGCATCCTGACCGGCAAATACAGCCGCGCCGATCTTTCCGACGACAACGCGGCAGAAGTCTCGAACAGCCGCAAGGGCGTGATCGCCTCGACCGGGCATCTCAACGCACGCTCGCTGGAGATCGCCGATGTGGTCGGTGCCGTCGCCGAGGAACTGGGCGCCTCGCGCGCGCAAGTTGCGCTGGCCTGGACCTTGCGCAACCCGGCGGTGGTCTCGCCGGTGATGGGCGCACGCACGCTGCAGCAGGCCGAGGACAACTTCGGCGCGCTGGAGATCGTGTTCAGCGACGACCAGCTGGCACGGCTGGATCAGGTCAGCGGCCTGTCGCCGATCTTCCCGGAGCGCTTCATCGGCCGGCCGATGGCGCAGCAGCTCATCTACGGCAGGCACACGCTACAGCTGCGCAACTGAGCAAACGGCAGGCGCAGGCGCACAATCACCACCGTTGTCGCTGCAATGCGCCTGGTCGCTGCAAACCCGCGTCGACCGCGATCCGCAGCGCCGCTGGCCGGCAACGATCAGCCCTCGCCTTCCGGCTCCAGCGCCTTGACCAGCACCGCCGCCTGCGTGCGGCTGTAGCAGTCCAGCTTCTTCAGGATCGCGGTGACGTGCACCTTGACGGTGTTCTCGGCCAGCCCTAGTTCGTGCGCGATCTGCTTGTTGAGCAGGCCGTCGGCCAGGCTCAGCAGCACGCGGAATTGTTGCGGGGTGAGCTGGGCCAGCTTGGAGGCCAGCTGTGCATCGGCCTCCGAGCGCTCGGCGGTCATCGGCGGGAACCAGGTGCCGCCCTCCAGCACGCTGGCCACTGCGGTGCCGATCGATTCGGCCGGAGTGGATTTGGGAATGAAGCCGGCCGCGCCGAACTGCTGCGCGCGCCGGATCACGCGTGGGTGATCGTTGGAGGAGATCACCACCACCGGGATATCCGGATGCTCGCCCCGCACATGCAACAGCGCCGAGAAGCCGCGTGCGCCCGGCATCGCCAGGTCCAGCAGCACCAGCTCGGCCTGTGGGTGCGAGCGCAGCATCGCGCTCAGCGTGGCGGCGCTGGAAGCTTCCACCACATCGGCCTGCGGCAGGGTCTGCTGCAGCACATGGATCACGGCGGCACGGAACAGCGGGTGGTCGTCGGCGACGAGAATGGTGAGATCGGCCATCCGCCAAGTCTGGCACATGGCCGTGTCGGTTTCCCGCGCCCGGGCGTCCACCGCCACCCCGTTGCGCAGGCGTCAGGCCTGTCTGGCAGCCAGCGTGTGCGTTGTGAGCGCCGCTGCCGCGTCCCGCACACGCAAGGCACGTAGCGCGCGCCGCGCTGGCGCGCAGCCGTGCTCGCGGGTCGTCAGCGCCCGCCCTGGCGCGGCGGCTGCGTGCTGGCGCGCCAGGCGTCCAGAAACTGCCGGCGCTTGAGCTTGTCCAGATACACCAGCAGGCCCGGGCCCAGCGGGATCGGGCGGAACGGCGGCTGCGCCGAGCCGCCACGCCCGCCGGCGGCCGGCAGGATCGGCATCAGCCGCGCCTCGCGCGAGAGCACCTGCTGGCCGCGCGGCGACAGCAGGTAGTCCAGGAACCGGCGCGCCTCCGGCGCATGCGGCGCGGTCCTGGGGATCACCGCCGTACGCAAGGCCACCAGCGTGTAGTCCTGCGGCTGCACGATGCCCAGCGGCGCGCCGGCGTCGATTCGCGTCTGCGCATAGGAGCCCAGCACGTTGTAGGCCAGCAGCAGCTCGCCCCGGCTGACGCGGTCGAGCAAGGTGCCGGTGCGTTCTTCCAGCCTGACCTGGTTGGCCCCCAACGCGGCCAGCAGCGCACCGGCGATGCTGCCAACCTGCCCGTCCTGGGTGGCGAACAGATAACCCACCCCGCTGCGCTCCACATCATAGGTGCCGACCCGGCCGCGCAGCGGCGCGTCGGGTGCGCGCAACAGGGCCAGCAGCTGCCGGCGTGTGCGCGGCACGCGTGAGGCCGCCAGCTTGCGCGTGTTGTAGACGATCGCCACCGGCTCGTAGCTGATGCCGAATACCTCGTGCCGCCACTGCGCCCACGCCGGCAACGCCTCGGTCTGCGCGGAGCGATGCGCCAATGCATGCCCATCGTTGACCAGCTTGGTCTGCAGATCCATGCTGGCGCTGATCAGCATGTCGGCGGCCGCCGTGGCCTTGCCGGGATGCAGATAGCGGTCATAGATGTCCCAGGCGATCACATCTTCGTAGATCACCTGGGTGCCCGGATGCAGGCGCTGGTAGTCCTGGATGACCGCGCCGAACACTTCCAGATCGGTGGAACCCTGCACGCGCAATTGCGCCTGCACCGGGCCATGCGCGGGAAACACCCGTACATCGCCGGGCGCGGCGCGCGCCATAACCGGCACCAGCAACGCCACCATCAGCAACAGCACGCGCATCACCGCGTCCCTCCAGGAAAATGCAACGAGGCGATCAGCCCGCCGCCGACGCGGTTGCTCAGATCGATGCGCCCGCCGTGCGCTTCGACCACGCGCTTGACGATGGCCAGCCCCAGCCCCGCGCCGCCGGCCGGTGCCTCCGGCCCGCGGACGAAACGCTCGAACACGCGCTCGGCTTCGGCGGCGGGAATGCCGGGGCCGTGATCGGCGATGGTCAGCACGTGATGGCTGCCGTCGCTGGTGAGCGCCACCTGCAATGGCGCCCCGGCGCCGTACTTGCAGGCGTTGTCGATCAGGTTCTTCAGCGCCTCGCGCAGCAGCAAGGCATCGCCACGCAGCAGCGCCGGCTGCGGGTCGATCGCCAGGTGCACGCGCGGGGCGCCGTCGCCACGCGGCAGGGCCTCGTGCAAGGCCTGATGCAGCACCTCGGCCAGATCCACGGTGGCAAAGCGCTGCAGGTTGGCGCGATGGATCACGCTGGCGTCGCTGAGCAATTGATTGAGCAGCCGGCTCATGTGGCTGGCATTGCGCTCGATCGCCACCAGGCTGCGTTGCATCTCGCGCGGGTCGTCGTCGTCCATCGCCAGTTGCGCCTGCGCACGCAGGGCGGCCAGCGGCGTGCGCATCTGGTGCGCGGCTTCGGCCATGAAGGCGCGCAGGGTTTCGTTGCTGGACGACAGCCGCGCCATGAAGCGATTGAGCGCGGTCACCATCAACTGCATTTCCTGCGGTGCCGGCGCGCTCAGCGGCTTCAGGTCGGAGGGCTCGCGCCGCAACAGATCGCGCTCGATGCGCTGCAACGGGCGCAGGGCGCGATACACGCCCAGCCACACCAGGCCCAGGGCCAGCAGCGACAGCACGCCGATCGCCACCAGCGCATTGAGCACCACATCGCGTGCCACCGCATCGCGCGCGCGCCGGGTCTGACCGACCTGCACGCGCACCTCGCCCTGCCCGGACGCCGATGCCACCCGATGCATCACCACCGCAAAACGCACCGGCTCGCCGCTGTAGTCGGCATCGAACAGCACCGGGCGCTCGTCGCCGGGCGCGCGCGCCGGCAACGGCAGCCTGTCCTCGCCGGTGATGGTGCGGCCTTGCGCATCGAACACGCGGTAGAACACGCGGTCTTCCGGTGCCATGCCGAGCAGGTCCAGCGAGGCGTACGGCAGGTCCACCTGCCAGTCGCCGCCGACCAGCGCCACGCTGTCGATGATCGACAGCGCCGAGGACACCAGCAGATGATCGTAAGAGCGGTTGGCGGCGCGCTCGCCGTAATCGCGGGCGGCAAAGAACAGCACCACCGCGCCCAGCAACGACAGGCTGCCCAGGTACAGCAGCAGGGTGCGCCGGATCGACGGTGCCACCATCCGCGGCTCAGCCATCGAGGCCGGGCTCCACCGGCGCATGCGGATCGGCTTCCTCGAGTTTGTAGCCGGCCCCGCGCACGGTGACGATGCGCAACGGCGCGCCCGCCAGCTTGCGACGCAGGCGGCCGACATACAGCTCGATCGCATTGGGCCCGGCATCGTCGTCGAAGCCGAACAAGCCGTTGCCGATCTCGTCCTTGCCCACCACCTGGCCCAGGCGTCCGATCAGGATCTCGAACAGGCGGTACTCGCGGTTGGGCAACTCGATCGGCGCACCGTCCAGCACTAGCGTGTGCGCAGCGTTGTCGAACACGAACCCGCCGATCTGCACCACCTCGCTGGCCTGCCCGCGATTGCGCCGCAGCAGCACCCGGCAACGCGCCTCGAACTCGCGGAAATCGAACGGCTTGCCCAGGTAGTCGTCGGCGCCGACATCCAGCGCCTGCACGCGGTCCTCGATGCCGTCGCGCGCGGTCAGCATCAGCACCGGCGTGGTATCGCCACGCTCGCGCATCCCGGCCAGCACACGCAAGCCATCCAGCTTGGGCAGGCCGATATCCAGCACCACCAGATCGAAGCTCTGATAGCGCAGCACGCTCGCCGCCGCCAGGCCATCGGACTGCCAATCCACCGCATGCCCGCTACGGCGCATGCGCCGCACGATGGCATCGGCGAGGTCGGCGTTGTCTTCGACTAGCAGCAGGCGCATTGGGCGGGGATTGGGGAGTCGGGATTGGGGAGTCGCAACGGCGGTTGGCCGCGGCCGGAAGGTAACAGGCCGCGCAACCAAAAGCTTCTTTCGCTTCTGCCAATCCCCAATCCCGACTCCCCAATCCCCGCCCCCCGACGACAGGTCCATGACAGCTTCGCCGGACTAGGCTGCTGCCAACGCGCCGCAGCGTGCTTGTGCGGTGCATCGCTGAACGTGATTCACACATGTACCTGGGAGGGTCTGTGAGCAACGACACCTTGCGTCTGCGCGTCTTCACCGCCTGTGCTGCGCTGTGCCTGGCACCGGCGGCGCAGGCGGCCGAGGGCGACGGTCCGGTCACCGCCGAGGTGGGTGGGCGCGTGCACTGGGACTTCACCATGTTCGACAACGACGAACGCGGCACCCCCGAGCGCAACGACACCCAGTTCCGCCGCGCGTGGCTGGATGTGGCGGGCAAGTTCTACGGCTTCACCTACAAGGCCGAAGCGGAATTTGCCGGCCTGCAATACGAGTCCGGCAGCCGCGGCATCCTGGCGCGCGATGTGTATGTCGCCAAGAAATTTTCCGCCGGTACGCTGACCGTGGGCCAGTTCAAGCAGTACTTCTCGCTGGACGACCGCACCGGCTCCAACTACGGCCCGTTCCTGGAACGCGGATATGCGGCCACCACGCTGGCGCCGATCTACCGCAAGGCGATCTCCTGGCAGGCCAATCGTCCCGATGCAACCTGGTCCACGGCGGCCTACAGCCTGGAAAGCATCGACAACTCCTCCACCAAGGGCGGCGCGCTCGGCACCCGGCTGACCTTCGCACCGGAGATGGGCGAAGCGCGGCTGCGCCACCTGGGCGTGTCGCTGGCGCACGAGCGCTATTCGCATCCGGGCAGCGGCGGTGCGGCGCCCCTGCTGATCCGCCCACGCCCGGAAAACGATCTGGCCAACAACAGCCGCATCACCCTTGCGCGCTTTGCCGATGGCCGCGATACCGATTTCGACAAATGGTCGCTGGAATACGCCGAAGTGCTGGGCCCATGGTCGTGGCAGAGCGAATTCAGCGGTGGCCTGCTCGACGACGGCTCCCAGCATGCCAAGGTGTTGGCCAGCTACGGCCTGGTCAGCTGGTTCGTCACCGGCGAGTCGCGCGGCTACGACCGCAAGACCGGCCGTTTCAGCCGCATCAACACGCCCAACCGCCCCTCCGGCGCGTTCGAGCTGGCCCTGCGTTACGACTACATGCGCGGCGACCAGCACCTGGATGGCCAGCCCGATTTCATCAACGCCAGCACGCAGTCGTGGACGCTGGGCGGCAACTGGTACTTCAAGCCGAACCTGCGCGTGATGCTCAATGTGATCGACAGCCGCAACCGCGACCGCAGGGTCGATGCGGTGGTCGATCACACGCTGGCGGTGACCGGCCGGTTCCAGTACGACTTCTGATGACGTGCATGCGCGTACCGGCATTCACGGCGATTGGCAGTACCGGGCGCGTTGCGCCGCACAAGCGCGCCGTTGCCGCCACTGCTGCTCCGGCGCATCGAAAGCCGTGGCGAGTGCAACACTCGACGATGCGCTCAGCCGCCGCTAATGCTCCGCATCCACGGCATCGCCGCTGCATGCGCTGCGCAGCGGCGCGCTCCACTCTCCCCCTGTTGTATGCCTCAAAGGATGTGCCCGCATGCTGACCGCGCTCGGTTTCGGAATGGTGATCACCTTCATGTACCTGATCATGAGCAAGCGGCTGTCGCCGCTGGTGGCTCTGATCACGGTGCCGATCGTGTTCGCGCTGCTGGGCGGCTTCGGCACCGGCATCAACGAGATGATGCTCGACGGCATCAAGAAGATCGCGCCCACCGGCGTGATGCTGATGTTCGCCATCCTCTACTTCGGGGTGATGATCGACGCCGGCCTGTTCGATCCGCTGGTCGGCCGCATCCTGCGCCTGGTCAAGGGCGATCCGCTGAAGATCGTGATGGGGACGGCGATCCTGGCGATGCTGATCTCGCTCGACGGCGATGGCTCCACCACCTACATGATCACCGTGTCGGCGATGCTGCCGCTGTACCAGCGCCTGGGCATGAACGCGCTCAACCTCACCTGCGTGACCATCCTGGCCAGCGGCGTGATGAACCTGACCCCGTGGGGCGGCCCCACCGCGCGCGCCGCCACCGCCCTGCATGTGGATCCGGCCGACGTGTTCGTGCCGCTGGTGCCGGCGATGGCGATGGCGATCGCCGGCATCCTCACGCTGGCCTGGTATCTGGGCATGCGCGAACGGCGCCGCCTGGGCGTGGTGCGCCTGCCGGCCGACGGCAACTGGCTGGACACCAGCATCCCGGAAGAAAGCGATGCGCTGCCGCGGGTGGAAGACACCGAGGACATGAAGCGGCCCAAGCTGCTGTGGGTGAACCTGCTGCTGACGCTGGCGCTGATGGCCGCGCTGGTGGTGGGCGTGCTGCCGATGCCGGTGCTGTTCATGATCGGCTTTGCGCTGGCGCTGATGATCAACTACCCCAACCTGGCTGAGCAGCGCCGCCGCCTGGTCAATCACGCCGGCAATGTGCTGTCGGTGGTGTCGCTGATCTTCGCCGCCGGCATCTTCACCGGCATCCTGTCCAACACCGGCATGGTCGAAGCGATGTCGCGCAGCTTTCTGGCGGTGATCCCGGACAGCTGTGGCCCGTATCTGGCGGTGATCACCGCGATCGTCAGCATGCCGTTCACGTTCTTCATGTCCAACGACGCGTTCTACTTCGGCGTGCTGCCGATCCTGTCCGAGGCCGCCGGCCACTACGGCATCACCCCGGTGGAAATGGCCCGCGCCTCGCTGGCCGGGCAACCGGTGCATCTGCTCAGCCCGCTGGTGCCATCGACCTACCTGCTGGTCGGCCTGGCCAAGGTCGACTTCGCCGACCATCAGCGCTTCACGCTGAAGTGGGCAGTGCTGATTTCCCTGCTGATGCTGGCGGGCGGGCTGGTGTTTGGCCTGTTTCCGTTGGCGCGCTGACGCCCGCCGGGATTCGGCATTCGGGATTGGGGATTCGCAAAAGCGAACGCCAATGACCGCTGTTGCGAATCCCCTCATCCCCAATCCCGAATCCCAACTCCGAAGGAGTTCAAGCAATGACACTTCGCATCGCATACGTCACCAGCGGCATGGGCAGCGTGGGTACCGCGATCTGCCAGAAGCTGGCGCGCAGCGGGCATACCGTGGTCGCCGGTTGCGGGCCCAATTCGCCGCGCAAGACCTCCTGGTTGCGGGAGCAACGCGAGCAGGGCTTCGAGTTCGTCGCCTCCGAGGGCAATGCCGCCGATTGGGATTCCACTGTGGCCGCCTTCGCCAAGGTCAAGGCCGAGGTCGGCGAAATCGATGTCCTGGTCAACAACGCCGGCGGTAGCCGCGACACCTTGTTCCGGCAGATGAGCCGCGACGACTGGAACGTGGTGATCGCCAGCAACCTGCATTCGCTGTTCAACATCACCAAGCAGGTGGTCGACGGCATGACCGCGCGCGGTTGGGGGCGCATTGTCAACATCGGCTCGGTCAGCGCGCACAAGGGCCAGATCGGGCAGATCAATTTCGCCACCGCCAAGGCGGCGATGCATGGTTTCAGCCGCGCCCTGGCGCAGGAAGTCGCCTCGCGCGGGGTCACCGTCAACACCATCTCGCCGGGCTATATCGCCAGCGCCTCGATCAGCAGTTTCCCGCCCGACGTGCTCGACCGCCTGGCCACCTCGGTGCCGATCCGCCGGCTCGGCAAGCCGGCCGAAGTCGCCGGGCTGTGCGCCTGGCTCGCCTCCGATGAAGCCGCTTACGTGACCGGCGCCGATTACGCGGTCAACGGTGGCCTGTACATGGGCTGAGAGACGCCACGAAGACGGCAAGCGGTCTTCAGGTGCGTGCTGACAGCGCGCACGCACCGGCCGGTGAGTGGTACATGCCGGTTCCGAACACCGACCGCCGCCAGGCGGGGCGCACCGTCATTGTCATGGGCGCGCTGAAGCTGCACCGCTCCAAGCATCGCCGCTCCAAGCATCACTGATCTGCAGCCTCACCACCCAGCAGCCTCACGCTCGTCGTGGCCGCTGTGATGCACGCCGCGCCTGCCCTGCGCTTGCATGCAGGTGCGTGATGGCGCCTGACCCGCACGCGCAAGCGACCGCCACTGCGTCGATCAACCCGCCTCCAGTGCGAACTGATTACACTCGGGTTTTTCCGCACTGCGCTGACATGGCCAAACCTTCAGAACGCGCCACGCCGGGGCCCCGCCCGCAGATGGCCGACATCGCCCGCATGGCGGGGGTGTCCGAATCCACCGTGTCGCGCGCCCTGGCCGGCAGCCCGGTGGTGGCCGAGCGGACGCGTGCCTACATCAAGCAGATTGCCGCAGATGCCGGCTACCAGGTCGATCCGATCGCGCGCAGCCTGCGTGCCAAACGCTCCAACACGGTGAGCGTGGCAGTGCCGATGATGCATGCGCTGGACCAGCCGCTGTCGGACCCCTTCATGATGACGATGCTGGCACTGCTGGCCGAGGAACTGACCGGGCGCGGCTACAGCATGCTGCTGTCCAAGCTGGACCGGCATCAGGACGGGTGGGTGGAACAACTCGCACGCGGCAGCCGCTCCGATGGCGTGATCGTGCTGGGACAAAGCTCCGAACATGCCGCGCTGGACGAAGCCGCACGCGATGGCCTGCCGATGGCGGTGTGGGGCAGCCGCATCGATGGGCAGTCGTACATCAGCGTGGGCAGCGACAATTTCCAGGGCGGCGCGCTGGCCACCGACCATCTGATCGCCAGCGGCCGTCGCCGCATTGCCTTCCTGGGCGATGACCAACTGCCCGAGGTTGCGCCGCGGTTTGCCGGCTATCGCCATGCGCTGCAGCGGCATGGGCTGGAGTTCGATACGCGGCTGCACGCGCGCAGCCACTTCCTCAGCGAAGACGCCTACCGCCTCACCCGCGCCATGCTCAAGAAGACCGATCCGCCGGATGGCCTGTTCGCCGCCTCCGACGTGATCGCGGTCGGTGCGATCCGCGCCCTGGTCGAAGCCGGGCACCGGGTGCCGCAGGACATCTCGCTGGTGGGCTTCGACGATATTCCGCTGGCCGCCTACAGCCAGCCACCGTTGACCACGGTGCGGCAGGACCTGGGGCTGGCCGCGCGCCTGCTGGTGGACCGGCTGCTGGCGCTGATCGGCGGCGAAGCGGTGGAGTCGGTGGAGATGCCGGTGAAGCTGGTGGTGCGTGAGTCGGCTTGAGGCTGGGATTGGGGATTGGGGATTGGGGAT
>NZ_QEZJ01000034.1:0-1036 GCF_003992965.1 Xanthomonas sp. BRIP62409 | reverse complement strand
TCGGCGGGTGTTAGCCCGCCCAGGCTGTCGTGCGGGATCTGCTGGTTGTAGTCGGCCAGCCAGTGTTCGGTCTGTTCGCGAACCTCGCTCAGCGTGCGGAAGATGTGCATGTCCAGCACGCCGCGCCGGTAGCTGCCGTTGAAGCGTTCGATGAAACCGTTTTGCATCGGCCGTCCCGGCTCAATGAAATCCAATGCGATGCCTTTGCGCTCGGCCCACTCGGCCAAGGCCAGAGCGACAAACTCCGGGCCATTGTCTAAACGAAGCTTGGCGGGATAGCCGCGCCAGGCTGCGATGCGTTCCAAGGTGCGGATGACGCGGGCGGCCGGAAGATTCAAGTCCACTTCGATCGCCAAGGCTTCCCGGCTGAAGTCGTCGATGACATTGAACGTACGGAAGCGTCGACCATCCCACAGCGCATCGGACATGAAGTCGATCGACCATCCGGCATTGGGGTGTGCTCCGCAGGCCAACAGTTGTGGATGACGCGTCGGGACCCGGCGCCTGCTGCGACGACGTTGATTGAGCTTCATCGGGCAGTATACGCGCCAGACCCTTTTGTGATTCCACACATGTCCGCGACGGCGGATGATCTGAAAGAGCTTTCCAAAACCACGCTCGGGAAAGCGCTCGGCCAATTCGGACAGCAGCGCAATGACCTCCTCGTCCCGATCGGGACGGCGCCGATAGCGCGCTGTGGAGCGAGCCACGCCAACGACCGCACAGGCCCGGCGCTCGCTCCAGCCATGCTGCTTGACGAGCCAGGCAAGAAGCAGGCGTTTGTGCGCCGGGTCTACAGCTTTTTTGCGATGACATCCTTCAATGCATGGTTTTCCATCGCGAGCTCGGCGTACATGCGTTTGAGCTTGCTGTGCTCGCTCTCCAGGTCTCGAAGGCGCTGCACATCAGCGGCCTCCATGCCACCGTACTTGGACTTCCAGACGTAGTACGTCGCGTCGGATATACCCAGCTCACGGTACACATCCTTGACCTGGCGCCCGCCCTCCACCTGCTTCAGCGTGGCGACAATCTGGCT
>NZ_QEZJ01000033.1:0-115148 GCF_003992965.1 Xanthomonas sp. BRIP62409 | reverse complement strand
CGGCCTCCATGCCACCGTACTTGGACTTCCAGACGTAGTACGTCGCGTCGGATATACCCAGCTCACGGTACACATCCTTGACCTGGCGCCCGCCCTCCACCTGCTTCAGCGTGGCGACAATCTGGCTCTCGGTGAACTTGCTCTTGCGCATCGTTGGTCTCCTTGGTGGTTAGTGTGCCCGGAGACCTCTAGTTATGGATGGATCAATTTTACGGGGAGTCGACAATGGAATTACCTTTTGGGGAGGTAATCAACCTCCCAAAAAATACTCTTGAATTTTAATCACATAACTTTTTATGGGAGGCTGATTACCTTAAATGACCCCAAAAGGTAATCTGTAATTTCCCTTTTGCATCAACCGCTTAGACCCTGTTTCAGGTCACCGATTACCGATTACCTAGTTCCGATGATCATTTGCCGAAATGCACTGGGAGGCCCAGCCACGGAACGCATCGGCACCCTGCCCGCAGAGACCCCAGGAGCGCAGGGATCCGCAGGGAAGAGAGGCCCCCTTGAACCGCGCGGATCGGCAGCAGTAGCGCGGCCCAGTGTCACCCTGCGTGGATGCAGCGAAAACCATGCATGAAGACCGCAGGCGTGGTGGGGCGACGATTGCGCGCGCCAGGGGTAGCGCCATTCGCAGACGTCGGAGTTTTCCTACTGCGCCCGATGTAGAACGCAGGCACCATGAGGCCCAGGTCGGAGCGCTGTTACTCCAGGGTGCCGTTGGACGGCCGCATCGAGCTTGGGCGTGGCTCCACACGGTAGGTACGGGGTCCTACCTGACCGCGCTCCAAGAGGTACACGATGGATGAGACAATCGAGCCCATGAATATGAACGAATCCAGAGAAGTCGCAGGGAGCAGGCACCAGAGAGGCGAGTTCTACACCCTCAGTCCTGACACGCGTGGAAGCCAAGGCCACGGCGTCGTGTTCGAGACCAAAGCGGACTTCCCTCTGCCCAAGCATTCAATGACCTGTTCGGTTAAACCACATTAAAGGCGAATTTTGCCAATAGCCCACCGCAGCATAGCCATAAGCAATGCCATCAAGGTGACTGCATGAGTCTCACGTTATAGCGAAAAGTGGGGAAGCTCAGCAGGGTATTTAGCAAGCCGCCAAGCAGCCCGGAATAAATTTTCCACCTTTAGACATAACACACTAAACTCAATCAGCGGATCACTTTTAGCATTCTCGCCACCAGCCCCGTAGGAGGGTCGGCCGATTCGGATTGTTCTGACGGGCCCGTTAGCAGTAAAAACTTCATCCAAGGTTATCGATGAATAATCAGGATCGCCGGCCATCGGCACTGAATGCAGCAACTTGTTTCTTACCAGACCCAGCAGACGAAGCCATCCAGGGTTTTCTTTGGTGCCAATTTCAGCCAACAGTAATGCGACCAAGGGATTATATCTAGCCTCTGAATTAATTGACTTACTTAACCAATCCTCAAGTCGCGCCAGGTCATTGATATTGGATTTTGCTCCCGCATGAATTGCAGCAACTCTCGCCAAATGATCGCGGGCGCTACAAAGTTCTGCAGCCACCGAATGAAAACTTGAGTGTATATTTGTCAGATGGGTGTTGGAAAACCATTTTCCCACCTTAGCTTCATCTTCAATCGCCCATCGCAATTGATCATGATAGCCATCAGAAATATTCTTAATGCTCGTACCGGCGGCTTTTAAGTGCCTGCATATAAATTCAGCCGAATTTGAATACTCTTCATCCCCTGCTTGGCTGGCCTGAAATGATACCGCCTCCCAAGTTTCTGCGGCTGAAAGTTTACTTACAACATCTCGCGCGCAAAACTCAAAAACTTCCATCTGAATGCGCTCATCATCCGGACTATTTCGATATTTGGCACACATTCCGACCATTTGCGCACCGCACTTCGTGACAAATCGCAGATTGGCAGCAGGATCTTTAAACACAACTGAAGCGCATTTATTACCGACAGGCAGCGGAAAAACACTCCACCCCTCCTGAGTCTGAAATGCACGAAGCCCACCGGTAAAATGGACCTCTTGCGTAGTGTATGTTTTGCTTATTTTAAACTCAGTTATCTTTAGGCTCACCTGACAATTCCTACGCTCCTAGTTCCCGGATGGTGTGGAATTTTTTTCGAAAAATCAAATAGTCGCTATTTCTTGAAAAATAAAACCCGAAAGCTATTGCAAAGCAGCCGCCCGGATGAGGCGGCTTGCGGTGGGTGCACGAGTTAAGTGTTATGAGGCTGTCAGCCGGTCACGGGCCACAGCTGTGTATCGGTCCGTCATCTCAATGCCGACCGCCTCCAAGCCTTCCAGTTGAGCAGCCACCAATGTGGTGCCGGAACCCGCGAACGGATCGAGCACACGTCCCCCTGACTCGCAAATCCGCACCAACTGCCGCATCAATTCGGTGGGTTTGCCGGTCAGGTGGTGCTTGTCGGCTTTACGCACCGACTCACGGATGACACCCGGCAACACCGGCGCACGACGATCCAGCGGCATGTTGCCCTTGCTGCCCCACACGATGTATTCGGCCTGGTTGCGGAAACGGCCCAGCTGCGGCCGCACGCCCTCAGTTTTGTCCCACACGGTGATGCCGCGCCAGGTGAAGCCAGCAATCTGCAGGGCGTCGGCGGTCAGCGGCAGCTGCCGCCAGTCGGTGAACAGCAGCACCGGCGCGCCATCCTTGAGCACGCGTGCGCACTCGGACAACCACAGGTGCATCCACTTCAGGTGCGAGCGCTGGTCGCGCTCATCGCCGACAAAGTCCGCGTGACCACCATCCCGGCAGTACTTGGTGAGGGCGGCCGGGCGCGTGCGGCGGCGGTAAGACCGCCACTGGCATATGGCGGATCAGTGATCAGCGCGTCGAACGAATTGGCTTCGAGCGTCGGCAGGATGGTCAGGGCGTCGCCCTGCAGGAGCTGGTTTTTCATGGTGAGAGCCTTCTTGGATTCGCTCGCGGCGATCGGAGGTGAGGCTCTCGGCCTTCAGGTGATTGAGCGTGCCGCAACGTGGGCACTTGATCTGGAATTCATCGAAGGCGCCGGCCTTGCACAGCAGGCGGGCGCATTCCCCACAACGGAGGTTCTTGAGCATTGCGTGGTCTTGCGGTGGGACGAGATTACGCCGCTGCTCGTGGCGTAATTCGGTCAGGCTGGCACTACTGGAACTGAAAAGTTGCTGCATGGAGTGATGGCGCAATTCGCGCCGGCATACGCTTATGTCGGCCAACACTGCCTTAAGGATCGCGGCGCTCACCAATCGTTTCGGCACCGCCACAGCTGTGAAGTGTGTTGCCTCGAGACTATTGCTATAGCGTTGCGAATTTTCCCGTTGACACGCTCCGAGCAGCGGAGCGAGTATTCCAACGTCGCCGCACATCCGGCGACCGGGATTGGTCTCCCGAATCAAAAGGCGCACCAGCGCCCATCGATCGATGCACGGCGCTTTTTTTCGCCCGCATCGTCGCGGGCGCATGCCGGCCAGCTTTATGGCGGGCGGTGCGCGGGGGCCGCAAGGCCCACCGGTTCCTTTTGGCCGGCAGACCAACCGCGCACTGTCCGCCACCCCGATTGGTCTCGGCGTGGCGGATTCCAAAACACAAAAGGAGTCCAGCATGTCTTACAACACCCAAGTAGCGCCCGTGTCTGCGGCGCGCCAGATGCCCCAGCATGTGGGTCTAATCGCCAACACCCTCGAATGCAGCCATACCGCATGGCTGAGCCTGATAGCACGCCTCGGAAGTACAGGCGCTATCACGATTGCCGACGCTGCTGCAGCGATCACTGCCGTCGATGCCTTAGGTGCGCAGGTGCGGCGATGAGCACTAGCAAACAGTTCCGCGTCTGCACGGACGTCACCCTCAGCTTCGAAGTGATGCAGGGCTATGTGCTGGCCATGCTGCATTCCCACGCGCAGCCTGGTCTGCCGCCGGTCCTGATCGCCTGCGAAGCCACCGGCCTTGATGAGGTCTTGCCGGGCGGCGATGCGCAGAGCGTCGTGCTGGGCCGGCTGCATGTCTGCATGCATGAAGACCCGGCAGTTGATGTCCTCACCTGGCTGCGCAAGCAAGCGTACCGCAACGGAGCGGCACGATGACTACCGCACACGCAATTGCTTATCCAGAAGACGCCAACTACGCGATCAGCGAAGAAGAAGACGTTTCCCGATAGTTTCCCGAGTCAAAAAAAAGGCACTTGGACGCGCGTCGAAGTGCTTTTTTTATTGGTGGGCCCACCAGGATTCGAACCTGGAACCAAAGGATTATGAGTCCTCTGCTCTAACCGTTGAGCTATAGGCCCGGCAGGGTGGGTGGCGAGATGCGGAGCATGTCGGACCGTCCAGCTGAGGCGAAAGTTTACCTGTCCGCGCGCGTCGCTGTCTGCCGACATCCGGCGTCGATGAGGACAAGCGCCTACACCCACCTGCGCTTGCCCGCACAAAAAAGCCCGGCGCAAGCCGGGCTCTTGAATCTGGACGCAGTCAGTGAGCGTTGCCCACCATTGGCAGTGCAAGATCCGTAGCTACAGGCACCCAGCAATCAGCACACCAGCACTCCCGAATCCCCACTCCCCAATCTCAGCCTCTAAGCCACCTCAAGCTGCGCATCGACCAACTGCCGGCCCGCGCGGAATCCCTGCGCGATGGCTTCCTGGTAGGTCTCCCAGCCCGCTTCCCGACCACTGATGCGTGGCTGGCGTTTGCCGCCCAATGCATACACGTCGACCCACAGCGTCCACCTGGCGCCAGGGGACGCCTGCTCGGCGCGTACGCGAATCTCGTGCTCGCGGTATGTGGTGGTTTCAAACCGGCTTTGCCTGCTCATACGACGGCCTCGTTCCATTCGTCCATCAACTTAGAAGCCACGGCTAGAACGTCACGTGAGCCTGGAACAAACATTGGCTTCATGTTGCGCCGCTGTCTGGCTTCGTCGCCGAGGCGTGAACGTCAGCTGCGCCATCCCCGACGCATCTTGGTTCGGCAAACGTCCACCCAACAAGCATAGCCTGCGATACGCCCCACAACGCAACAGCCCCGCAAGTGCGGGGCTGTTGTGTGATCACTGCACCGGTACGACGACCGGATCAGTCGATGTCCAGGAACGAGCGCAGCTGCTCCGAACGGCTCGGGTGACGCAGCTTGCGCAACGCCTTGGCCTCTATCTGACGAATCCGCTCGCGGGTGACGTCGAACTGCTTGCCGACTTCTTCCAACGTGTGATCGGTATTCATGTCGATACCGAAGCGCATCCGCAGCACCTTGGCCTCGCGCGGGGTCAGCCCGGCCAACACGTCACGCACCGTTTCGGAGAGATTGATGTTGGTGGTGTTGTCGATCGGGGATTCCACGTTGGTGTCCTCGATGAAGTCGCCCAGATGCGAATCCTCGTCGTCGCCGATCGGGGTTTCCATCGAGATCGGCTCCTTGGCGATCTTCATCACCTTGCGGATCTTGTCCTCGGGCATGTCCATTTCCTTGGCCAGCTCCTCCGGCGTGGCCTCGCGGCCGAACTGCTGAAGCATCTGGCGGGAAATGCGGTTCAACTTGTTGATCGTTTCGATCATGTGCACCGGAATACGGATGGTGCGCGCCTGATCGGCGATCGAACGGGTGATGGCCTGACGGATCCACCACGTTGCATACGTCGAGAACTTGTAACCGCGACGGTATTCGAACTTGTCCACGGCCTTCATCAGGCCGATGTTGCCTTCCTGGATCAGGTCGAGGAACTGCAGGCCGCGGTTGGTGTACTTCTTGGCGATGGAGATGACCAGGCGCAGGTTGGCCTCGACCATTTCCTTCTTGGCCTTGCGTGCCTTGGCTTCGCCATAGGCCATCGCGCGGCTGATCTCCTTGATCTCGCCCAGGGTCAGGTAGTTGGCCTTCTCCATCTCGATCGAGCCCTGCTGCTCGGAGACGATCTGGTCCTTGACGTCGCGCAGCGCCGACGACCACTTCTGCTTGCGCTTGAGTGCGTCTTCCACCCATTCCAGGTTGGTCTGGTTGCCTTCCCAGGAGCGGATGAAATCCTTGCGCGGCATGCGTGCCACGGTGGTGGCCAGGTGCAGCACCTTGCGCTCGTGGTCCTTGATGCCGTTGACCACGCCACGCAGCTGGGTGACCAGCGCATCGGTCAGCGGCAGCGGCAGCTTGAGCGTGGTGAAGATGGCGGCCATGTCCTCGCGGGCCTTGACCACCAGCTTGTGCTCGGCGCCGTTCTTGGCATAGATCTTCTTGAACTTGGCGTATTCGTTGGCCAGGTTCTCCATGCGCGTGGCCACTTCCACCGGGTCCGGACCGGTCGGGCCGGCCTCTTCCTCGGCAGCGTCGTCATCGCCATCTTCGTCGTCGTCTTCATCGACCGCGTCTTCGTCCACGGCGACCGGGCCGGCGGCGGCCAGCGCGGCAGCGGCGGCGTCGGCTTCTTCGATCAGGTCGTTGAAGCCGACCACGATCTCGGCCAGACGCTTCTTGCCTTCCTTGTGCGCTTCGTAATCGGCCAGCAGCATTTCGGTCGACAGCGGGAACACGCCCAGTGCTGCCTGGACCTGGCTCAGGCCTTCTTCGATACGCTTGGCAATGGCGATTTCGCCTTCGCGGGTCAGCAGCTCGACCGTGCCCATTTCGCGCATATACATGCGCACCGGGTCGGTGGTGCGGCCACCTTCGGTGTCGAGCGCGGTCAACGCGGCGGCGGCTTCTTCGGCGGCGGTGTCGTCAACCTCGCGGTTGCCGGTGTTGCCATCGTTGAGCAGCAGGGTTTCGGCATCGGGGGCAACTTCATGGACATCGATGCCCATGCCGTTGATCATGCTGATGATGTCTTCGATCTGCTCCGGGTCGACCAGGTCGTCGGGCAGGTGGTCATTGACTTCGGCGTAGGTCAGATAGCCCTGTTCCAGGCCCTTGCTGATCAGTAGCTTGATGTCGGATTGCTGGGCAGGACGTTCGTTGGCCATGAGTGCTCGCGCCACCGGCTTTGAGATTGGAAAGAGAACCTAGCATTATACCAGCGTGAAGCCCGGTCTGCCGGATTCAAGACAGGACCGCTGGTGGACGTGGGTTTCTAGGGTCTGAGAAGGAAAGTCACCGGGCCATCGTTGACCAGGTCGACAACCATATGGGCACCGAAGCGCCCGGTTTCCACCCCGCCGCGATGTTTTTGCCGGCAGATCGCCACCAATTGATTGAACGCCCGTTCAGCCTCCAGAGGCGGCGCGGCCGTGCTGAAGCCGGGGCGATTGCCGGAACGGGTGTCCGCAGCCAGGGTGAACTGGCTGACCAGCAGCAGGCCGCCGCCGGTGTCGGCGAGTGAGTGGTTCATCTTGCCGGTGTCGTCGGCGAACACGCGGTAGCCGAGCAGGCGCTCGGCCAGGCGCCGGATCTGCGCGTCGCTGTCGCCGGGCTCGACCCCGACCAGCGCCAGCAGCCCGGGACCGATCTGCCCGACGGTCTGCGTATCGACCGTGACTGCGGCGCGGGTGACACGTTGGATCAGCGCAAGCATGGGCACTCTCAGGCAGCAAACCGTGCCGCGCAGCATGCCCAGCGCCGCCCGTGCTGTCACGCGCGGGCCTTGGCCGGCCGCGCTGTTTAGAATTGCGCAGATGAAACCCGATGTCCGTGCCCGCCTGCTCTACGCCACCGCCGCAACCGTGGGCCGCCTGCCGTGGCCGCTGCTCAAACGTGTGGCCGATGCGCTGGCCTGGAGCTGGCGCAAGCTCGATGCACGCGAGGCCCGCGTGACACGCCGCAACCTGGAGCTGGCGTACCCGGAACTGGATGCCGGCCAGCGCGCGCAGCTGCATGCGCAGGTGCTGCGGTCGACCGCGCGGCAGACGCTGGAAGTGCTGCGTACCTGGACCCGCCCGCCGGCCGAGAACCTGGCGCGGCTGCAGCGCAATGGCCAGGAACTCTACGACGCGGCGCTGGCCTCCGGGCGCGGCGTCATCGTGGCCGCGCCGCACTTCGGCAACTGGGAGCTGCTCAACCAGTGGCTGTCCGAACGCGGGCCGATCGCCATCGTGTACCGCCCGCCGGAATCGGACACGGTGGACGGCTTCCTGCAACTGGCCCGTGGCGGCGACAACGTGCGCCAGGTGCGCGCAGAAGGCCCGGCGGTGCGGCAGTTGTTCAAGGTGCTCAAGGACGGGGGTGCGGTCGGCATCCTGCCCGACCAGCAGCCGAAAATGGGCGATGGCGTGTTTGCGCCGTTCTTCGGCATCCCCGCCCTGACCATGACCCTGGTCAACCGGCTTGCCGAGCGCACCGGCGCGATCGTGCTGTATGGCTGGTGCGAACGCGCCGGCGGCGACCTGCAGTTTGCGTTGCATGTGCAGCCGGCCGACCCGGCAGTGGCCGACGCCGACCCGGTGCGCGCCGCCAGCGCGCTCAACGCAGGCATCGAACAGATCGCCCGGCGCGACCCGGCGCAATACCAATGGACCTACAAGCGCTACACGCTACGCCCGCCGGGCAGCGGCGAGGCCAATCCATATGCGACCGAGCGGCATCCGCACTGACCGCGGCGGGCTGCAGACAGATCCACTTGCGCAAAGCACCGCCGCCGTTGCGGCGTCGGCAACCACCGTCGCAGGCTCAATCGTCGTGCGGATCGGCCGGGGTGGCCAGGATGCGCTGATAGAACGCCAGGTCCAGCCAACGGCCGAACTTGAAACCGGCCTCGCGCACGGTGCCGGCGTGGGTGAAGCCGAATTGTTCGTGCAAGGCGATGCTGGCCTGATTGCTGGCATCGATACCGCCGACCAGCACATGCACGCCGCGCTGTTCTGCCGCCGCGATCACACCCTGCAACAGCAGGCGTCCCAGGCCCTTGCCGCGATGGTCGCGGTGCACGTAGACCGAATGCTCGACGCTGTACTTGAACGCCGGCCAGGCGCGGAAGGTGCCGTAGCTGGCAAAGCCCATCAGGCTGCCGTCGGCCGCTTCCACCCCGATCACCGGAAAGCCGCCTGCGCGCTTGGTGGCAAACCAGCCGATCATGCTTTCCGGCGGCCGCGGCCTGTAGTCGTACAACGCGGTGGAGGTGGCGATGGCGTCGTTGAAGATGTCCAGGATGGCGCTGGCGTGGCGGTCTTCGCTGCAGTCGATAAGAGACATGGGATCCGATACGGGCAGGGGGTCCTGGGATTAAAAGGCATTGCCCGGCGATGAACAACGCAGCCGGCATGCAACCAATCCCTGCCTGCCGTGCAACTCAAACGGCGGGCGCTGGATGCAGCGTTCCACCCGGCCGTGGCGACTGGCGATTGCGAACCACGCGACAATGGCTGCATGCGGCAGGCAGTGGCCGCGGCAGCGTCCGCCTTGAAGCGGGCGTGGCAATCCCCATCTGGAGTCGTGCATGAGCAGCCCCGTCCCCTCCCCCAGCGCACAGGCCTTCGGTGATCCGGCGGCGATCCGCTGCGAGCGCGCCGCCTCCGAGCTGCGCGCCGGCCGCCCGGTGCTGCTGACCGCGGCCAACGGGCAGGCACGCGCGGTACTGGCGTTGGACAGCAGCACCGCGCAGTCGTATGCGGCCTTCGCACGTGCGGCGCAGCGGCGGCACTATCTGTTCGTCACCCCGACCCGTGCCCAGGTGCTGGGCCTGAACGCCCCGCAGGGCGCACGCGTGGCGCTGGCCGAGCACGACTACGACCAGCTCGCGGCCCTGGCCTACCTGCGCGACACCCCGGTCCCGACGCAGTGGACCGCGGGCGATACGCTGGACGCAGGCGCGGTGGAGATCGCGCGGCTGGGACTGCTGCTGCCGGCGATGCTGGCGGTGGAGCTGCACGACGCGGATGACCAGGCCGCCTTCGCCGGCTGCCAGTCGCTGGCACTGGACGATCTGGCCAGCGGTTGCGCCACATCCGCCGCTGCCGGCTACGAGTTGGTCACCCGTACGCCGGTGCCGTTGCGCGGGCTGGGGATGAGCGAGTTCGTGGTGTTTCGCGGCGGGGTGGCGCAGCGCGACCAGGTGGCGATCGTGGTCGGCCAGCCCGACCTGTCGGCCGCAGTGCCGGTGCGCGTGCATTCCTCCTGCCTGACCGGCGATCTGTTCGGCTCGCTCAAATGCGATTGCGGCGACCAGCTGCGCCATGGCCTGGCCAAGCTGAAGGACCTCGGCGGCGGCGTGCTGCTGTACCTGGACCAGGAAGGCCGCGGCACCGGCATCGCCGCCAAGATGCGCGCGTACGGCTACCAGCATGCCGGCCTGGACACCATCGACGCCGACGCGCAACTGGGCTTTGGCCCGGACGAGCGCCGCTATGGCAGTGCGGTGGCGATGCTGCGCGGCCTGGGCATCGGCCGGATCCGGCTGCTGACCAACAATCCCGCCAAGGCCGAGCGCCTGCGCGCGGCCGGTATCGCGGTCGAAGACCGCATCCCGGTGACCGGCGACATCACTGCGGAAAACGAGCAGTACCTGCGCACCAAGGCCGCGCGCGCCGGGCATGCGCTGGATGTGGACGCGCTGATCCTGGCCGCGCAGTAAGCGCCGCCAGCGCCGGATGCGCCCGCCCTCGGCGCCCGGCTATGCTTGCGCACCGCTTCTGCAGGCCAGCCTTGTGCACGACGCTCCACCGCCGCACCCCGAGGTCATCGTCACCGCCGCGCCGGCCGAGGGTCCGGCCGTGGACCACACGCAGTGGCAACCGCTACCGCAGCGCGGGGCCTATGTGGCCGGCGTCAACGGCGCACTGGGCGGCGGATGTGCCGGGCTGATCGCGGCCGGCGTGACCGCCACGGGGTTGCACGCCTGGCATCACTGGCCGCTGGTGCTGGGCCTGACCCTGGTTGCCGCGTTGCTGGGCGCGTGGTTCGCGGTCAAGCGGCATCGACTCACCCACTGGAAACTCGACCACCACGGGCTGGCGCTGCAACGCGGTCATCTCTGGCAGAGCGACACGCGCATTCCGATTTCGCGCGTGCAGCACGTGGACCTGCGCCGCGGCCCGATCGAACGCGCCACCGGGCTGACCACGCTGGTGGTGCATACCGCCGGCAGCAGGCTCAACGCGGTGGCGTTGTCCGGCCTGGATCAGGGCGATGCCGAACGCCTGCGCGACCGCCTCGCCCGCCAGCTCGATCACGACGACGACGCGCTGTGAGTGCCATCGGACATCCCGGCCAGGACGAGCAGCGCCTGCATCCGCTGTCGTGGGTGTTCGTGCTGTTGCAGCAGATCCGCCAGTTCCTGATTCCGCTGGCGGCGTTGATCCTGTTCGGCAGCCGCGATGGCAGCCGCGACTCGGCCGACCACATCGCCACCGGCGTGGTGATGGCGGTGCTGGTGGCGATCTCGGTGCTGCGCTATTTCACCTACCGCTACCGCATCGGCACCGATGGCGTGGCGATCCGCAGCGGGCTGCTGGAACGCAGCCGGCGCGATATCCCGTTCGCGCGCATCCATAACGTGGTGGTGCATCAATCGCTGCTGCACCGGCTGGCCGGGGTGGCCGAAGTGCGGCTGGAATCGGCCGGTGGCCACAAGCCCGAAGCGGAAATGCGCGTGCTGCGGCTGGACCAAGCGCTGGCGCTGGAAGACCTGATCCGTCGCCGCACGCATGATGCCGACGCCAGTACGCCGCAGCCCGCGGCCGACAGCAACAGCTTGCTGCGCCTGCCGTTGGGCGAAGTGATCCGGCTGGGGCTGATCTCCAATCGCGGCATGGTGGTGGTGGCTGCCAGCTTCGGCGTGATCTACCAGATGATCCCGCGCCGCACGGTGTCCAACTTCGTCGAGCACAACGGCGAGCTGGCGTACCGCTATGTCAGCCAGGTCCATCCGGGGACGGCCGTCGCCGCGACCCTGGTGGTGCTCGGCACCCTGGCCGTGCTGATCGCGATGCGCGCCTTGTCGGTGGCCCTGGCGGTGGCGCAGTACCACGGCTTCCACCTCAGCCAATCCGAGCGCCGCCTGACCGTGGAGCGCGGCCTGCTGACGCGCATCCGCAGCAGTGTGGCACTGCGCCGCATCCAGTCGTGGACGTTGTACGAAAGCCGCCTGCATCGCCTGTTCGGCCGTCGCCAGTTGCGGGTGGAGACCGCAGTGGCCGGCACCGCCGACAGCGAAGGCAGCGCATTGAAGGAACTGGCGCCGATAGCCGACCCGCAGCGCTGCGATGCCTTGTTGCAGCGCCTGCTGCCGGGGATTGCCTGGCCGCCTGCGCAGTGGCAGGCGATCGCCACGCATTGCTGGTGGCGCTTGAGCCTGCCCACGCTGTTGGTGCTGCTGCCGCTGGTCGGCGGCCTGGCCTGGCAATTCGGCAACCAGGCGGCGTGGTTGCTGCTGTGGTTGCCGTGGAGTGCGTTCAAGGCGCATCGCCAGGTGCACCGCATGGGCTATGCGGTGGATGCGCGGTTTGTCGCCGTGCGCGGCGGCTGGTGGAAACGCTGGTGGCGGCTGGCCGAGCTGGACAAGCTGCAGGCGCTGCAACTGCAACGCTCGCCGCTGGATCGCCTGTCCGGCACCGCAACGCTGTGGCTGGACACCGCCGGCGCCAGCCCGACCGGCCCGGGGTTACGCCTGCGCTTTGTGCCGTTGGCACAGGCGCAGGCGCTGCAGGCCCGGTTGGGTGCCGCGTTGACGCGGCGCAGGTTGCGTTGGTGAGTTGGGAATCGGGAATCGGGATTGGGGATTGGGGATTGGTTGAAGACTGCTGATAGGCAGCCACTTGGAGCCACTGATCAAACCCCGGTTTCAGCGCCGGGACGGGCCCCAGTATCCGAGTTCGCGGCGGATCTGCAGGCCGCGCCACACTGCGCCCAGCGGCTTGCGCCGCAGTGGACCGAGCTTGCCGGCGATGAAGTCCTCGGTCGCTGCAATCACCCGCTCCGACGATTGCCCGTCGCGGTACGGGTGGATCGCATCGGCATACCTGGCCAGCGCACTGCGCAGCGCCGCATCCGGCGCCAACGCGCGCGCCAGCTGCTGCGGTAATTGCCCGGGCTGCTGGAAGTCCAGCATATGCGTCTGCGGCACGCGGTTGCGGAAGGTCACCACCGGTTTGTGCTGCACCACGAACTCGGACACGATCGATGAGGTATCCGACACCAGCACATCGGCCGCACGCTGCGCGGCCATGACCTGTTCGGGTTCGACAAAGCACGCATGCGGCCCGGCCAGCGCGCGATAGCGATCGAACAGCTCCGGCGCGCACTTCGGGTGCAGGGTCAGCAGCCAGTAATGCGCACCGCGCGCGATATCGGCGGCGATCTGCTCGTAGAGCGCGGGCGCGGCGCTCAGGCGCTCGGTAAACGTGGAGCCGAACAGGATCACCGGCCGCCCGTTGGCGGGCGCGCGCAGTGCCGCGCTGCGTCCGCCATCGTCGCGAAACACCGGGTCGAGCTTGGGCCAGCCGGTTTCGACCACCGCGAAATGCCCTTCGCGCGCGGCGAGTGCGCGAAACGGCGCCGTGGTGGCCGGGCCCTGCGTGCAATACAGATCGAACAGTCCACGCACGCGGAAGTGCCCACGGTTGTCTTCGCGTTTCTGCACGTTGAAACCATGGAACAGCTGCACCTTGGCACCGGCAATGAACGGCGGCACCCAGTTGGCCGCGCTGAACACTGCCTGCGGGCGCAGCGACAGCGCCTGGCGCAGGCCGACCTGGCGCACATCCGGCAACACCAGCCCGCGCGCACCACCCTCGAACCAGGCCGACACGGCGTGCCCGCGGGCCTGTAATGCCTGCGCCAATGGCGCCAGAATAGGCAACGCGTAACGCTCCGTTGCGAACAGCAGGTATTGAGCCATCACATGTCCTCTTCGACCGCACCCGACGAACGGCCGCGCATCAGCGCCTGCATTATCGCGTTCAACGAGGCCGATCGCCTACGCGACTGCCTGCGCTCGCTGGCGTTCTGCGACGAGATCGTGGTGGTGGACTCCGGCTCCACCGATGCCACCGTGACGCTGGCCACCGCACATGGCGCACGCGTCCTGCAACGTACCTTCGATGGCTATCGCAGCCAGAAGGCGTTCTGCGTGGCGCAGGCCAGCCATGACTGGGTGTTGTGCCTGGATGCCGACGAGCGCGTCAGCGATGGCTTGCGTGCGTCGATCATTGCCGCGCGCGATGGCGGTTTTGCCGGTGCGGCCGGCTATCGCTTCGCACGGCTGTCGGATTATTTCGGCCGGTTCCTGCGCCATGGCAATGCGTATCCGGATCGGGTGCTGCGCCTGTTCGATCGACGCCGCGGCGGCTGGCGCGGCAAGCGCGAGATCCACGAAGCGGCCAGTGTCGACGGGGCGGTCATGACCCTGGCGGGCGACCTGATCCACTACCCCTACCGCTCGCTGGCGCAGCAACTGGCCAAGACCCAGCGCTACGCGCAGATGATGGCCGAGCACGACTACGCGCGCGGCAAGCGTGCGACCTGGAGCAAGCTGGTGCTGGCACCGGCCTGGCGCTTCTGGCGCGGCTACCTGCTGCGTGGCGGGTTTCGCGATGGCTGGCACGGCTTGATCTACGCCTATGTCCGCGCCAACTACGTGCGCCAGAAGACCATCATGTTATGGCTGCTGCAGCACAACCAACCGGTGCAGGATCCGCCGCGCGTGGACGATCGCCGCGACGGCTGAACGCAGCGACCCGCATGCGACCGCCGCGACGGCTGCGCCCGCCGCCAGGTCGGCGCTCCGAGCCAACAGTCACCTTTCCGATGATGGGGCCGAGCCCACCACCCACCGCAAGGCCGCTCGCTAGGCCTTGTCGGCCGCTCGCACCGAGTATGCCTGCGCCTGGCGCGCCGCCAGGCCGACCAGCACACCGACCATCGCCGTGTAGAAGCTGGCCGACACCTGGTGCGCAAACATCGACTGGGTCAGTCCGCACAGGGCATAGCTCACCACGATCATCACACCGGCCGCTGCCGGCCCGCGGAACTGGCGCTGGCCGCTGCGTCGATGCAGCCGCACGAAGATCCACAACGGCACGCCGTAGACCGCAAACAACAACAACAGCCCCGGTACTCCCTGGGTGGCGCCCCACTCGGCCAGATCGTTGTGCGCATGGCCCAGATGACAGCGCAGCAGCCAGGTGTCGCCGGCGCACACCGGCAGCTCGCGCATTGCATCGTCGAAGCGCCCGACGCCGATGCCGGTCAGCGGATGCGCGCGCAAGGTATCCCAGGCCACGTGCAGCCGTTCGATACGGGCACCGGCAGACGAGTCGCTGTCGCCGACTTCGTAGCGCCGCAGGTCGCTCTGCAACTCGCCCAGGCGCATCTGCTCGGTCAAGGCCGGCACGCTGAGCACCACGCCCACCGCCAGCACCGCACCGCCGACGAAGGTCAGCAAGCGCAGGCGTGCGCTCTGCCAGGGCGCGCCCCAGATCAGCACGCCCAGGGTCACCAGCAACGACAACCACACCCCGCGACTGCCGCTGAGCACGATCACCACCACCGTGGCGATGGCCGCGCCCACCAGCCAGCGCACGTGGCCGACCGGACGGCAGAACACCGCCACCACCAGCAGCATCAGCGCGATATCGGCAAACACGATCGCATTGGTCCAGCCTTCGGCGCGGGGGGCCCCGTTCATCACCTGCAGGATGGCGATCACCATTGCCGCGAACACGCCGGCCAATGCGCCCCGCCAGAGCCAGATCTGGCGCGGCTGCAGGGCGTACGCCCACACCGCCGCCCACGGAAGCACCAGAAAGCGCGAGCGGTTGTCGACATCGCGCAGCCCGTGTTCGAACAGCACGATCGACAGCAGCGACATCGCGATCACCGCCGCCGTCAGCCAGCCCAGCGCGCGCACCGACCAGCTGCGCGCGACGATGCCCGCGCGCAGGCTGCGCCAGCCCACCAGCGAGCCAAGCAGCAGGCACAGCCCGAAGGGCAGCAATCCACTCGGCATGTTGACCACCAGCGCGGTCAACGCAAAGACACCCAGTTCGGCAATGCCCACACCTGCCGGTGATGCAATGGGGGCCGAGGAGGAAAGTGCAGCGGGCTGGGTGGGCAAGGAATTCATTCAGACATCGGTGGCGAATGGGGGTGAATCGGGCGGCACGCGTCAGCGACGCCGGCCAAGCTAACGATGTCCCGCATGAATCCATGCTAGACGACGGCCGGCGGCGGCGTTGACGCGCCGCCGATCGTGGCCGGAACCTGTGCTGCGCCGGCTCATTCGGTGTCCAGGTTGCCCTGCTCCTGCGCTTCCACTGCCCGCTGCTCGGCACTTGCCACGCAGCTGCCGTGCACGGCATCGGCCGGTACCAGCCACCAGCGACGGCGGTTGGCCACGCCCACCATCTGGCTGCGGCTGCGGTCCACGCAGGCCAGCAGCGCGGTCTCCTGCGCCATCAGCCAGCGTTGCTCCGGGTCTTGTGCCTGCCAGGCCACCGCACGCTGCAGTTGCTGCTCCCACGGCACCTTGAAGCCGAAGGTCTGCGCGGGGCGGTCGGCCATCAGCAGGTTCTGCTCCTTCCAGGCCACCAGCCCGAGCTGCGCATCCGGGCCGATCCGGCGCCCGGCCTCGCGCATCACCGCGCCCGCCGAACTGGAATCGTTGAAGATCGGATAGCAGACCAACCCGAACGCCACCCACCACGCGCCCAGCAGCGATGCGGCGGCAAGCGCGGAACGGCGCACCCGCAGCAGCAACAGGCTGGCCACGCCCCACAGGCCCACCGCCAGCAGCAGCCAGCCGAGCGGGTCGGTGGCCTCGCTGCCGACTCCGCGGCTGTCCATGATCTTCTGCTCGAACCCCGGATGCCCGATCAGCATCGCCGCACCGCCGGCAACGAAGGCCACCGTCAGCAGCACTACGAATCCGAACAGCAGCCGCTGCACCCCGGCACGGCGCAGCAGGCCTGCCGCCAGCGGCGCCAGGGCCAGGCAGAACATCGGCAGCGCCGGAAGGATGTACACATCGCGCTTGCCGCTGGGAATGGTGAAGAACACCAGCACCAGCAGCCACCAGGCCAGCGGCAACAGATAGCGCGCATCGCGTCGCTTGAGCCGGCGCCACCAGGCCGGGATCGCCCAGGGCAGCAACAGGATGGTCGGCAGCCACATCGTGGCCATGCCCTTGAAGTGGTACCAGACCGGCTGCGCGTGATCCCAGGAATTGGCGTAACGCTTGGCGGTCTGGCGCAGCAGGATGTCGTTGAGATAGACGCGGTACTCGGGCTGGCCGGCAGTCAGCGCGGTCACCATCATCGGCACGAACCACAACAGGATCGCGATGAAGAAGAACAGCGGCCCCAGCCAGAAACGCCGGTCGCGCACATGCACGCGCACGCCCGGCCAGCCGCGCGCCGCCGCAATGCCGGCCGGGATCAGCATCAGCAGGGCGATGATGCCGACCCCCTTGGTGATCACGCCCAGCCCGGCGGCGAACCAGCCCAGCGTCCACCAGCGCCAGGCCGGCCCCAGCAGCAGATGGCGCAGCAATCCGTAATTGGCCAGGGTGATCCAGAACACCACCAGCGGATCGATCTGTGCCTTCTTGGCCTGGAAGGTGAAGTGCAGCGTGAACAGCAGCATCCAGGCCGCATAGGCCCCCACGCGCCGCGTCCATAGCCGCCGCCCGAGGTCGTACACGCAGGCCAGCGTGCCCAGCGCCGCCAGCAGCGACGGCAACAGGAACGCCACCCGCCAGTTGCCCAGCAGCGTGTAGAACAGCGCCTGCAGCCACATCAGCATCGGCGGCTTGTCCGAGTACAGCTCGTTGCCGCGATGCGGGAACAACCAATCGCCGCTCATCACCATCTGCTTGGCAACCAGCGCAAACCGCGGCTCGTCCGACGGCCAGGGGTCGCGCAGTCCCAGGCCGGCACCGATCACCAGCACAGCCGTGATGGCCAGCAGCCAGAAATCCTTGGAAGCACGAGTCTTGAGCATGACGGGTGGCGATGGGTGCGGAGGTGGAGCGCCGGGTTCGGCGCGCGGTCAGGACGCTTTTAGCAAAAGCGCGTAGAAAAAACCGTCGCAGTGCCGCTCGCCGGGGAAACGCTGCCGTCCGGCACCGGCCGCATGCCCGAATTGCGCACCCAGCGGCTGCGCCCGTGCGTCGGCAGTGCGTTGCAGGAAGGCATCCACCTGCATCTGGTTCTCGCGCGCCAGCAGGGAACAGGTGGTATAGAGCAGCTGCCCGCCCGGTCGCAGCGTGCGCCAGCTGGCATCGAGCAGACGCGCCTGCAATGCGCACAAGGCGTCGATATCGTCGGCACGGCGATGCAGCAGCACGTCCGGCTGACGGCGCACCACGCCGGTGGCCGAACACGGCGCATCCAGCAGCACCGCATCGAACGGCTGGCCGTCCCACCATGCGGCGGTCTCGGCCGCATCGGCCGCGTGCAGGGTCACCTGCGCGCCCGGCACGGTGCGCTGCAGGGTCTGCTGCACCCGCTCCAGCCGGCGCGCATCCACATCCAGCGCGGTGAGCTGCAGGCCGGGATGGCGCTCCAGCAGATGCGCGGCCTTGCCACCGGGCGCGGCGCAGGCATCGAGCACACGCGCAGACGGCGCCAGCACCAGCGCATCGGCGACCTGCTGCGCGGAGCCGTCCTGCACCGAGACATCGCCCTCGGCAAAGCCCGGCAACTGGCTCACCGGCACCGCGCCGTGCAGACGCACCGCATCCGGCAACACCGCGTCCGTTTCGGCGGCGATGCCCAGCGCGGCCAGGCCTGCGACATAGCCAGCCGGGTCGATCCGCGAGCGCTGCACGCGCAGCCACATCGGCGCCATCTGCGCGCTTGCCTCGAAAATGGTCTCGGCCTGGTCGCCCCAATCGGCGCGCAGTTGCTTGCGCAGCCAGGACGGCCAGCCCGCATCGGCGGATACCGCCGGAAACCCCTCGCGCTGGGCGCGCCGCAGGATCGCGTTGACCATGCCGGCCTGACGCGGCCGGCCCAACGCGCGGCACGCGTCCACGGTGGCCGACAAGGCCGCATGCGCGGGGAGCTGCAGCACGTCGAGCTGGGCGAAGCCGGCCATCAGCAGCGCCTTCAGTTCGGCATCGCGCGGCGGCAACGGGCGTTCCAGCCACTGCCGCAATGCCACGTCATAGGCCGGGCGGCGGCGCAGCACCGCAAAGCAGATCGCCTCCACCAGCGCGCGGTCGCGTGGATCATCAAGACCGGGCAGGGTCGCGGCCAGTTCGGCCTTGAGCGAGCGGCCCTGGTCGAACACGGCCGTCAGCACCCGTGCCGCGGCCAGACGCGAGCCCACGCCCGCCATTGCGGTCTCTGCCGGCATCAGCGCAGCGCCGGCAGGTCGCGGCGTGCGTTGAGGTAGTCGGCAGCGGTGATCGCCTTGCCGCCCTCGCGCTGCAGCACGCGCACCCGCAGCGCGCCCTGCCCGCAGGCGATGTCGATGCCTTGCTTGCTGGCGGCGAGCAGGGTGCCCGGCGCCTGCTGATGCGCCAGCTCCAGCGCCACCGCGCCATGCAGGCGCACGCGCTCGCCGGCCAGCAGCGCCTCGGCCACCGGCCATGGATTGAACGCGCGTACGCGCCGCGCCAGTTCCTGCGCCGGCTGCGCCCAGTCCAGCCGCGCCTGCGCCTTGTCCAGCTTGTGCGCGTAGGTCACGCCCTCGTCCGGCTGCGGTTGCGCCACCGGACGGATGCCGGCACGCAGCAGGCCCAGGCCATCGGACAGCACCTGCGCGCCCAGCGCGGCCAGGCGGTCGTGCAACTGCCCGCCGGTTTCCTGCTCGCCGATTGCGATGCGCTGCGACAGCAGCACCGGGCCGGTATCCAGCCCGGCTTCCATCTGCATCAGGCAGACGCCGGTTTCGGTATCGCCGGCCTCGATCGCGCGCTGGATCGGCGCGGCGCCACGCCAGCGCGGCAGCAACGAGGCATGCACGTTCCAGCAGCCGTGGGTCGGCGCGGCCAGCACCGCCTTGGGCAGGATCAGGCCGTAGGCCACCACCACCATCAGGTCGGCATTGAGCGCGCGCAGCGTGGCCAGCGCCTCGGGCGAACGTAATGTCTGTGGCTGCAACACCGGAATGCCGCGCGCGATCGCCTCCAGCTTGACCGGCGAGGGCGTCAACCCACGGCCACGGCCGGCAGGCCGATCCGGCTGGGTATAGACCGCCACCACTTCATGCCGCTGCGCGGCGGCGCGCAACGAGGCGACGGCAAAATCCGGCGTACCGGCGAATACGATTCTCATAGGGCGGGGGTTCGGGAGTGGGGATTGGGGAGTCGCAACGGCGGATTCGGCAATCGGTGAGAGAACCGGCTTTGCGAATCCCGACTCCCAAGTCCCAAATCCCGGCCGTCAGGCCACGTGTTTACGCTGCTTGGCCAGCTTCTTGCGCACCATCTCGCGCTTGAGCGGCGACAGGTAATCGACGAACAGCTTGCCGTCCAGATGGTCCATCTCGTGCTGGATGCACACCGCCAGCAGGCCATCGGTGCTCAGTTCCTGCGCCTTGCCCTGGCGGTCGAGATAGCGCACGGTGATCGCATCGGCGCGGGCGACATCGGCATAGATGCCCGGTACCGACAGGCAGCCTTCCTGATATACCTGCTCGCCCTGCCTGCTCACGATTTCCGGGTTGACGAACACCTGCGGGAGATTCTTCTCCTCGCTGACGTCGATCACCATGAAACGCTTGTGCACGTCCACCTGACTGGCGGCCAGGCCGATGCCGGGCGCCTCGTACATGGTCTGGAACATGTCGTCGAGCAGGGTCTGGAATGCCGGGCTGGTGAGCTCGGCAGCATCGACCGGCACGGCCTTGGTGCGCAACCGCGGGTCGGGGAATTCGAGGATAGGGAGCAAAGCCATGGGATTACCCGTCTGGGAACACCGGCGCTGCGCCGGCAAGACGCTGTCATTCTAGCGCAATGCTTGCGTGACGCCCCGGTTTCTGGACTATAGTGCGCGGACCTGTTGGGGAATCAGGCAAGAAGGCACTCATGTTGAACCGACTTCGTACGGTCGTCGCTGCGGCGATGCTGACCGTCGCGACCTACGCTGCCGCGCAAGCGGTGGGCGAACATCCAGACACCTACGTGGTCCGCAAGGGCGATACCCTGTGGGACATTGCTGGACGTTTCCTGCAGAAGCCGTGGTTGTGGCCGGAAATCTGGCAGGCCAACCCGCAGATCCAGAATCCGCACCTGATCTACCCCGGCGACGTGATCAGCCTGGCCTACCTGGATCGCGTCGCCAAGGGCACCGTCCAGCCTGGCCCGCGCCAGGAAGCGCCGATCAACGCGATTCCGCTGGCGGAGGTCGAGCCGTTCCTGAAGAACCTGCGCGTCACCGACGACTTCGACCAGCTGCCGTACGTGGTGGGCCTGGAAGGCGGCCGCGCGCGCGCCACCACCGGCCAGGTGGCCTATGTGGTCGGCCTGGACGATGCACAGCCGGGCCAGCGCTTTGCGGTGGTGCGCCCGACCGTGAAGTTCAGCCTGCCCAAGCACAACGAAGACCTCGATGCGGCCGGCAACATCACCGCGGGCGCCGGCAACATCTGGAAGAACTACATCGCGCCGAGCACGCGCCGCGAGTTCCTGGGCTACGAACTGGCGCAGGTCAACGTCGGCACCATCACGCGCAGCGCGGCGGGCGGCAATTCCAAGGCGGCCACCCTGCTGCTGCAGGACAGCGGCCGCGAAGTGCGCGCCGGCGATCGCATCGTTGCCGTCGAAGCGCAGCCGTACGACCTGCAGTTCATCCCGCATCCGCCGTCGGAACAGGCGCTGCAGACCGAATTGCGGGTGCTGGCCATCTCCGATGCCTTCATCGTCGGCGGTACCCGCGATGTGATCGCCATCTCCGGCGGTGCCCGCGAAGGCATCAACAACGGCACGGTGTTCTCGATCTGGCGCAAGGGCCGCACGGTCAGCGACCGCGTCAAGCATTCGCGCTTCTCGCGGACCGACGACGACTTCAGCGGCCCGGCCGGCTCCACCGTCGGCCTGCCCGACGAATACGCCTCGCACGCGATGGTGTTCCGCACCTTCGACAAGGTCAGCTATGCGCTGGTGATGGAAAGCGTCAAGCCGACCGGCCTGGGCTACTTCGTCAAGCATCCCGACGCGCAGTAAGCGAAAATTCCGATGCGGTAATGCGACGGCGCCCGAGGGCGCCGTCGTCGTTTGCGGTCCAGGCTTGAGGCATGGCTCTCACCACTCCCGACCTGCGCGCATTCCTGATCCTGCTCATGGCGGGTGGCCGCAGCCCGCCGCGCAGCGCACTGCTGCGCTGTTTTGGCAGCCCGGCAGAGATACTGGTCGCCGGGCACGAGGCCTGGCGTGCCGCCGGCTGCGACGATCTGCAGGCGGCTCGCCTGCAGGCACCCGATGCGCGCGTCCTGGACGCCGCCCTGCACTGGTGCGAGCAGCCCGGCCATCACCTGATCGGCCTGAACGACCCCGACTACCCCGCCCTGCTGCGCCACATCGTCAACCCGCCACTGGCCCTGTTCGTGGACGGCGACCCGAACGCGCTCTGGCACCCGGGCGTGGCCGTGGTCGGCAGCCGCTCCGCCACCGCCGGCGGCCGCGACCACACCCGCGCATTCGCCTCCAGCCTGGCCGGCGCCGGCCTGGCCATCGTCAGCGGCATGGCCGCCGGCGTGGATGCAATCGCGCACGAGGCCGCGCTTGCCCGCAGCGACGCCATCACCGTGGCGGTGGTGGGCACCGGCACGGATGTGGCCTATCCCGCGCATCACCAGTGCCTGCGCGATCGCATCGCCGCGCATGGTGCAGTGGTCAGCGAGTACCTGCCAGGTACCAGGGCGGTCGCGGGACACTTCCCGGCCCGCAATCGGATCATCGCCGGGCTGGCCCTGGGCACCCTGGTGGTGGAAGCAGCCATGCGCTCGGGTGCGCTGATCACCGCGCGGCTGGCGGCGGAGGCCGGGCGCGAGGTGTTCGCCCTGCCCGGCTCGCTGCACAATCCGCTCGCGCGCGGCTGCCATCACCTGATCCGGCAGGGCGCCACCCTGGCGCAGGAGCCGGCCCAGATCATCGACGGCCTGCGCCTGCTGTCGGGCGAACTGGCAGACGCCTTGCGCCAGCGCCTGGCCGCCCCCACTGATCAGGCCAGGACACCACCGCAGGCCGGCACGGCGCGCTCGGATCCGGACTACCAGCGCTTGTGGCAGGCGCTGGGCCACGACCCAACCCCTATGGATTCCCTGGTCGAACGCACCGGATTGACGGCCGCCGCGCTGTCCTCCATGCTGCTCATCATGGAACTGGAGGGAGACGTGGTCGCCGAGCACGGTCGCTATACCCGCAATCCCTAGTTTCTTCACCTCCACAGCGTCGCGCGACGCAGGCCGAGGGGCAATGAAAGAGAGCATTCTTGATGTACTGCTGTACCTGTTCGAACATTATTTCAGCGAAGATGCGGACCTGGTCCGCGACCGTGACTCGCTTCAGAATGGCCTGATCCAGGCCGGTTTCAGTCCCGCAGAAATCAGCAAAGCCTTCGACTGGCTGGACGCGCTCTCCGAGCAGCGGCCCAGTGTCGCGCGCCCGCATGTCGATGGACCTGTACGCATCTATCACGGCCCGGAGCTGGACAAGCTCGATGTGGACTGCCGTGGATTTCTGCTGTTCCTGGAACAACACCGCATCCTGGACGCCGACCAGCGCGAGCTGGTGCTGGACCGCGCCATGGCGCTGGATCAGGACGAACTGGACCTGGACGACCTCAAATGGGTGGTCTTGATGGTGCTGTTCAACCAGCCGGGCGCCGAAGCGGCCTATGCCTGGATGGAAACGCAGATGTTCCTGGACGAGCCTGAACCCGTACACTGAAGCGGAAGCCGCAACGGAAGCGTGCGAGGGGACGGCAATGAGCAGTTGGTATTACGCCGAGGGCAACCGCCATCGGCGTGGCCCGGTGGCCGGCGAGGCCTTGCTGGCACTGTATCGCGATCACGCGATCGCACTGGACACCCTGGTCTGGCGCGCAGGATTTGCCCGATGGGTACCGCTGTCAGCATGCGCCGACGAGCTCGCCCCCCCGATTTCCACCGCCATGCGCACCGCAGTGCTGCCGCTGCCGCCGCCGCTGCCGCCGGTTCCGCCTGCGGCTGTTCACGCCGCTGCCGCCAGTTCGTCCCCGTCGTCAGCGCAGCGCCTGCCCGGCAACGGGCCGGGTTGGCCGCTGGCGCTGGTGCTGGGCGCGGTGGTGGGCCTGTTCGTGCTGGTGGCGGTGATCGGCATCCTGGCTGCGATCGCGCTGCCGGCGTATCAGGACTACACCGCGCGTAGCAAGGTCGCCCGGGCGATCACGGCGCTGGCGCCCTTGAAGCCGCAGATCGCCGGGTTTCTCGCCCAGCAAGGCCGTTGCCCGGTCAATGGCGATGCCGGCTTCCTCGCGCCAGAGCGGTATGCAAACGAGGTGCTGACCAGCGTGCAGATCGGCCGTTTCGACACCACCGAATGCGGCGTCGAGGCGCTGCTGCATGCGCCGACAATGACCAGGATCGACGGCAAGGCGCTGTGGCTGGATTTCGACGCAGACGCCGGCACCTGGCAGTGCAGCTCCGAGATCGACGACGACCAACTGCCACCGGACTGCCGCGGCTAGTCAATCGCTTTACCCAAGGGGACTTCAATGACGCAGTGGTACTACGCCGACGCACAACGCGAGCGCCAGGGGCCGGTGGACACGGACACGCTTCGCGCGCGCCTGTCCGACGGCCTGATCGATGCATCCAGCTTGGTCTGGCGCGAAGGCTTGCCGCAGTGGGTAACACTTGGCGAGGTCGCGGCCGAGCTGGACGTCGCCACCGCGGTGCCAATGCCTCCCGCGCCGACCGCCGATGCGGACCTGGACGTTCCGCGCAGCGCGCCGCAGGCGACGGCTGACCCGGCCAGCGGCGCGGCGGACGGTACGCGCGCCGCAGCCACGTCATTTGCCGCCAGCACTGCGGACGCTGCGCCTGGGCAGACCGAACCCGGCCTTGCCGATCAGCATGCGGTAGTCGATCACCAGCAGCTTCCGGCGCGCGAGCACGCTGCACCGGCAGATGCTGCACCGGTCGATCCAGTGGCGTGGGCCACCACGCCGGCAGACGCGGCCACAACTCCAGCGGCCCCAGACCCGATCCTGACCACCACCGCTAACGCGCCTACGCCGGCCTCTACCTCGTCGCATCCATCCGCCGGCGTGCCGGTTCCGGACGCCTGGGGCTCTGCCGCCGCGCCTGCAGCCACCGTTGCCTTGCATGAAGCCCCGGTTGTCTACGCCGGACTGTGGCGGCGCGTGGCCGCCAGCATCCTGGACAGCCTGATCACCAGCTTTGCGGTGTACCTGATCGTGATTCCGTTGGTGTTCGTCGTGGCGCTGGCGACCACCCGGGGCGATTCCGGCTCGGCGCTGGACGACGGCAGCGCACTCGGCACCGCCATCCTGGTGCTGTCCTATGGCATCGGCCTGGCGATCCCGACGCTGTATTTCGCCTGGATGCAGTCCAGCCGGCATCAGGCCAGCCTGGGCAAGCTCGCCTGCGGCATCAAGCTGGTGCGTGCCGACAGCAACGGCGGCCGGGTCGGTTTCTGGCGCAACGTGCTGCGCTATCTGGCCTACATGCTGATCAGCGTGCTCACCCTGGGCATCGGCGCGATCGTGGCGGCGTTCATGGCCGGCATGACCGCGCGCAAGCAGGCCCCGCACGACAAGGTCTGCGACACCCTGGTGGTGGACCGCTGGGCCTTCACCGATCACCCGGAGCGGCAATCCAGGGGTCTGGATACGGTCACCATCGTGGTCCTGGCCATTTATGCGGTGCTGCTGGTGTTCTCGGTCGTGGCGCTGGCCTTCCTGCTGACCGCCATCGGAATGAGCCAGAACTAGCAGTTCGCGGCACTGGCCGCTTGACACGGCGGCGTCCGCCGTGATCTTTCTAATAAGAGAACTGAACGCCCGGGCTCGTTTCCCGGGCGTTGACGTGTGGGAAACAGGCGATCTGCTTCCCTCCACCGGCCAATTAGGCCACGCTACCCGCCCCCCGGGCCCTGCCCAAAGAATTCGCCACCATGCCCAAGCACCTGCTCATCGTCGAATCGCCTGCCAAGGCCAAGACGATCAATAAATACCTCGGCAAGGACTTCACCGTCCTGGCCTCGTATGGGCACGTGCGCGATCTCGTCCCCAAGGAGGGAGCGGTCGATCCGGACAATGGCTTTGCGATGCGCTACGACCTGATCGAGAAGAACGAGAAGCATGTCGAAGCCATTGCGCGCGCCGCCAAGAGCGCCGACGACATCTATCTGGCCACCGACCCGGACCGCGAGGGCGAGGCGATCAGCTGGCACATCGCCGAGATCCTGAAAGAGCGCGGGCTGCTCAAGGACAAGACGATGCAGCGGGTGGTGTTCACCGAAATCACCCCGCGCGCGATCAAGGAAGCCATGCTCAAGCCGCGCGCGATCGCCGCCGATCTGGTCGATGCGCAGCAGGCCCGCCGCGCGCTCGACTATCTGGTCGGCTTCAACCTGTCGCCGGTGCTGTGGCGCAAGGTGCAGCGCGGGCTGTCGGCCGGCCGCGTGCAGTCGCCGGCGCTGCGCATGATCGTGGAACGCGAGGAAGAGATCGAAGCCTTCATCGCACGCGAATACTGGTCCATCGATGCGCATTGCCGGCATCCGTCGCAGCCGTTCAATGCGCGCCTGATCAAGCTGGACGGGCAGAAGTTCGAGCAGTTCACCGTCACCGACGGCGATACCGCCGAAGCGGCCCGGCTGCGCATCCAGCAGGCCGCCCAAGGCGTGCTGCATGTCACCGATGTGGCCAGCAAGGAGCGCAAACGCCGCCCTGCCCCGCCGTTCACCACCTCCACGCTGCAGCAGGAAGCCTCGCGCAAGCTCGGCTTCACCACCCGCAAGACCATGCAGGTGGCGCAGAAACTGTATGAAGGCGTGGCGCTGGGCGACGAAGGCTCGGTCGGTCTGATCAGCTATATGCGTACCGACTCGGTGAACCTGTCGCAGGACGCGCTGGCGGAAATCCGCGATGTGATCGCGCGCGATTTCGGCACCGCCTCGTTGCCGGACCAGCCCAACGCCTACACCACCAAATCCAAGAACGCGCAGGAAGCGCATGAGGCGGTGCGTCCGACCTCGGCGCTGCGCACCCCGGCGCAGGTGGCGCGCTTCCTGTCCGACGACGAGCGTCGCCTGTACGAGTTGATCTGGCGCCGCGCAGTGGCCTGCCAGATGATCCCGGCCACGCTCAACACCGTCAGCGTCGATCTGTCGGCCGGCAGCGAGCACGTGTTCCGCGCCAGCGGCACCACCGTGGTGGTGGCGGGCTTCCTGGCGGTCTACGAAGAAGGCAAGGACACCAAGAGCAGCGAGGACGAGGACGAAGGCCGCAAGCTGCCGCTGATGAAGGCCGGCGACAACATCCCGCTTGATCGCATCGTCACCGACCAGCACTTCACCCAGCCGCCGCCGCGCTTCACCGAAGCGGCGCTGGTCAAGGCGCTGGAGGAATACGGCATCGGCCGGCCGTCGACCTACGCCTCGATCATCCAGACCCTGCAGTTCCGCAAGTACGTGGAAATGGAAGGCCGCAGCTTCCGTCCCACCGACGTGGGCCGCGCCGTGTCCAAGTTCCTGTCCGGGCATTTCACCCGCTACGTGGATTACGACTTCACCGCCAAGCTCGAAGACGACCTGGATGCGGTCTCGCGCGGCGAGGAAGAGTGGATCCCGTTGATGGAGAAGTTCTGGGGCCCGTTCAAGGAACTGGTCGAGGACAAGAAGGATTCGCTGGACAAGACCGACGCCGGCAGCGTGCGCGTGCTGGGCACCGACCCGGTCAGCGGCAAGGAAGTCAGCGCACGCATCGGCCGGTTCGGCCCGATGGTGCAGATCGGCACCGTCGAAGACGAGGAGAAGCCCACCTTCGCCTCGCTGCGGCCGGGCCAGAGCATCTATTCGATTTCCATCGAGGACGCGCTGGAACTGTTCAAGATGCCGCGCGCGCTGGGCCAGGACAAGGACCAGGACGTCAGCGTCGGCATCGGCCGCTTCGGTCCGTTCGCACGCCGCGGCAGCGTCTATGCCTCGCTGAAGAAGGAAGACGACCCGTACACCATCGACCTGGCGCGCGCGGTGTTCCTGATCGAGGAGAAGGAAGAGATCGCGCGCAACCGCGTGATCAAGGACTTCGAAGGCAGCGACATCCAGGTGCTCAATGGCCGCTTCGGCCCGTACATCAGCGATGGCAAGCTCAATGGCAAGATCCCCAAGGATCGCGAGCCGGCCACGCTGACGTTCGAAGAAGTGCAGCAGTTGCTGGCCGATACCGGCAAGCCGG
This sequence comes from Xanthomonas sp. BRIP62409, assembly GCF_003992965.1. Classification (NCBI taxonomy): domain Bacteria; kingdom Pseudomonadati; phylum Pseudomonadota; class Gammaproteobacteria; order Lysobacterales; family Lysobacteraceae; genus Xanthomonas; species Xanthomonas sp. BRIP62409. Next base: position 86,878 of record NZ_QEZJ01000033.1, on the reverse strand, counting down.
TGCGCAAGGGCTTCGGCGCCAAGAAGGCCACGCTCAAGAAGAACGCGGTGAAGGATTCGGCCAAGGAGGCCAAGGACGCCGCCAAGAAGACCGCGGTCAAGAAAACCGCCACCAAGACGGCGGCGAAGAAGGCGCCGGCCAAGAAGGCCGCTGCCAAGAAGGCCACCAAGCGCGTGGTCAAGAAGACCGTGAGCAAGGCCGCAGGCTAAGGGCGCCGCATGCAGCACATGCTCAGCCTGGACAGCGCCGTCGCCACCCTGACCCAGGGCGGCGTGATCGCCTATCCCACCGAAGCGGTGTGGGGACTGGGCTGCGACCCGCGCCAGCAGGCCGCGGTGCTGCGGCTGCTGGAGATCAAGCGTCGTCCGGTCGACAAGGGCGTGATCGTGGTCGCTGCCAGCGTGGATGTGCTGCACGCGTGGGTGGATATGGACGCGCTGGCGCCGGCCCGCAGGCAGGAGGTGCTGGCCAGCTGGCCGGGGCCGCATACCTGGATCCTGCCGATCACCGCCCAGGCGCCACGCTGGGTCACTGGCACGCACGACGGGCTGGCGGTGCGCATCAGCGCGCATCCGGTGGTCGCCGCGCTCTGTGCGGCCTGGGGTGGCCCGTTGGTCTCCACCAGCGCCAACCTGGCCGGCGAACCACCCGCGCGCAGCCGCCAGGCGCTGGACCCGGCCCTGCTGGCCAGCATCGACGGGGTGATGGATGGCGAGGTGGGCGCGTTGGCGCAACCGACCCGGATCCGCGATGCCCGCAGCGGACAGATCCTGCGCGACTGAGCAGTGACCACGCGCCGCCTGTCGGCGCGCTTGCCTGCACACCGCCTCCCCCTTTGCCCATAGCCCGGCAGACGCGCACACTGCGGCCATGCGTACCGTCCTGACCCTTCTGTTGCTGGCCACCACGCTGCCTGCGTCGGCGGCCAGCACCACCAGCAAACCGGATCCGAATGTGCGGATCTACCGCTGCGTCAGCAGCACCGGCACCGTCGCCCTGCAGGATGCGCCGTGCAGCAGCGGGCGCCAGCAGGTAATGGACCTGCAGCGCCCGCAGGATCCACCGCCGCGACCGAAGCGCGCCGCCGCCGCCCCGGCCGCCGTCGCCACGCAGCCGCCGCGCGAGGTGCGCATCATCACCGTGCAGCCGCCGCAGCCGATGTACGAGTGCACCACCGAAGAGGGCGAGCGCTATACCAGCGACAGCCCGGAAGGCAATCCGCGCTGGGTGCCGACCTGGGGCCCGGCCTATGTGGGCAATGGCATTGGCCCGCCGGTCAGCGGCGGCGGCATCCAGCGTCCGCCGATCTCGGTCAGCCCACGCCCGGCGGGCGCGGTGCAGGGAAGCTCCGGACGGGGGGGAAGCCTGCGCGGCAGCGCAAGCTTCGGAGGCGGCGGCTACCACGGCGGTTACAACGGCGGCGGCCACGGGGGCACGGTGATCGTGCCCTACGGCAACGTGCAGATCCGCGACGAATGCCATGCCCTGCCCGAACAGGAAGTCTGCGCGCGCCTGGCCGACCGTCGCTGGGAATTGATCCGCCGCTACAACAACGCCCTGCAGAGCGAACGCCAGGATCTGAGCCGCGAGCAGCGCGGCATCGACGCGCGCCTGCAGCGCGACTGCGGCGGCGCATGAAGCGCTGGCTGTGGGTGGCACTGCTGGCGAGCGCCGAGTTGGCCAACGCACAGGAAGTAGCGATCTACCGCTGCACCGATCCGGCCGGCGCGCTCACCGTGCAGAACATGCCGTGCCCGAAAGGCATGCAGCAGCAGAAGAAGCTGATGACGGTACCGGCCGCGGTGCCGTTCACGCAGGGTGGATCGGGCGCAGCAGCGCCGGCGCGGACAGCGCCCGCTGCGCAGCCGCAGGCCACCCCCAAGACCGATGCCGCTGCCTCCGCCCCGGCTGCGACGCCAGCACCGGTGGCAGCGACGCCACCTGCCGCGCCCTCGACATCCACGCTGCCACCGCCGCCCTTGTTCGAATGCACCGCACACGACAACGGGCGCTATTTCACCGAAGACCGCGAGCCGGCCACGCGCTGCCTGCCGATGCAGACCACCAACCTGGCCGGCGGTCCGGCGACCGGCGGCGGCAGCGCCTGCGAGGTGGTCACCGATCGCTGCGCGCCGGTGCCGGACCAGCGCCTGTGCGAGGCCTGGCGCCAGCGTGCCGAGCAGGCCGAATCCACCTGGCGTTTCTCCGACGAGGCGCAATCGGCCGAGCGCAAGCAGCGCTACGTGCAGATGCGCCGGGTGCTGGACGAAAGCCGCTGCGCGCATCCATCCGCCACGCCGTGATGCCGGCAGCGGCGCTCCGGCGCAGGTCAGTCGATGTACCGGCACTGCGCTGACCGGGCTGATTCTTCAAGCCACCGGCAACCGTCACCATCACCAGTTGGCAGGCGCGGTGCATTGCGCCGCGGCGCACGCGGGCATCCTCGCTGTCGCCAGCCCAGCGTGCAGGCGCAGCTGGCAAAAACCTAGAGGAGTGCCGCGCCGACGGGCCGGCGCATGTCTGCGCATCTTCCGATGCCATGCATGGGCACTGTCCGCGTGACCATGCATGCATTGCGTGTCAGAACCCGTAGCGCAGGAAGCCGCCATCCACTGCGATGCATTCGCCGGTGACGTAGCTGGCTGCCGGCAGGCAGAGGAAGCCGACGGCGGCGGCCACTTCTTCCGGTTCGCCGATGCGGCGCATCGGGGTGCGTTCGATGACCTGCTCGTAGTAATCCGGGTCCGACAACGGCCCGGAGGTGCGACGGGTGCGGATGTACCACGGCGCCACCGCGTTGACGCGGATGCCGTCCTCGGCCCATTCCACCGCCAGGTTGCGGGTCATCTGCTGCAACGCGGCCTTGGTCATGCCGTAGGGCGCGCCGCTGCGCACATGGGTGATGCCGGAGACGCTGCCGACGTTGACGATCGCCGATGCTGCGTGGCGGGTCAGCAACGGGTGCGCATAACGCGACAACTCGAACGCGGCGAACACGTTGGTTTCGAAGATGCCGCGCCATTGGTCCTCGGTGTAATCGATCGCCGCGCGGGTGATGTTGCCGCCGGCATTGTTGATCAACAGATGCAGGCCATCGGCGTGGTCTTCCACCCAGTCCAGAATCGCGCGACGCTCTTCATCGTCGGCCACATCGGCGGCCAACCCATGCAGCTCGCGTTCGGGAAATTCCTCGGCCAACTCGTCGCGTGCCTGCGCCAGCGCATCAGCATCGCGCGCCACCATCAGCAGATCCGCGCCGAAGCCCAGCAATTCGCGCGCGATGGCAAAGCCAATGCCGGCGCTGGCACCGGTGATGAGCGCGGTCTGTCCATCCAGCCGCCAACGATGGGTTGTCACGTGGGTGATCCTCTTTCAAGACGCAGGAAACGGCCGCCGCAGCGCAGTTGACGCGCAACGATGGCCCCGGCGTTAGGATACCGCCACCCCGAGCGAGGTCACGACGATGAAACGGCATTGGATTCTTGCGACCAGCCTGATGCTGCTGCTGGGCGCGTGTCAGCGACCGCAACCTGCGCCCACCGAGCAGAAGCCCGAGCCACAGGCCACCGCCCTGCGCGACCACATCCAGCAGCCGTTGAACAAGGCACATGCGGTGCAGGCAGCAAGCGACCAGGCCGCAGACGATCAACGCAAGGCGATCGACGCGGCCACGCAGTAACCGAAGCCTGCTGCCTGACACGCGCGCGTTTGTGTCCAGGCAGCAATGCACGTGCGCGCAGGCGATTGCGCGCAAGGCGAGCACTGCATCTGTGCGCACGGCCAACACGCATAAGTTCGCTCGACCGTGGCGCCATGCGTTCTGCCATCTGTTTTTTGCGTCGTTGGCGCGCCCGCATCGTGGCGTTGCCTGAGCGCTGACACGACAACGCCGGCACGTGGCCGGCGTTGTCGATCCCTCACGCTGGCATCGTGCCGCGTCAGAACCCGCAGAAGCAGTACGCCAGCGACTTGACCGGGGTGCCGCCCGCCTTGCTGTCGTGCACGGCGTCTTCGACGAAGCGCAGCTGCGTGTCCACTTCCGGCAGCGAGCGCGCCAGCAATGCACGTGCCATGCCCGAATCGCCCAGCATCCAGGCACCCATGCGGCTGCCGGCAAATCCGCTCATGAACTGCGAGAACGGCGTGGCCGGCTTTTCCACGTAGCGCACGCGGAACTTGCCGCGGCTCAGCTTGGCGCGGTTGGCCGCATCGGCCACCGCTTCGGACATGCCGCCGAACGCGTCCACCAGACCATGCTGCCTGGCCTGCGCACCGCTCCACACACGGCCGCGTGCGACCTTGTCGATGGCGTCCACCGACTGGTGGCGCGCCTGCGCCACCTTGCCGGTGAAGTCGGCGTAGCCCTTGTTGATCACCGCCTGGATCACCTGGCCGGCGGCCGGGTCCAGCGGACGGGTGATGTCGAAGGCGCCGGCAAACCGCGTGGTGCCCACGCCATCGGTGTGCACGCCGATCTTGTCCAGCGCGCGGGTCAGGTTGGGCACCATGCCGAAGATGCCGATCGAGCCGCTGATGGTCGACGGATCGGCATAGATGCGATCGGCGTTCATGCTGATCCAGTAGCCGCCCGAGGCGGCCAGATCGCCCATCGACACCACCACCGGCTTGCCGGACTGCTTGAGCGCGACCACCTCGCGGCGGATCTGCTCGGAGGCAAACACCTCGCCGCCGGGCGAATCCACGCGTAGCACCACCGCCTTGACCTCGTCGTCGTCGCGCGCCTGGCGCAGCAACGCGGCGGTGGACTCGCCACCGATGCGGCCGGCCGGCTGCTCGCCGCCGCTGATCTCGCCGGCGGCCACCACCACGGCCACCTGCGGGCGGCTGTCCATCGCCGAACGCTGCGCCTGCAGCTGGCTCAGATAGTCGTTGAAGCCGATGTTGCGGAAGCCGCTGTCGGCATCGCTGTCGGCCACGCCGCGCTTGGTCAGCAGCGCGTCGACTTCCTCGCGGGTCTTGAGCCCGTCGACCAGCTTCTGCTGCAGCGCGAACTTGGCCAGGTCGCCACCGGCGGCGGTCACGCCCTCGGGCAGCGTATCGATGCCGGCGCTCAGCTGCGCCGGGCTGAGCTTGCGTGCGGTGCCGACATCGGCCAGGTAGCGCTGCCAGACGTCGTTCATCCAGAACAGGTCCGCTTCCTTGGCGTCGGCCGACGCGGCATCGAGGATGTACGGCTCGGCGGCGGACTTGTACTCGCCCACACGGAACAGATGCACGTCCACGCCGAGCTTGTCCTGCAGGCCTTCGCGGAAGTACTGCCGGTAGCGGCCAAGTCCTTCCAGCAGCACGCTGCCCATCGGGTCGAGATAGACCTCGTTGGCCTGCGCGGCCAGCAGGTACTGGCCCTGGCTCATGCTCTCGCTGAAGGCGACGATCTGCTTGCCGGAGGTGCGCAGCTTCTGCAGCGCCGCGGCCACTTCACGCTGCGAGGCGAAACCGGCCGGCTGGAACTTGTCCAGGTTCAACACCACCCGCTCGATCTTGCGGTCCTTGCCGGCCGCCTCGATCACCCGCACCAGATCGCGCAGCTGCACTTCCTCGGCGCTCTTGTCGCCGACCGCCTTGGCCAGCGAGCGGCTCACCGGATCGGCGCTGAACTGCTCGACCAGCGTGCCCTCGGGGTTGATCACCAGGGTGGTGCGCTCGGCCAGCGGCTTGGTGCCGTCGCCCCGCGCGATCGCCACCACGAACAGCAGCAGCATCAGGAACAGAAAACCGAAGAACACCAGGTTGAAGATCAGGCGCCGGGTGAAATTCATCACATCCCAAAGGCCGACGAAGAAACTGGCGATGGGACTGCGACGCACGGGGTGGTTCATGGAAAACTCCGTCGAAAGACGCTGCATGCAATTCAATGGTGTCCAGCATACCGGCTGCGTGGCGCGCGCGGCATGCGCTGGAAGTCAGGGGGTCGTGCCGGCAGTCAGTCGCCGGCTGGTCTGCCGGAAGCGCAAGCCCATCAGGACCGACGCCACGGTCAGGCCCAGGATCAGGCCGATCCACATGCCTTGCGGTCCCCAGCCCAGCCCCAGGCCGAGCCCGGCGCCGATCGGCATGCCGACACCCCAGTACGAGAACATCGCCAGGAACATCGGCACGCGGGTGTCCTTGAGCCCGCGCAGCGCGCCGCTGGACAGCACCTGGATGCCATCGGGAAACTGGAACGTGGCGGCAAACAGCAGCAGCACCGACGCCAGCGCCGCCACCGCCACGTCATCGGTATAGACGCTCACGATGGCATCGTGGCCCAGCAACAGCACGCTGGCCGACAAGGCCTGGGTGCCCAGCACGATGGCGTAGCCGGCCCAGGCCGCGCGCCGCATGCCCAGCGGATCGCCGCGCCCGACCGCATGCCCGACCCGCACGGTGGTGGCCTCGGCCACGCCCATCGGAATCATGAAACACAGCTGCGCGACGTTGATCGCAATCTGGTGCGCGGCCGCTTCGGTGGAGCCGAGCCGGCCGATCAACAGGGCGGTGACGATGAACAGGCCGCCCTCCATCAGCACGGTGATGCCGATCGGCAGACCGGTGCGCAACAGGTCGCCAATCGCGCGCCAGCGCGGCCCCTCGAGATGGGCGAACAACTGCAGATGCGCAAAGCGACGCGAGCGCCACAGATACAGCGCAAACACGCTGGCCTGCACCCACATGGTGATCGCCGAGGCCATGCCCAGGCCTTGCGCACCGTGCTCGGCGAAGCCGAATCTGCCATAGGTCAATGCATAGCCCAGCGGCGCCAGCACCAGCAGGCCGCCAAAGCCCAGCAGCATGGTCGGCAGGGTCCAGTGCATGCCCTCGCTGAGGTAGCGCATGCAGAAGTAGAACGTCAGCGCCGGCCCGCCCCAGCGCACCGCGTGCAGGAAGTCGGTTGCGCCCGGCACGATGTCCGGCGCAATCCCGAAGGTGGGCAGCAGCGGCGGCACCGCGCTCAGGAACGCGAACATCACCGCACCCAGTCCCAGCGACAGCCACAGGGCCTGGCGGAACAGCGGGCCGATCTCGTGCTCGCGGCCGGCACCGCGCAGCTGCGAGACCGAGGCGGTCAACGAGATCAGCGTGCCAATCGGCACCAGCATCGGCAGCCACAGCAGCGAGGTGCCGATGGTGACCGCCGCCAGCGTGGCGGTGCCGTGGTGGCCGGCGATGACGTTGTCGACAAACCCGATCAGGCCGGTGGAGACGTGGCCGAGCACCAGCGGCAATGCGAGCAGGCCGGTGGTGCGCACTTCCGCGGCGAAGCGCGGCGTCGCGGAGGTGGGTGCAGAAGAGACAGACATGAAAACCGATCGCTGCGCGGACTACGGCCGTGCCGGGAGGCGCTGGCACCGGGTCGCGTGGGGCCGCTATCTTACCCGGACTTCCGGGATGGGCAGTTGGGTCGCCGGAGAGACCACGCCAGGCCGGGAACACGCGGGGCGGCAGATGCGCCGCGTCAGGCGGCCGTGGTGGCCGGCCCCCCGGACCCGGATGCCTGGGCACGAGCGGAGTCGATGTCCTGCGGCGTGACGATCGCCCCCAGGGCCACTGCACTGCCGAAGACGGCAGCCCTGCATGCCCTCCACGCCGTGTCCGCCTCGGTGCGCGGCATCGAGGATGGACACCGAGCACGCGTGGAGACGATGCCAGCGCGCGGGGCCGGTGCACCGGCGCCGTCCCGCCGCTGCCGCTTAGCGCGCCAGCTGGCGCTTCAACCAGGCGCTGCGCGTTGCCGGTGCCTGCGCAAGCAGGGCGTCGCGCAGGGCATCGCGCTCCTGCGGCGGCGTGCGTTGTGCCAGCACCGCCAACTGCTCCAGCTGCCCGGCATCCAGGCTGCGCAGCGCCGCCAGCAACGTGTCGCGCTGCGCTGGCGGCACATAGCCGATCAAGGGCTGCAACTGCGGATAGAACGCGCCCAGCTGCGAACCCAGGCGCCAGCCATCGCGATGCAGGCGATCCATCGCGGTGAACTGCGTGCGCAGCGCGCGCTGCTGGTCGTCGGGCAAGCCATGCAGACGCTCGCGTGCCTGCCGCACTACCACCCGGTCGGTGGCGGTGAGCCCCTTCCAGGCCGCATAGCGGGCGCGCAACTCGGACCGCTGCGCAGGCGTCAATGCGTCCCAGCGCGCGCGTTGCTGCGCGGCGCTCGGGGTTGTGGGCGTGGAGGCCGCGGCTGCCGGCGTGCGCGCGCTGCCTTCTTCCAACGGCGCCGGCAGGGTTTGCGCTGCGGCCATGCCGACCGCGGCCAACGCCAGCAGGCCGCACCACTTAATTATCGGCATCGACGGTCTCCAGGGCGGCGGCGGCAGGCTGGGCGGTGGCGGCAGTGGCATGCGCGCCGGATTCGTCGGCCGGCACCGGATGCCCGGCCGCGTACCAGGCGTAGAAATCGGCCGAACGCGCCAGTTCCAGGTCCGGGTCGGCCAGCATCGCCTGGTCGCGCGGATCCAGGCCGGGGTTTGCCACCGCGTCCGGCAGGTCGGCGGCGGGAAGGTCCTCCACCAGCACCGGCGCGGCATCGGTGACGTGCAGCACGCCGGCCGGGGCCTGCGAGACCGGCTCGGGCGGCAGCGCCGGCCGGCGATGCGTCCACCACCAGCCCAGCGCCGCGAGCAGCAGCGCCAATGCCAGCACAGCCAGCACGATGCCGGCGTGGCGGCGGTCGATCCGCGGCCAGTGCCATTGGCGGGCAGGCCGGGCGCGCGGTGCGGCCGGGCGCCGCGCCTCGGCGGTGGCAGCCACGGGCGCGGCCGCGGCAGGCTGCAACGGCATGCCGGCCAGGGCCGACTCACGCAGCTGTGCCAGCCGGCTCACCTGGGCCGGGCCGAGGTCGCGCAACTCCTGCTGCGCCGCCTCGGCCAGCACCCGCCAGGCCTGCGCGTCCGGGTTGCCGGCCGCATCGCGCGGGCAGGCGCGGGCCAGGGACTGTCGATAGGCCCCCACCTCGATGCCTTGCACCTCGCTGGCGGGTTCTTCTTCCAGCCCGGCGACGATACGCAGCAGGAGCGCCAGGCGGTCGGTGGTCTGCATCCGCCCCAGTGCGGTGAACGGAGGCAACCAGGTCCCCGGCATGGGCTCGCGTCGCAGCGGCGGGGCGGTTGCCAGCAGGCTCCAGAAGCGCATCGGCCAGCCGGCCATCGGGCGACCCGCCGCCTGGCTGCTGAACGCCCGAAACGCAGCCGCCAAGGCCCGCTCGGCCGCCGCGCCATCGCCACATTGTAGTTGTGCGAGCACCAGACCCCGGCGTTCGACACCGCGCAAAAACGCTGACAACGCGGCAGGGGTGACAGGGGCGTCGGGGACTACGGTCATGAGAACTCCAGCATCGGCCGGCATGATACCGACGCAATCGGCCCCCGCCGATGGCTTGACAGATCGACCCGGCTACGCTGCGCTCCGCTGCCGCCGACCGCCGTCATCGACGCGGGTTGTGCACAGCGGCAGACATGCCGATACGCAGGCGTCTGTCAACTGTTGATTTTTCTTTGTTGCATTCGTGTTTCACGCCTAAGTTATTGATCCTGATGGCTTTAAGCCGATTGGCTAAAAAATGTCCAACAGGTTGCAGAGGCTAGTGAATCCGCCTTCACAGCGTGGAGCACGAGACTAATTCACAGGCTTATCCACAGGCAGTGTGGATAAACCCGTTTCCTTAACCCTCACATAGGTTTACGTCGGATTTATCACTTCGGTCACACAAACACGTTGTAAGCCCGCGCACCGATCCGGCGCCATCGGCAGGCCCGTGCCGGGTACTGGACAGGGTCGGTAGACTGGCCGGATGTCTTCGACCGTCGCCACCCTGCGCGTCGCCTTGCCGGTGCCGCTGCCCCAACTGTTCGACTATCTGCCCCCGGCCGAGGCCCCGCTGACCGACCCGGCGCGAGTCGGCTGCCGGGTGCGGGTGCCGTTCGGGCCACGCGAGCTGGTCGGGGTGGTGGTGGAGATCGGGCAGTTGGCCTCCGCCGAGGGGCTGCGCGCGGCGCTGGCATGGTGCGACGACGCTCCGCTGCTGGTTGACGAGCTGGCCCGTTCACTGCAATGGCTGGCGCGCTATACCCACGCACCGCTGGGCGAGGCCCAGTCCAGCGCTCTGCCCGGCCCGTTGCGCCGCGGCGAGCCGCTGGCCGAGACCCATGCCTGGGCCTGGCAACTGACCGAGGCCGGACGCACCGCCGCCGCCAGCCTGCGCGCCGGCAGCCGCCCCGCCTTGCTGGCCGCCCTGCTGCTGCCCGGTGCGCTGGGCGAAGAACAGCTGGACCCGTTGCTGCCGCAATGGCGCGAGGCCGCACGCAGCCTGGCCAAACGCGACTATGCCGCGCGCGTGGCGGTGCCGGCCGACAGCATCCCGCCCCGCCCCGGCAGCGGCCCGCAGCTCAACGACGAACAACAGGCCGCCGCCGACGCCATCCGTGCGCAGCGCGGTTTTGCCACCTATCTGCTCGACGGCGTCACCGGCAGCGGCAAGACCGAGGTCTACCTGCAGGCAATCGCCGACTGCGTGGCGGCCGGTCGCCAGGCGCTGGTGCTGGTGCCGGAGATCGGCCTGACCCCGCAGACGCTGGGCCGCTTCCGCGCCCGCCTGGGCGTGCCGGTGCACGCGCTGCATTCGGGCCTGTCCGATGGCGAGCGCGCGCGGGTGTGGGCGGCGGCCTGGCGCGGCGAAGCCAAGCTGATCGTCGGCACGCGCTCGGCGGTGTTCACCCCGCTGCCCAATGCCGGGCTGATCGTGATCGACGAAGAACACGACGGCAGCTACAAGCAACAGGACGGCATCCGCTATCACGCCCGCGACTTCGCGCTGGTGCGCGGCAAGGCGCTGGATGTGCCGGTGATCCTGGGCAGCGCCACGCCGTCGCTGGAAAGCCTGCATAACGCCTATTCCGGCCGCTACCAGCATCTGCGCCTGTCGCGCCGGGCCGGCGAGGCGCGTCCGCCACGCGTGCGCGTGCTCGACGTGCGCAAGCGCCCGCTTAAGGACGGCCTGTCGCCGGACGTGCTGGCCGGCATTGGCGCCACCCTGGCGCGCGGCGAGCAGGTGCTGGTATTCAAGAACCGCCGCGGCTATGCGCCGGTGCTGCTATGCCACGACTGCGGCTGGACCGCCGCCTGCCAGCGCTGCAGCACGCCGCTGCACCAGACCCCGATGACCGTGCACGCCGGTGGCCGGCGCCTGCAATGCCACCACTGCGGCGCGCGCCAGCCCGCACCGCTGGCCTGCCCGGCCTGCGCCAGCCTGGCGCTGCAGCCGCAAGGCATCGGCACCGAGCGGCTGGAAGAACGCCTGACCGAGGCGTTCCCGGACTTTCCGGTGGTGCGCATCGACCGCAGCACCACCCAGCGCCGCGACGCGCTGGAAACCCAGCTGGCGCGCCTGGGCAGCGCCGCCGGCATCCTGGTCGGCACCCAGATCCTGGCCAAGGGCCACGACCTGCCACGGCTGACCATGGTGGTGGTGGTCGGCATCGACGAAGGCCTGTTCTCGGCCGACTTCCGTGCCGCCGAGAAACTCTCCCAGCAGCTGATCCAGGTGGCCGGACGCGCCGGACGCGCCGACCGTCCCGGCGAGGTCTGGCTGCAGACCCACCACCCCGAACATCCCTTGCTGCAGACCCTGGTCAACGGCGGCTACCACGCCTTTGCCGATGCCGAACTGCAGCAGCGCCAGGCCGCGGGATTTCCGCCGTTCGCGCATCTGGCGCTGTTCCGCGCCGAAGCCAAGGATGTGGCAGCGGCCAACCAGTTCCTGCTGGCGGTGCGTGGCCTGACCACGGCGGACACCACCACGCAGTCGCCTGCGTTTGCCGCAGTGGAATGCTACGGCCCGATGCCGGCGCCGATGCCGCGCCGCGCCGGGTTCCAGCGCACCCAGTTGCTGTTGTCCGCGCAACAGCGTTCGGCGCTGCATCGTCTGCTGGACGCGCAGCTGCCGGCGATCCATGCGCTACCGCAGGCGCGGCGCGTGCGCTGGTCGCTGGATGTGGATCCGATCGATCTGTACTAGTGACGGCATATCGCGCACCGCGCTGCCACCAGACTCACGTTCTAGCCAATGCGCCCACGCTCCGTAGGAGCGCACCCGGGCGCGACGGCGTTACCGGCAATGCCCTCGCGCCCAGGTGCGCTCCTACACACAACGCGAGGCCAGCAAGCCGCGCGGTGGGATCGTGCGTTGTAGGAGCGCACTCGGGCGCGACGCGGCGTTACCGGCAATGCCGTCGCGCCCAGGTGCGCTCCTACAGGCAACGTGAGCTGCCGGGACGCGCGGTGCACGGGGCCGACTGCCTTGCAGCAGCGTATGGGGTCGGCGGCACGCGTGCTGCCTGCCATGCACCACGCTGGCTTGCGCGCGGACCCGACACTCAGGTCAGCGCGGTCATTACGCCACGCTGGTAGGCAGGCCGCGCGCGCAAGCGCTGATACCACGCCTGCAGATGCGGCAGCGCGGGGCGCTCGATCGGCATTTCGAACCAGGCGTAGATGAAGCTGCCGAGCGGAATATCGCCCATCGCAAACTGCGCGCCGGACAGATACGGCTGCTGCGCCAGGGCCGCATCGGCGCGTGCCAGCAGTTCGCCCGAGCGCGTCAGCGCCGCGGCGATGCGCGCAGGATCACGCTCGGCCTCCGGTGTGCGCAGCACGCCCCAGAACAGGTCGCGAAACACGCCGGCAAACGTCGAGGTGGTCCAGTCCATCCAGCGATCGCCCAGCGCGCGTTCGGCCGGTGCCTGCGGATACAGGGCCGGCGCATATTGCGCGGCCAGGTAGCGCACGATCGCATTGGACTCCCACAGCACCAATTCGCCATCCTGCAGCGTCGGCACCAGACCGTTGGGATTCAACGCGCGATAGGCGGGCGTGTCGTTATGACCAAACGCACCGCCGACTTCGATCGAGGTATACGACAGCCCGGCTTCTTCGGCGCACCACAGCACCTTGCGCACATTGCTGGAATTACGCCGCCCCCATAGCGTGATCGGGCCGTTCCCTGCAGCCGATGGCGTTGCAGCGTCAGCCATGGTCATTTCCCCGCTGCCGGCTTGGGCGTGGTGCGCGCCGGGCGCTTTGTGGAAGTCGCCTGCGTGGCGAGAGCGGCCGCTGGCTGCGCTGTTTTCGCCCGCCCGCCCTTGGGCGCATCGCGCACCCACAGGGCCTGCTCGTCCTGCTTGATCTCGAACAGGCCGATCGCACGCACCAGGTCGCTGAGCTTGCGATAGCCGTAATTGCGTGGGTCGAACGAGGCCTGGTTGGCCACCTGCTTGCCCACCGCACCCAGATGCGCCCAGCCATCGTCTTCGCAGGCACTGTCGATCGCATTGCGCAGCATCTGCACCAGCCGGGTGTCGCCGCGCAGCGCGGTGGCGTCCTTGCGGCCGGCGGCGGTGTCGCTGGCCGCTGCCGCCTGCTCGCCCAGCGCTTCGACATAGGTGAACTTGGAACAGGCATTGACGAACGGCGCCGGGGTTTTCTTTTCGCCGAAGCCATACACCTTCATGCCATCGGTGAGCAGCCGCATCACCAGCGGAGTGAAGTCCGCATCGCTGGAGACGATCGCAAAGCCATCCAGGTTGCGCGCATACAACAGGTCCATCGCATCGATCACCATCGCCATGTCCGAGGCGTTCTTGCCCGAGCTGTAGGCAAATTGCTGGATCGGCCGGATCGCATATTCGTGCAGCGCCGCTTCCCAGTTCTTCAGGTGCGGGCTCTTCCAGTTGCCGTAGGCGCGGCGCACGTTGGCCACGCCATAGCGCGCCACTTCGGCCAGCACCACGTCGATCTTGCCGGCCGGCGCGTTGTCGGCATCGATCAGCAGGGCGATGCGTTTGTCGGGATTGTCGATCATGGTCATTCCTCGAAGGTGTCGGCAGAGTCGGTGTCGCTGGCGGTGTCGCTTGCGTCGTCCGTTTCGGTGGCGTCGGCATCGGTCGATGGCAGCGTGTATTGGCTGCCATCGTGCATGGTCAGCACGCCATCGCTCAGGATCTCGCGCTCGGCCCCGCCGCTGACCCAGGTGGCATGCACGCGGCCGCGGCCGCGATCGCCCTCCACCGTGAACACGAAATCGTCGGCGCCCGGCGCCAGACCGGTACGCACCAGATCCACCCGCATCGTGTGGATCCGGCCGATCTGTTCCTGCACCACCGCATCGTCCTGCAACGCGGCGCGTGCCTGATCGGCGAACAGCGACCAGCCGAAGACGATCAGCCAGCCCAGCGCGCCCAGCACCACCATGCCGAACAGCACCACGCAGGCCCCCAGCCCGATCAGCCCGATCGTGACGCCACTGACCTGCTTTCCGGGCGTCCGCGCGGCAGCCGCTGCCATCGCGGGCGAAGAAGGTGGTGGTGGCAACGGTGGGGGTAATGCCGGCATGCGGTCACCAGGTCGATGAGATGCGACATGATGCCGCAGGCGGGACGCCTTCAGGCGTCATGTTCATTGCCGATGCGGCATGCTGATGCGCCCGCGTCGCATTCCATCAGACCTGACGATGACTACTTCCCCCTCCCAAGCTCCGCTGCACCTGGTGGTGGTCGGTGGCGGTTTTGCCGGCTTATGGGCCACCCGCGCGCTCGACGATCCTGGCATCCGCATCACCCTGATCGACCGCCAGAACCACCATTTGTTCCAGCCGCTGTTGTATCAGGTCGCCACCGCCGGCCTGTCGGCACCGGATATTGCCGCGCCGCTGCGCCACATCCTGCGCGAACAGCGCAACGTCGAGGTGCTGCTCGGCGACGTTGCCGAAATCGCACCGGGCCGCCGCGAAGTGGTGCTCGCCGATGGCAACGCGCTCGGCTACGACATGCTGCTGCTGGCTACCGGCGCCACCCATGCCTACTTCGGCAACGATCAATGGGCCGAGCACGCGCCCGGCCTGAAGACGCTGTACGACGCGCTGGTGTTGCGGCGCAAGTTGCTGCTCGCCTTCGAGCGTGCCGAAGCCGAATCCGACCCGGCCGCACGCGCGGCCTGGCTGAGTTTTGCCGTGGTCGGCGGCGGCCCGACCGGTGTCGAGCTGGCCGGCACGCTGGCCGAAATCGCCCGCCACACGCTCAAGAACGAGTTCCGCCATATCGACCCGCAACAGGCGCGCGTGCGCCTGGTCGAAGCCGGCCCACGCGTGCTGCCCTCGTTCCCGGACGATCTCACCGCCAAGGCGCGCAAGCAGCTCGAGCGGCTGGGGGTGGAAGTGCACACCGGCACGCCGGTCACGCATATCGATGCGCTGGGCTACCAGTTGGGCGACACCTTCGTGCCTGCACGCACGGTGGTGTGGGCCGCCGGCGTGGCCGCATCGCCGCTGGCGCGCACGCTCGGCGTGCCGCTGGACCGCGCCGGCCGCGTGCTGGTGCAGCCGGACCTGAGCGTGCCCGGCCACCCGGAGATCTTTGTCGGCGGCGACCTGGCCGCGGTCCAGCAGGACGGCCGCCCGGTGCCGGGCGTGGCACCGGCGGCAAAGCAGATGGGCAAGCACATCGCCAAGGCGATCCGCGCCCGCCATCGCGGCCAGCCTGCACCGGCCTTCCGCTATCAGGACTACGGCAACCTGGCCACGATCGGCCGCATGGCCGCCATCGTGCATGTCGGCAAGCTCAAGCTCTCCGGCATCGTGGCCTGGTGGTTCTGGCTGGCCGCGCACGTGTACTTCCTGATCGGCTTCCGCAACCGCTTCGTGGTGCTGGTGAACTGGGCGATGGCGTACTGGAGCTACCAGCGTGCCGCGCGCATCATCTTCGGCGGCGCCACCGACGACCCGCCGCCCAGCAGCAAGGACGGATGACAGCGCCACGGGCCGTACGCGATGCTGTGCGGCCTGATGCGACGGTCTGATCGTGGCCACTCTCCTGTTTCTGCTGGATCTGCTCGGCACCTTCGTGTTCGCCCTCAGCGGCGCCACCGTGGCGGTGCGCAATCGCCTGGATCTGTTCGGCGTGCTGGTGCTGTCGTGCGCGGCGGCGGTGTCGGGCGGCATCGTGCGCGATGTGCTGATCGGCGCCACCCCGCCAGCGGCGCTGGTGCATCCGCAGTACCTGCTGGTCGCCTGCCTGGCCGGCGTGGCCGGTTTCTACTGGCATGCGGCGGTGGAACGGCTGCGCAACCCGGTGCAGCTGTTCGACGCGGCCGGGCTGGCGCTGTTTGCGGTCTACGGCACCAGCAAGGCACTCGACTACCAGCTCAGCCCGCTCAGCGCGACCTTGCTGGGCATGCTCAGCGGCATCGGCGGCGGCATCGCCCGCGATCTGCTGGTGGCGCGGACCCCGGTGGTGCTGCAGGCCGAGCTGTACGCCGTCGCCGCGCTGGCCGGTGGCGGCCTGGTCGCAATCGGGCACGTGCTTGAGGTGCCGCAGGCCTGGTCGCTGGCGACCGGCGCGCTGGTCTGTTTCGGGCTGCGTTTCATGGCCATCCGCTACGGCTGGCACCTGCCGGTGGCGCGCCTGCCGGAGTAGTGCGGGCGGCCGCAGTGCGTGGTCGATCATCGGCGAACAACCACGACGAAGCACCACGCGTCTTCGCACGCAACGTATCGCCAGCACCACACATGCAAACGGCCCGGAAGACCGGGCCGTTTGTGCAACACCTGGGGCATGATCGAAGGATCAGGCCACGAACAGCGCCTTCATCTTCTTCAGCGCATTCGCCTCGATCTGGCGGATACGTTCGGCCGACACACCGTACTCGTCGGCCAGCTCCTGCAGTGTCACCTTGGAGTCGGAATCCAGCCAGCGACGCTTGACGATGTCGCGCGAGCGCGTGTCCAGACCGGCCATGCCTTCGCGCAGCAACTGCAACTGATTGTCTTCGCTGTCGTGACGCTCGTAGGCCTGCGACGGATCTTCGTCGTTGGCCACCAGGTAGCTCACCGGCGACGGCGGGCCGTGATCGTCGTCTTCGTCAGACGAGGCATCGAAGCCGATATCGCGACCGGACAGACGCGACTCCATCTCCATCACTTCGCGCTCGGAGACGTTCAGGTCCTTGGCGACGGCCGTCACTTCGGAGGCATTGAGCCAGCCCAGGCGGGTCTTGGACTTGCGCAGGTTGAAGAACAGCTTGCGCTGCGCCTTGGTCGTGGCGACCTTGACGATGCGCCAGTTCTTCAGGATGAACTCGTGCATCTCGGCACGGATCCAGTGCACTGCAAAGCTGACCAGGCGCACGCCCATTTCCGGGTCGAAGCGCTTGACCGCCTTCATCAGGCCGATATTGCCTTCCTGGATCAGGTCGCCCAGCGGCAGGCCGTAGCCGTTGTAGCCGCGAGCGACGTGCACCACGAAGCGCAGGTGGGAATGGACCAGTTCGCGCGCGGCATCCAGATCCAGCTCGTCACGGAAGCGACGGGCAAGATTCTGTTCCTCATCGACCGACAGCACCGGGATCTGGTGCACGGCACCGATGTAGGCGTCCAGCGAACCGAGCGCACTGGGAATCGGGAGATTGTTTGCCACAAGGGCAGTCGAGGTAATCTGGTTCATAGGGCACCATCTTAGCAGTCGAACTATTGGACTGCCGGGTACAGGAAGAGTTCCCAGCGTTCCATTTATAGGACGTTCGGGCTTTTGGCATCACCGTCGTTCTACGGCGCAGTTTCCGAATTCTGGCCCCTACGCTACCACCGCCGCCCTGCGCAGACCGTGACAACCACGTCGCGAAATGCAACGGCGCCAGCGCCGTTCAGCCGCTGGCCGAAGTGGTGTCCAGCGTGTTGCGCGGCGGCAGCGACCAGTCGATCGGGCCCAGCCCGCGACGCTGCAGGTGTTCGTTGGTCTTGGAAAAGTGCTGGCAGCCCAGAAAGCCGCGATGCGCCGACAACGGCGACGGATGTGGGGCCTTGAACACGCGATGGCGCGCCTGGTCGATGACCTTGCCCTTGGACTGCGCATAGCTGCCCCAGAGCAGGAACACCAGGCCTTCGCGCTCGCGGTTGAGGGTTTCCACGACATGGTCGGTAAAGCCTTCCCAGCCCTTGTTCTGGTGCGCGCCGGCCCGGCCCTGCTCCACCGTCAGCACCGCATTGAGCAGCAGCACGCCCTGGCGCGCCCACGGCATCAAATAGCCATGGTCCGGCCGCGCAATCCCCAGGTCGTCCTGGATCTCCTTGTAGATGTTGAGCAGCGACGGCGGCACCGGCACGCCGGGCAGCACCGAAAAACACAGCCCATGCGCCTGGCCTTCGCCGTGATACGGGTCCTGGCCCAGGATCACCACCTTGACCTGCTCGAACGGGGTGGCGTCGAAGGCGGCAAAGATCTGCGGACCCGGCGGGAACACCCGCGCCCCGGCCGCCTTGCGCTGGCGCAGGAATGCAGACAGCGCCTGCATCTCCGGGCGCAGCAGCCAATCGCCCACCCGCGCCTTCCATGACGGTTCCAGCTGGATACGCGCTTCCACTTCAGCCACGTCGGTCATAGCGTGACGGCCTGGTCCTCGAGCCGTGCCAGGCGCAGCTGGAACAGCACCTTGGTCACCAGCAGACGTTCTTCGATGGGTTTTTGCACCAGATCGTTGGCGCCGGCGCGCAGCAGTTCGGACTGGTTGCGCGGATTGGTGTCGCCGGTCATCACCAGCACCGGCAGGCGGCGCTTGCCGTAGGCGAAATCGATGCGGATGCGCTCGACCACGTCACGGCCGTTGAGCTCGCCCTTCAGGGTGACGTCGGTCAGCACCACGTCGATGCGGCGTTCGGTGCGGCCCAGCGATTCGGCGGTCAGCAGCGCAAAGGCGTCCTCGGCGGTGAGTACGTGGATGACCTTCAGGCTCTGCCGCTCGAGCATGCGCTTGGTCGCCTCGGCCACCACACGGCTGTCCTCGATGTACAGCACGGTCGCGCCGACCACCGGCTCGGGCTGCACATAGCCGCGGATGAAGGTCGCCAGGGCTTCGTGGCCCAGCGCCTTGTCGAAGTAGTCGGTGACGTACTCGGTGAAGCGACGCTCCACCAGATGCTGCTGCGCGTCGCCGGAGACCACGATCACCGGCACATAGGCCTGGCCGGCCGCCTCGCGCACGCTGCGCGCCAGCGTCAGGCCGTCACCGTCGGGCAGCGACAGCGAGGTGGTGACCAGATCCACCGCACCGGCTTCCAGCGCCTGGCGCGCCTCGGCGATGCTGGAGCAGCCGATCACCTGCACGTTGGGCAGATCCCGCTGCAGCACATCGGCGATCAGCTTGCGCACCAGCTTGGAGCCATCGACCACCATCACGCGCGGCGCGTCGCTGATCAGATGCTTGAGATCTGGTGGATGCATGGCAGGCCTCAGGTCTCGGTGGGACGGGTCTGGCGAAGGAAGTGGCCGGTCACCAGCCAGGCGCCCAGCCAGCCCAGGACCAGGGTGCCGACCAGCACCATCGCAGAATGCAGCAGATCCAGCCCGTGCAGGGTAAAGGAGCTGCCGTAACTGTCGGCCAGGCCCGCCAACGGCGCGCGCAGCGCCAGCCCGGAGGCGGCGATCAGCGCCAGCGCCACGGCGCCGGCACCGAGCCCGTACCAGGCACCCAGATACAGGAACGGGCGCCGGATGAAGCCATCGCTGGCGCCCAGCAACTGCAGCACGCCGATTTCCTCGCGCCGCGACTGGATATCCAGACGCACCGTATTGCCGACCACCAGCACCGCGCCGATCCCCAGCAGTGCCGACAGCACCTGCACCAGCCGCTCGCCGAAATGCAGCCAGCCATCTAGGCGCTTGCGCCACAGCGCGTCGTGCTGCACCTGATCGGCCTGCGGCAAGGCCTGCAGCGCGCCGGCCAGTTGCGCATCGTCGGCCGTCTCGGTGGGCGTGACGATCAACAGCGTGGGCAGCGGGTTGTCGCCGAGTGCGTCGATCGCCTCGTCGAGCTTGGCGCTCTCGCGCAGCTCGGCCAGCCCCTGCGCCGGCGTGCGCAACGTGACCTGGGCAACGTCCGGGCGGCCACGCAGTTCACCGGCCAGCGCCTGCGCGGCCTCGGCACCGATCTCGACCTTCAGGAACAGATTGATCTCGCGCGACTGCTGCACGCTGCCGGCCAGCAACTTGACGTTGTCCAGCGCGATCGACAACCCCAGCGGCAAGGCCAGCGCCAGCGCCATCACCACGATGGTCAGCAAGGTGGCCCAGGGCTTGCGCATGGCCCGCCCCAGGCTGAAGGCGATGCTGTGCAGATGGTGGTCGATCCACACGCCGAACCGCGAGGGGGCGACGGCTTCGGTATTGGCGGGCTTGCTCATTCGGCCAGATCCTGCGGCGAGATGTCGTCGACCAACCGGCCGTGGTCCAGGATCAGCACGCGCTTGCGCATCTGCTTGAGCAGGGCCAGATCGTGACTGACCACCAGCACGCTGGTACCGCGTGCCGGCAGCTCGGCGAACAACTGCATGATTTCGGCAGCCAGTGCCGGGTCGAGATTGCCGGTGGGCTCATCGGCCACCAGCAGGCGCGGCTCGCCGACGATGGCGCGGGCAATGCCCACGCGTTGCTGCTCGCCGGCCGACAACTGCGACGGCAGCGCCTTCTCGCGATGGGCCAGCCCGATCCGCTCCAATGCCGAACGCACGCGCTTGCCGATCTCGGCACGGCGGGTGCCGCGCAGGATCAACGGCAAGGCCACGTTCTCGGCGATGCTGCGGTCGTTGAGCAGGCGATGGTCCTGGTAGACCGCACCCACCTGACGACGATGCAGCGGAATCTGCCGGCCGCGCACCTTGAGCAGGTTGCGCTCGCCCAGCAGCACCGTGCCCTGGCTGGGCCGCTCGCTGAGATGGATCAATTTGAGCAGGGTACTTTTGCCGGCGCCGGAGTGGCCGGTCACGAACAGCATCTCGCCATCGGCCACTTCGAAGCTGACATCGGTCAGCGCCTGGTGGCCACCGGCGTAGTGCTTGCTGACGTTGTCGAAACGCAGAACGGTCATCCAGCGATTATGCCGGAGCGCCAGCGCTTGCGTCGCATCGCCGGAGCCCGGCGATGCGATTGGCATTGCGTGCGATCAGCTGCCCGACACCAGCGAACGCAGGCGACGACCGATACGGCTCAGCAGCGACGGGCTGCCGGACGGTTTGGCCGCGCTGCGCACCGGCTTGGCGACCACCTGGGTGGGCTTGCGCGGTGCGGCGGGTGCGGCGACCGGCGTGGAGGCCACTGCCGGCTCGGCCCCTTCGACCGGGCGGCCATTGCGGCGGCGGCGCCGCTTGCGCGGTGCGCGCTCGGCATCGGCCACGATGGTGGACGGTGCCTCGACCGACGCGGCGGCAACCACCGGCGTCTCGCTCGGCGCGGCCACTGCCGGGGCTTCGCCCTCCACCCGTGGCTTGCGACGCGGACGCGGCTTGCCATCGGCACTGCCGCCGTCGCGACGACCGCCGCCACTGCCGCTGCGCGCTGCACCGCCCGGGCCGCTGCGACCACCGCCGCGACGCTGCTCTTCGGCGGCCCGCTGCTCGCGCGCCTCGCGGAAGATCGTACCCACGCTGTCGCCAGCGTCGTCATCGGCCTCCTCGCCTTCCATCGGCGCGCGCGGGGTGCGCGGCAGCGGCGTCAGCAGCTCGGCGGTCACCGGCTCGACCGGGATCTTCTGCTCGATATAGGCCTCGATGTCCGGCAGGCTCATCGCATAGCGCTCGCAGGCGAAGCTGATCGCATCGCCTTCTTCGCCCAGCCGCGCGGTGCGGCCGATGCGGTGCACGTAATCTTCCGCATCGAACGGCAGGTCGTAGTTGTAGACGTACTTGACGCCATCGATATGCAGGCCGCGCGCGGCCACGTCGGTGGCGACCAGGATTTCGAGCTGGCCCTTCTGGAAGCGGTTGAGCAGCGACTCGCGCTTCTTCTGCGGCACATCGCCCGACAGCACGCCGACCCGGTAGCCATGCCGCTCCAGCGTGCGCGCCACGCGCTCGACGAACGCCTTGGTATTGACGAACACCATGGTGCGCGCGCCTTCGCTGCGCGACAGCAAGCCCAGCAGCAAGGTCTGCTTTTCTTCGTCGGACGGGAAATAGATGCGCTGGCGCACCCGTGCGGCGGTGATGGTCTCGGTTTCGACCACCAGCTTTTCCGGCTCGTTCATGTGCTCGTAGGCGAGCTCGAGCACGCGATGACTGAGCGTGGCCGAGAACAGCAGGGTCTGCCGGGTGCCGCGCTCGGGCATGCGCCGCAGCAGGAAGCGGATGTCCTTGATGAAGCCCAGGTCGAACATGCGGTCGGCTTCGTCCAGCACGCAGATCTCGCAGGCGTGCAGCGAGACCACCTTGTGCTGCTTGACGTAGTCGATCAGCCGGCCCGGGGTGGCGATGATCACGTCCACGCCCTGCTGCAGCAGCTCGCGCTGCTTGTCGTAGTCCACCCCGCCGTAGACCAGTGCAAAGCGCAGGCCCAGGTCGGCGCCGAACTTGACCGCATCCTTGTGGATCTGGATCGCCAGCTCGCGGGTGGGCGCCAGGATCAGCGCGCGCGGGTCTTCCGGCTTGCGGTCGGCCAGCGCCGGGCGGATCAGCAGGCGGTTCATCACTGCCACCAGAAACGCCAGGGTCTTGCCGGTGCCGGTCTGGGCCTGGCCGGCGACATCGCCGCCCGGCAGCGCGACCGGCAGGGTCAGCGCCTGGATCGGGGTACAGCGGGTGAACCCGGCGCTCTCCAGCCCGGTGATCAGCGCCGGATGCAGGTCGAACGTGGAAAAAGTCAAATCGGTCAGCGGTTTGTCGCTCATTATTCCGTCTTCGTGAGGCGCCCTGGGCAGCCCGGGCGCGGCTTGCATCGATGCCGACAGCGTCGCAAACTGCGGCTGTTGTGGCGGACAGCGCGGCTTCAGGACTGACACTTGATTCAGTCGCGCAATGCCCCAGTTTAACGCAATGTAGCGGCCTGCCCGTTCGGGCGGGCCGTTTTGGTTTCCAGGAGACCCAACGTGAGCGACAAGGTTCAACATGTCGGCGATGCCGACTTCGATACAGCTGTACTGCAATCCGGCGAACCGGTACTGGTGGATTTCTGGGCCGAGTGGTGCGGACCCTGCAAGATGATCGCCCCGGTGCTGGACGATCTGGCCGATACATATCAGGGCAGACTGAAGGTTGCCAAGGTCAATGTGGACCAGAACCGCGCCCTGGCCATCAAGTACCACGTGCGCTCGATCCCGATGCTGTTGCTGTTCAAGGACGGGCAGGTGCAGGCCACCCAGATCGGTGCGGTTGGCAAGGGCCAGCTGACCCAGATGATCGACAAGACCCTGGGCGGCGCGGCTGCCTGAGCGAGTGGGCGTCCAGCGATGGGCGCCCCGTGATGCGCCAGCAGTTAAATCCTGCTGAGGCAGGCGCTTGCGCGGTTGCGCGCAGCGGTGATAGTGTCAGTCGATCCGGAGCACGTTCGTGCGCCGACGTACCTCTCTAGAAACCTCTTCTAGACTCCCATCACCTAAAGTTCGCCCCCCAGCCGGGCGCTCGCACTCTTAGCGAGGAATCACGCACTTGTCCGATCATCCTTCCTCCGATACCGGGAGCAGCGTCGACGCTCCTGTCGAGAAGCGCGTGCGCAAGCCGCGCGTGAGCAAGACCGCCGCTGCCACCGACGATGGTGGCGCGCAGCAGCCCAACCTGCCCTTGCCCGCCAGCCCCGCACCCGAGACCCCACGTGCCCCGCAGGCACCGTCGCACGCTGCCGACCCGGCACCGGCGCAGACGTCCAGCGATGGCGCCTCCTACGCCGGTAACGCCCCCAGCGCCAGCCAGGGCAACCAGGGCAACCAGGGCAACGACAACACCCATGGCGACTCCCGCGAGGGTGGCCAGACGCAGCAGCAGCGCTTCAATCAGGCGCAGCAGCAGCAGAACCAGAATCAGGCACAACACCGGGGCCAGGGCCAGAACCAGGGTCAGCCCCAGGCGCAAAGTCAGGGCCAGGACCAGGGCCAGAATGGCGGCCAGAACCCGCAAGGCCAGGGCCAGAACCAGCAGGGCAACCGCCGTGACCGCTTCCGCAACCGCCGTGACCGTGGGCGCGACCGCTTCGGCAACGAAGGTGGCGGCGGCATGCCGTCGTCGGATGGCAGCAACGAGCCGTTCGTCGCGCGCCCGCACCCGGCCGTGCCGGAGGGCTTCCCGGTCTATTCGCTGAGCGATCTCAAGCGGATGCCGGCGCAGAAGCTGCTGGATATCGCCGATCAGCTCAACATCCAGGAAGGCGTGGCGCGCGCGCGCAAGCAGGACGTGATCTTTGCCCTGCTCAAGGTGCTGACCCGCCACGGCGAGGGCGTTGCCGCCGACGGCGTGCTGGAAATCCTCCCCGACGGCTTCGGCTTCCTGCGTGCCGCAGAAGCCAGCTACCTGGCCGGCCCGGACGATACCTATATCTCGCCCAGCCAGATCCGTCGCTTCAACCTGCGCACCGGCGATCACCTGTCCGGCCGCATCCGCTTCCCGAAGGACGGCGAACGCTATTTCGCGCTGTCGATCGTCGACACCATCAATGGCGAGCCGCTGGAAGCCAGCAAGAACAAGGTGCTGTTCGAGAACCTGACCCCGCTGTTCCCGCGTCGGCGCTTCCGGCTGGAGCGTGGCGATGGGTCCACCGAGGACATCACCGGCCGCATCCTGGATCTGATGGCGCCGCAGGGCAAGGGCCAGCGCGCGCTGATCGTCTCCCCGCCCAAGGCCGGCAAGACGATGATGATGCAGCAGGTGGCCACGGCCATCACCAGCAATCATCCCGAAGTGCACATGATCGTGCTGCTGATCGACGAGCGCCCGGAAGAAGTGACCGAAATGCAGCGCACCGTGCGCGGCGAGGTCATCTCCTCCACCTTCGACGAACCGGCCGCGCGTCACGTGCAGGTCGCCGAGATGGTGATCGAGCGCGCCAAGCGCCTGGTCGAGCACAAGAAGGATGTGGTGATCCTGCTCGACTCGATCACCCGCCTGGCACGCGCCTACAACAACGTGGTGCCCAGCTCCGGCAAGGTGCTCACCGGCGGTGTGGATGCCAATGCCCTGCACCGTCCCAAGCGCTTCTTTGGTGCGGCCCGTAACGTCGAAGAAGGCGGCTCGCTGACCATCATCGCCACGGCGCTGGTGGAAACCGGCAGCAAGATGGACGAGGTGATCTACGAAGAGTTCAAGGGCACCGGCAACAGCGAAGTGCACCTGAACCGTCGCATCACCGAAAAGCGCGTGTACCCGGCGATCGACATCAACCGCTCGGGCACGCGTCGCGAAGATCTGCTGATCGAGCCGGAGCTGCTGCAGAAGATCTGGATCCTGCGCAAGCTGCTGCACCCGATGGACGAAATCGCGGCAATGGAATTCCTGCTGGACAAGATGAAGACCACCAAGTCCAACGACGAGTTCTTCAGTTCGATGAAGCGCTGACCCGGTCGGCGTCATCGAGACAAAAAGCCCCGCACCGCGGGGCTTTTTTGTGGGTGCGGGGTTTGTACGGGCAGGCACTTCGCATGGCCCATGCCATGCAGGTCGGCATCGGGCGGCTACGCCAGACGACGCGAGTCCGCGTAGGGCGGCGTGTCCGGATAATCATCCTCGCGCAGCCGGGTTTGCAGGTCGCGCCACCATTGCGGGTCGAACAGCTCCGGGTGCAGGTGCTTGACCGCTTCCAGCTGCGAGGGCGGCAGGCCCATGAACAGCGCGAAGCGCTCGGGGAACACGTCGCGCGGGCCGACATGGAACCAGGGCTCGGCGGCCATCTGTTCTTCGTAGGTGGTGGCGGTTGGCCAGTCGCGGAAGGTGCATTCGGTGATCAGGCACAGCTCGTCGTAGTCGTAGAACACCGCGCGCTGATGGCGGGTGATGCCGAAGTTCTTCAGCAGCATGTCGCCGGGAAAGATGTTGTTGCGCGCCATGTCCTTGATTGCCTGGCCGTAGTCCAGCGCGGCCGCATGCGCGGCTTCGGGCAGCTGTTCGCGCAGGTAGAGATTGAGCGGGCGCAGGCGGCGCTGCACGTAGCACAGCGCGATCAGCACGTCCTGCCCATCCTCGCTCAGACTCGTCGCGCAGCTGGTCTGCAGCTCGTCCAGCAACGCCGGCGCGAAGCGCGATTTGGGAAACCGCAGGAAGCGATACGGCTGCGCGTCCAGCAAGCGGCCGATGCGATCGAGCTGGAACACCAGCTCGTACTTGCCCTCCACCTGCGCGCGGCTCATGGTCTTGGGATAGGCGAAGCGGTCGCGAATCAGCTTGAACACCAGCGGATAGCTGGGCAGCGTAAACACCACCATGACCATGCCGGGCGTGCCATCGGCATGCACCAGCTGCTCGGACGGATGTGCCTGGAAATGGCTGAAAAAGGTGCGATAGCGTTCGGTCTTGCCCTGCTTGGCGCGCCCGAGCATCGTGTAGAGCTCGTCGACCGGCTTGTGGGTGAGCAGGCTGCGCAAGAACACCACCGCATCGCCGACGGTGGACAGATCGGCCTGGAAATAACTGCGCGAGTTGCTGAACAGTTGCGCGACATCGCTGCGCCGGGTCAGCACCGCTTCGGCGCGCAGGCCGGCGGCGTCGTTGACCAGGGCGATGACGCAGGGCGAGAAGCGATGTTCGCCGAACACCCGGCCCACCAGGTAGGCGCGGCGCTCGCGATAGAACACCGTCTCCAGCAGTTCCACACTGCGCACCGGGTGCTCGCCCCAGTGCGCGAGATCGTCTAGCAGGCGCACCGCGATCGCCGCCGCGCAGCGGGTGCGATGCGCATACGGCACGTCGAAGGAATAATCGCCGAGCACGCGCACCAGCATGTCGGTCAGCCGGCCGGGCGAGACCGCGTAGGTATGCCGCGCCACCGGCACGGTGATCGCATCGGTCGGCTCGATATCCAGCGCGATGAATTCGATATCGGCATCCACGCCGTGGGTGCCGAAGTAACGCCGGGTCAGGGTGTTGTAGAAGGTCTTGTACAACTCCTGATCGATCAGCCCGCGCAGCAGCGCGGCGTAATGCACGCGTGCACGCATCCACAGCGCGCGATCATGCGCTTGCCCCAGCAGTACCGCGCGCAGGCGCAGCATGCATTCGCTGATGTACTGGTCGTACAGCGCGATCCGCGCCACCGCGTCATCACGTGCGCCGCTCCAGTCGCGCGTTTCGAAGCGCTGTTTGGCGCGTGCGGTGATCTCGGCAAACCGGGCGTGGTAGTCCTCGAAGGCGTCGTACACGGCATGGGCGATCGCCAGCGCACGGCGCTCGGACTGCGGCGGTAACGGGAGCTGGCTCATGGCCGCAGTGTACCCAGCGCATGTTGCCACGTGCAGCCAAGACCACCGGCCAATCGAACAGGCGCGCAAATGCCGAGGCCGCTCGCAACCAGACGCAGGAGCTCTCGCAGTCAGGGCATTGCCAGGTCGTGAGACCTGGCACGCAACGACCGCGTTCTCGCGGTTGCACGCACACGCCGGAAACGACAAGGCCCGCCTCTCATCGAGGCGGGCCCTGCCTGTCGCATCGCTGCACACACCGCCGACAGGCGGTGCGCCGGATCAGGCCTTCAGCGTGGCCAACACGTCGTTGAAGGTCTTGCTGGGGCGCATCGCCTCGCTGACCTTGGCCAGATCGGGGTGGTAGTAGCCGCCGATCTCGACCGGCTTGCCCTGGGCGCCGTTGAGCTCGGCCACGATGGTGGCTTCGTTCTCGGTCAGCGCCTTGGCCAGCGGTGCGAACTTGGCCTGCAGGGCGGTGTCCTCGGTCTGCGCAGCCAGGGCCTGCGCCCAGTACATCGCCAGATAGAAGTGGCTGCCGCGGTTGTCCAGTTCACCGACCTTGCGCGCTGGCGACTTGTTGTTGTCCAGGAACTGGCCGTTGGCCACGTCCAGCGCCTTGGCCAGCACCGTGGCCGACGGGTTGTCGTAACGGTTGCCCAGATGCTCCAGCGAGGCGGCCAGGGCCAGGAATTCGCCCAGCGAATCCCAGCGCAGGCTGTTCTGTTCGACGAACTGCTGCACGTGCTTGGGCGCCGAGCCACCGGCACCGGTCTCGAACAGGCCGCCACCGGCCATCAGCGGCACGATCGACAGCATCTTGGCGCTGGTGCCCAGCTCCAGGATCGGGAACAGGTCGGTGAGGTAATCGCGCAGCACGTTGCCGGTGACCGAAATGGTGTCCTGGCCCTTGCGGATGCGCTCCAGCGAGAAGGTGGTCGCTTCCACCGGCGGCAGGATGCGGATATCCAGGCCGTTGGTGTCGTGATCCTTCAGATAGGTGTCGACCTTGGCGATGACCTGCGCATCGTGCGCGCGGGCCTTGTCCAGCCAGAACACCGCAGGCGTCTCGCTCAGGCGCGCACGTTCGACGGCCAGCTTGACCCAGTCCTGGATCGGCGCGTCCTTGACCTGGCACATGCGCCACAGGTCGCCGGCTTCCACCGCATGTTCGAACACGGTGGCGCCGGTGTCGTCGGTGACCTTGACGGTGCCGGCGGCGGCAAGCTGGAAGGTCTTGTCGTGCGAGCCGTATTCCTCGGCTTTCTGCGCCATCAGGCCGACGTTGGGCACCGAACCCATGGTGGACGGATCGAATGCGCCATGCGCCTTGCAGTCGTCGATCACCGCCTGATAGACATCGGCGTAGCAGCGATCCGGGATCACCGCCTTGGTGTCCTGCAGCTTGCCTTCGGCATTCCACATCTGACCGGAGTCGCGGATCATTGCCGGCATCGACGCATCGACGATCACGTCGCTGGGCACATGCAGGTTGGTGATGCCCTTGTCGGAGTTGACCATCGCCAGGGCCGGACGCTGCGCGTATTCGGCCTGGATATCGGCCTTGATCTGCGCCTGCTGGTCTTCCGGCAGCGTGGCGATACGTGCATACAGGTCGCCGATGCCGTTATTGGGATCGAAGCCGACCGACGCGAGCGCATCGGCATGCTTGCTCAGCGTGTCCTTGTAGAACTCGCCGACCACCACGCCGAACAGCACCGGGTCGGAGACCTTCATCATGGTGGCTTTCAGATGCACCGAGAACAGCACATCCTTGGCCTTGGCATCGGCGATCTGCGCGTCGATGAAGCTGGCCAGCGCGCGCTTGCTCAGCACCGCGGCATCGACGATCTCGCCGGCCTTGACCGCGACCTTGTCCTTCAACACGCTGCTGCTGCCGTCCTTACCGACGAACGCGATCTTCAACGCGCCGGCGGCCGCCACGGTGGTGGATTGCTCGCTGCCAAAGAAATCGCCGTCGTCCATGTGCGCCACGTGCGACTTCGAATCGCTGCTCCACTTGCCCATGCGGTGCGGATGCTTGCGCGCGTAGTTCTTCACCGACAGCGGCGCGCGGCGATCGGAGTTGCCCTCGCGCAGCACCGGATTGACCGCGCTGCCCTTGACCTTGTCGTAGCGCGCCTTGATGTCCTTTTCGGCATCGTCCTTGGGCGTGTCCGGATACGCCGGCAGCGCATAGCCCTGGCCCTGCAGTTCGGCGATGGCGGCCTTGAGCTGCGGCACCGAGGCGCTGATGTTGGGCAGCTTGATGATGTTGGCTTCCGGCGTGGTGGCCAGCGCGCCCAACTCACCGAGGTCGTCGGCGATCTTCTGCGCCTCGGTCAGGTGTTCGGGAAACAGCGACAGGATGCGGCCAGCCAGCGAGATATCGCGGGTTTCGACCACGATGCCGGCGGTATCGGTGTAGGCATCGATGATCGGCAGCAGCGACTGCGTGGCCAGATACGGTGCTTCGTCGGTGAGCGTGTAGATGATCTTCGGTGTCTTCGACATAAGGTGCGAGGGCTCGTGTGGTCGGAAGGAGCGCCATGTTCACGGCACCGGCATTGGCGTGCGCGACGCAGGTCGCTGATGGCACGCCGATCGGCCTGCGCGTGGAACGCGGCAATGGATCAGCATGGCATTGTCGCGTCTGAGCCGCGCCCGGGTAAAGCGACCACAGGCGGATGCTCCGTCCCGCCACCCGGCCGATGCAATGGATGCAGCTGTAACGAACAGGCGATCCATGCAAAAGGGCGCGACCTTGCGATCGCGCCCTGCTGCTTCATGTAGCGAGTCAAGCATGCTGCGCGACATCTCCCGCCTCATCAAACAGCCGCAAGAATTGCCCTGTGGGCCGTCGGCTGCCAGCGATGTGCCAGATGCCTGCCTGTCGGCGCGCTTACTTCACCGTAATGGTCTGCGGCGTACCGGCCGGCTTGCCATCCACCATCGCCTGCACGGTATAGGTGCCGGCCGGCCAGCCATCGGGCTTGCTGAAGCTCAGGTTGGTGGTCTCGGCTCCGCTGGTATTGAGCGTGGCGGTTTGCTCACCGGCAACCTGGCCATCCTGGTAGGTCATCTTGGCCGACACCGGCACGTTGCTGGCGCTGCCGTCGGTCTTGATCGACACGATGATGGTGCTCTTGGCCCCGATGCTGGCCGACGGTGTCACGCTCTTGTCGGCAGCGGCCTCGGTACCGACCACCACGCTGGACACCGCGACTGCCGATCCAGCCGTGGCGGCGCTGTCGGTGCTGGCGGCGCCGGTCGTGGTGCTCTGGCCAGCCTGGTCACTTGCCGGCGGTGTTGCGGCCGGGCCCGGCATCGCTTCGGTGGCGGCGCCGGAAGTCGGATCCTTGGACACGCTGTCGTCGTCGGCCTTCTTGCTGCAACCCGACAAGGCAAGCACGCCGACCAGCGCGATGGCGATGGTGCTGGAAACGGATTTGGTACGCATGGATCAATCTCCGGAAGATCAAGCTAAAAGTGGGTTTCGAAAAGTGGATTCGAGAAGTGGGTGTGCGGTGCGCCTAGGCCTTCGGCGGCAACTGCAGGACCTGGCCAGGAAAGATCTTGTCCGGATCCTTGAGCGTTTCGCGGTTGGCCTCGAAAATACGCGGCCACAGGTTGCCGTCGCCGTAATGGCGCTTGGCAATGCTGGACAGACTGTCGCCCGCCTGTACGGTGACCGATTCGCCAACCAGCTGCGCGGTGCTCTGCACGCTGGTGCGAACGTTGGAAAAATCCGCCGCAGGCGCAACCTCCGCGGTGCTGTCGACCGAGGAGGTCACGTTGGAGAAATCTGCTTTCTTGTCGACATTCATTGCCGCAATCCCTTTGCATCACGATGCCTGAAGGGTGCGCGGTGCGCTGTTAAGCGTGGATCGCGCCACCGTGAAGCTGGCGCGATCCTGCAATGGCGGCGATTACTGGCGCAGGTCGCGGAAGATCGACAGCGGTGTCGGCACGCTGGGTGAGCTGCGCAAGGGGTTGATGTCCAGCCCGCCACGACGGGTGTAACGCGCTTCGACTACCAGCCACTCGGGCGCGCAGCGCAGCAGCACGTCATGGAAGATCCGCTCCACGCATTGCTCATGAAACTCGGCGTGGTCGCGGAAACTCACCAGATAGCGCAGCAGGCCTTCGCGGTCGATCGGCGCGCCGCGGTAGCGCAGCGTGACGCTGGCCCAATCCGGTTGACCGGTGACCGGGCAATTGGATTTGAGCAGGGCCGAGGTCAGCACTTCTTCGGCGACCGGTTGCGCGTGCGCCGACAGATACGCGGCATTGGGCGGGCCATAGTCGTCGATGCTGACGTCCAGCGCGTCGATCGATTCGCCCTCGCCGACCGCATCGATCGGCGGCAGGCCGAATTCCACCGCCACGTCGGCACCGGCGCGCGTGGACAGGTCGGTGGCGATGCGCGTGCGCACCGCTTCGGCACTATTGAAGCGGGTGGCGTTGAGCGAATTGAGATACAGCTTGAGCGACTTGGATTCGATCAATGACGGCGAGTCGCAGGGCACGTGCAAGGTGGCAGTGGCCACGCACGGCTTGCCCTGCGCATCGAGCCAGCTCAGTTCATAGGCATGCCAGCGGTCACGCCCGATGAAGGGCAAAGCCCCGCGCAGGCCGATCGCCTCGCGCCCGGCCGCGCGCGGAATCGGAAACAGCAGCGACGGATCGTAGCCGCTGGGGTAGGCAACCTCACGGCCGAGGGTGGAATCTTCTGGGGTATTCATCGTGCCATTTTAGGCCGGGCGGGCTGGCCGTGAGGTATATGGCAGACGCGGGAGCGCGCTGGCGACAGCAGCAGGCCGCTCCGAGCAGCCCGCCGACCAATGGATCGCCACCGGTCAACGGGAACCGTGCAACTGCACACGATTCCCGATTCCCGCTCCCGATTCAGCCCGCCTGCCCCTGATGCAGGTAATCCAGCGACACCTGCAACAGCGCCCGCAAGCCCACATCCAGCGACGATTCGTCGAGCAGGAACTGCGGCGAATGGTTGCTGGGCGCGGTCGCCGGGTCGATGCCCTTGGCGGTGGAGCCGACGAAGAAGAACATCGACGGCACCTGCTGGGCGTAGAACGAGAAATCTTCCGCGCCCATCTGCAACGGCGGTTCGTAGACATTGTCGGCGCCGACCACGGCCTGCAGGCTGGGCAGCATCTTCGCAGTCAGCGCCGGGTCGTTGACGGTGGCCGGATTGCCGGGCTGGTCCGGTACCTGCGCCTGGACGGTGGCGCCGTGGGCGGCGGCGGTGTGCTCGGCCACCGTCTTGAGATCGGCGAAGATCTGCTGGCGCATACCTTCGTCGAAGGTGCGGATGGTGCCGACCATGTCCACGTCGTCGGGGATGATGTTGTAGCGGATGCCGCCCTTGATCGCGCCAAAGCTCAGCACCGCCGGCTGCTTGGACAGGTTGGCGCGGCGGCTGACCACGGTCTGCGCAGCGCCGATCATGTCGGCACTGGCCACGATCGGGTCGATGCCGTTCCACGGCGCCGAGCCATGCGTCTGGCGGCCGATCATCTTGATCGCGAAGCGGTCCGAGGCCGCCATCAGCGGGCCACTGCGCACGGCGATCTTGCCGGCCTGCACGCTGGAGAACACATGCAGGCCGAACACCGCCTGTGGCTTGAAGTCGGCAAACAGGCCTTCCTTGAGCATCAGCGACGCGCCACCCTCCTCGTTGCCCGGCGCGCCTTCCTCGGAGGGCTGGAAGATCAGCATCACGTCGCCCGGCAGCTGCTCGCGCATGCCGACCAGCGCCTCGGCCACCCCGAGCAGGATCGCGGTGTGGGCGTCGTGGCCGCAGGCGTGCATCACCCCGACCTGCTCGCCGCGGTACTCGGCGGTGGCCTTGGAGGCGAACGGCAGGCCGGTCTGCTCCTTGACCGGCAAGGCATCCATGTCGGCACGCAAGGCGATCTTCGGACCCGGCTTGCCGCCCTTGATGATGGCCACCACGCCGTGATGGGCGATGCCGGTGCGCGGCTTGAGGCCGAGCTTGCGCAGCTGCGCGGCCACGGTGGCGGCGGTGCGCTCCTCGCGGTTGGACAGTTCCGGGTGCTGATGGAAGTCGCGGCGCCACTGCACCAGCTTGGTCTGCAACGGTGCGGCGGCGGCCTGCACCTCGGGCCGGGGCGCAGCCTGGGCGGCGGCCAGGGTGGGCAGGGCCAGCAGCAAGGCGCTGGTCAGCAGGCGGGAGTGGCGCATCGGCAATCCTCTGAAGATGGTTGCTTAATGTAGTGCAGGCGCGTGCCCGGCGGGCGGCAGTGGGGCTCGATTCAGTCCTGCGGTCAACCGCATCGGCCCTGGCGCGTTGCCGCTGCACTGCATCCGTGAACGCTGCGGTCGTTTCGCCCGGCGAGCCGTTACTTCAGTAACGCTCAATTGCCTGACCGCAACGATATGCTGCGCACAGCCGCCCCACGGTCGCACCAGCGCCCGGCCCGCCATCAGGAGTTGTCGCATGTCGCGTTTTTGGAAGATCACACTGCTGGTCGTAGCGGTGCTCGTCGTGGTGTTCGTCGCCATGCGGATGTTCGGCGGGGGCAACCACGGCAAGCGGGCGGACGCGCCGGACGGCAATGGCACCGAGAACAGCGGCCCGGTGCCGGTCACGGTCGTGGCCGCCACCACCCAGGATGTGCCGGTCTACGCCAGCGCGCTGGGCACGGTGACCGCGCTCAATACGGTCACGGTCAGCCCGCAGGTCGGCGGCCAGCTGATGAGCCTCAACTTCAAGGAAGGCCAGGAAGTGAAGAAGGGCGAGCTGCTGGCGCAGATCGACCCGCGCACCCTGCAGGCCAGCTACGACCAGGCACTGGCGGCCAAGCGCCAGAACCAGGCGCTGCTGGCGACCTCGCGGGTGAACTACCAGCGCTCCAACGACCCGGCCTACAAGCAGTACGTCTCGCGCACAGACCTGGATACCCAGCGTAACCAGGTGGCGCAGTACGAGGCGGCGGTGGCGGCCAACGATGCGCAGATGCGCTCGGCGCAGGTGCAATTGCAGTTCACCCGCGTGACCGCGCCGATCGACGGGATTGCCGGCATCCGCGGCGTGGACGTGGGCAATATCGTCAGCGCCAGCTCCACCATCGTCACCCTGACCCAGATCCGCCCGATCTACGTGTCCTTCAACCTGCCCGAGCGCGAGTTGCAGGCGGTGCGCAGCGGCCAGGCGGCTGCCCCGCTGGACGTGGCGGCGCTGGATCGCGGCGATGCGCACGTGATCAGCGGCGACGGCAAGCTGGAGGTGATCGACAACCGCATCGCCGCCGACAGCGGCACCTTCGGTGCGCGTGCGATCTTCGCCAACACCGACAACGCGTTGTGGCCGGGCCAGTTCGTCAACGTGCGCCTGCAGCTGCGCACCATCTCCGGCGGCACCGTGGTGCCGACCC
Organism: Xanthomonas sp. BRIP62409; assembly: GCF_003992965.1. NCBI lineage: Bacteria > Pseudomonadati > Pseudomonadota > Gammaproteobacteria > Lysobacterales > Lysobacteraceae > Xanthomonas > Xanthomonas sp. BRIP62409. The sequence goes on along the minus strand of NZ_QEZJ01000033.1, from coordinate 52,283 downwards.
AGGCCGTGCAGCGCGGCCCGGACGGCGATTACGTCTACGTGGTCGGCAGCGACAACACCGCGCAGATGCGCACCGTGGTGCAGGGCGTGGAAGTGGACGACAGCCATGTGCAGGTCACCAAGGGGCTCAAGCCGGGCGAGCGGGTAGTCACCGAAGGCCAGTTCCGGCTCAAGCCGGGCAGCAAGGTCAGCGCGCTCAAGCCGGGCGAAACCCCGCCGGAGCCGACCGAGGCCGAACTCAAGGCCGCGCAGGACAAGAGCCGTGGCGGCGCCGGTGGCCGACGCGGCGGCGGCGGTCCGCGCTAACTCGCGCGCACCGGCGACGGGACTTCCGTCACCGGTGCGCATCGGCGCCATACGCGCCGGCATCGATTGACGTCTTCAGCAAGGACACCCCCCGTGGGCTTTTCGACCATCTTCATCCGCCGTCCCATCGCCACCTCGTTGTTGATGGCGGGCATCCTGCTGCTGGGCATCCTGGGCTACCGGCAATTGCCGGTCTCGGCGCTGCCGGAAATCGATGCACCCAGCCTGGTGGTCACCACCCAGTATCCCGGCGCCAACGCGACCACCATGGCCTCGCTGGTGACCACGCCGCTGGAGCGCCAGTTCGGGCAGATCTCCGGGCTGCAGATGATGACCTCCGATTCGTCGGCAGGCCTGTCCACGATCATCCTGCAGTTTTCGATGGACCGCGACATCGACATCGCCGCGCAGGATGTGCAGGCGGCGATCCGTCAGGCCACCCTGCCCTCGTCATTGCCGTATCAACCGGTCTACAACCGGGTCAATCCGGCCGACGCGGCGATCCTGACCCTCAAGCTCACCTCCGACTCGCTGCCGCTGCGCGAGGTCAACCGCTATGCCGATGCGATCCTGGCCCAGCGCCTGTCGCAGGTGCCGGGCGTGGGGCTGGTGTCGATCGCCGGCAACGTGCGCCCGGCGGTGCGCATCCAGGTCAATCCGGCGCAGCTGTCGAACATGGGCCTGACCATGGAGTCGCTGCGCAGCGCGCTGACCCAGACCAATGTCAGCGCGCCGAAGGGGTCGCTCAACGGCAAGACCCAGTCCTACAGCATCGGCACCAACGACCAGCTCACCGACGCGGCGCAATACCGCGAAACCATCATCAGCTACAGCAACGGCCGCCCGGTGCGGCTGGCCGATGTGGCCAACGTGGTCGACGGGGTGGAGAACGACCAGCTCGCCGCCTGGGCCGACGGCAAGCCGGCGGTGCTGCTGGAAATCCGCCGCCAGCCCGGCGCCAACATCGTGCAGACGGTGGAGCAGATCCGCGGCATCCTGCCGCAGCTGCAGTCGGTGCTGCCGGCCGACGTCCACCTGGAGGTGTTCTCCGACCGCACCGAAACCATCCGCGCCTCGGTGCACGAGGTGAAGTTCACCCTGGTGCTGACCATCGCGCTGGTGGTGGGGGTGATCTTCGTGTTCCTGCGCCGGCTGTGGGCCACCATCATCCCCTCGGTGGCAGTGCCGCTGTCGCTGGCCGGCACCTTCGGGGTGATGGCGTTTGCCGGCATGTCGCTGGACAACCTGTCGCTGATGGCGCTGGTGGTGGCGACCGGTTTCGTGGTCGACGATGCGATCGTGATGATCGAGAACATCGTGCGCTACATCGAACAGGGCAAGAGCGGGCGGGAAGCGGCCGAAGAAGGCGCCAGGCAGATCGGCTTCACCGTGCTGTCGCTGACCGTGTCGCTGGTGGCGGTGTTCCTGCCGCTGCTGCTGATGCCGGGCGTGACCGGGCGCCTGTTCCATGAGTTTGCGTGGGTGCTGTCGATTGCGGTGGTGATCTCGATGCTGGTGTCGCTGACGCTGACGCCGATGATGTGCGCCTACCTGCTCAAGCCCGACGCCCTGCCCGAAGGCGAGGACGCGCACGAACGCGCCGCCGCCGCCGGCAAGACCAACCTGTGGACGCGCACCGTGGGCGCCTACGAACGCAGCCTGGACTGGGTGCTGGCGCACCAGCCGCTGACCCTGGCGGTGGCGATCGGCGCAGTGGCGCTGACCGTGGTGCTGTACGTGGCGATCCCCAAGGGTTTGCTGCCCGAGCAGGACACCGGCCTGATCACCGGGGTGGTGCAGGCCGACCAGAACGTGGCGTTCCCGCAGATGGAGCAGCGCACCCAGGCGGTGGCCGCGGCGCTGCAGAAGGACCCGGCGGTGACCGGCGTGGCCGCCTTCATCGGCGCCGGCACCATGAACCCCACCATCAACCAGGGCCAGCTGGCAATCGTGCTGAAGACGCGCGGCGACCGCGAGGGCCTGGACGAGGTGCTGCCGCGCCTGCAGAAGGCGGTGGCCGGCATTCCGGGCGTGGCGCTGTTCCTCAAGCCGGTGCAGGACGTCACCCTGGACACCCGCGTGGCCGCCACCGAATACCAGTATTCGATATCGGACGTGGACAGCAGCGAGCTGGCCATCTGGGCCGGGCGCATGACCGAGGCGATGCGCAAGCTGCCCGAGCTGGCCGACGTGGACAACAACCTGGCCAACCAGGGCCGTGCGCTGGAACTGAGCATCGACCGCGACAAGGCCAGCATGCTCGGCGTGCCGATGCAGACCATCGACGACACGCTGTACGACGCCTTCGGCCAACGCCAGATCTCCACCATCTTCACCGAGCTCAATCAGTACCGGGTGGTGCTGGAGGTGGCGCCGGAGTTCCGCAGCAGCACCGCATTGATGAACCAGCTGGCGGTGGCCAGCAACGGCAGCGGCGCGCTGACCGGCACCAATGCGACCAGCTTCGGCCAGCTGACCTCGTCCAATTCGTCCACCGCCACCGGCGTGGGCGCGCAGAACACCGGCATCGTGGTCGGTGCCGGCAGCATCATTCCGCTGGCCGCACTGGCCGAGGCCAAGGTCACCAACACGCCGCTGGTGGTCAGCCACCAGCAGCAGCTGCCGGCGGTCACCATCTCGTTCAATCTGGCACCGGGGCATTCGTTGTCGCAGGCAGTGGCGGCGATCGAGCAGGCGCGCCAGGACCTGAAGATCCCGACCCAGGTGCACGCGCAGTTCGTCGGCAAGGCGGCCGAATTCACCGGCAGCCAGACCGATATCGTCTGGCTGCTGCTGGCCTCGATCGTGGTGATCTACATCGTGCTGGGCGTGCTGTACGAGAGCTACATCCATCCGCTGACGATCATCTCCACGCTGCCGCCGGCCGGCGTCGGCGCGCTGCTGGCACTGATGCTGTGCGGGTTGAGCCTGTCGGTGGACGGCATCGTCGGCATCGTGCTGCTGATCGGCATCGTCAAGAAGAACGCGATCATGATGATCGACTTCGCCATCGACGCCCGCCGCGAAGGCGCCAACGCGCACGAGGCGATCCGCCGCGCCTGCCTGCTGCGCTTCCGCCCGATCATGATGACCACCGCCGCGGCGATGCTGGGCGCGCTGCCGCTGGCCCTGGGCACCGGCATCGGCTCGGAACTGCGCCGTCCGCTCGGCATCGCCATCGTCGGTGGCCTGCTGCTGTCGCAGCTGGTGACGCTGTACACCACGCCGGTGATCTACCTGTACATGGAACGTGCCGGCGAGCGGCTGCGCGACTGGCGCGCGCGCCGTGCTGCACGTCATGGCGATGCAGCTGCGGCTCCAAGCCCGGAGCGCCCGGCATGAGGACCGGTAGCGGTATCGCTGACCGATCCGCTGGCCCGCGGCATCGCCCGCTCGCACGCACGCGTGACAGTCGCTTTGGTTTCGGCTTTGGTTCTGGCCTTTCCCGAATCCCTAATCCCGATTCCCAAATCCCGGCACCACGGCCATGAACATCTCCGCGCCCTTCATCAAGCGCCCGATCGGCACCGCGCTGCTGGCGATCGGTTTGTTCGTGATCGGATTGATGTGCTACCTGCGGCTGGGCGTGGCGGCGTTGCCGAACATCCAGATTCCGGTGATCTTCGTGCACGCCACGCAGTCCGGCGCCGATGCCAGCACCATGGCCTCCACCGTCACCGCGCCACTGGAACGCCATCTGGGCCAGTTGCCCGGCATCGACCGCATGCGCTCCTCCAGTTCGGAGAGCAGCAGCCTGGTGGTGCTGGTGTTCCAGAGCAATCGCAACATCGATTCGGCCGCGCAGGACGTGCAGACCGCGATCAACTCCTCGCAGTCGGACCTGCCGTCCGGGCTCGGCACGCCGATCTATTCGAAAGCCAATCCGAACGACGACCCGGTCATCGCCATCGCGCTGACCTCGGACACGCAATCGGCCGATGAGCTCTACAACGTTGCCGACTCGCTGCTGGCGCAACGGCTGCGCCAGATCACCGGCATCAGTTCGGTCGACATCGCAGGCGCCTCCACGCCGGCGGTCCGCGTGGACGTGGACCTGCGTGCGCTCAACGCGCTGGGCCTGACCCCGGACGACCTGCGCAACGCGGTGCGCGCGGCCAACGTCACCTCGCCGACCGGGTTTCTGTCCGACGGCAACACCACCATGGCGATCGTGGCCAACGATTCGGTGTCCAAGGCCGCCGACTTCGCGCAGCTGGCAATCTCCACCCAGTCCAACGGGCGCATCGTGCGGCTGGGCGATGTGGCCACCGTCTACGACGGCCAGCAGGACGCCTACCAGGCGGCCTGGTTCGACGGCAAGCCGGCGGTGGTGATGTATGCCTTCACCCGCGCCGGCGCCAACATCGTCGAAACCGTGGACCAGGTAAAGGCGCAGATTCCGGAGCTGCGCGCCTACCTGCAGCCCGGCACCACGCTGACGCCCTACTTCGACCGCACCCCGACCATCCGCGCCTCGCTGCACGAGGTGCAGGCCACGCTGATGATCAGCCTGGTGATGGTGATCCTGACCATGGCACTGTTCCTGCGCCGCCTGGCGCCGACGCTGATCGCGGCGGTCACCGTGCCGCTGTCGCTGGCCGGCTCGGCGCTGGTGATGTACGTGCTGGGCTTCACCTTGAACAACCTCAGCCTGCTGGCGCTGGTGATCGCCATTGGCTTTGTGGTCGACGATGCGATCGTGGTGATCGAAAACATCATGCGGCATCTGGACGAAGGCATGCCGCGCCTGGATGCCGCATTGGCCGGTGCGCGCGAGATCGGCTTCACCATCGTGTCGATCACTGCCTCGCTGGTGGCGGTGTTCATTCCGATGCTGTTTGCCAGCGGCATGATCGGCGCGTTCTTCCGCGAGTTCACCGTGACCCTGGTGGCGGCGATCGTGGTGTCGATGCTGGTGTCGCTGACCTTGACGCCGGCGCTGTGCAGCCGCTTTCTGTCCGCGCACACCGAACCGGAAAAACCTAGCCGTTTCGGCGCCTGGCTTGACCGCATGCACGAGCGCATGCTCGCGGTGTACACGGTGGCGCTGGATTTCTCGCTGCGGCACGCCTTGCTGCTGTCGCTGACGCCGCTGCTGCTGATCGCCGCCACCGTCTTCCTCGGCGGTGCGGTCAAGAAGGGCTCGTTCCCGGCGCAGGACACCGGCCTGATCTGGGGCCGCGCCAATTCCAGCGCGACGGTGTCGTTTGCCGACATGGTCAGCCGCCAGCGCCGCATCACCGACATGTTGATGGCCGACCCGGCGGTGAAGACCGTCGGTGCACGGCTGGGTTCCGGTCGCCAGGGTTCCAGTGCGTCGTTCAACATCGAATTGAAGAAGCGCGACGAAGGCCGCCGCGAGACCACCGCGCAAGTGGTCGCGCGCCTGAGCGCCAAGGCCGACCGTTACCCGGATCTGGATCTGCGTCTGCGCGCGATCCAGGACCTGCCCAGCGACGGCGGTGGCGGCACCAGCCAGGGCGCGCAGTACCGTGTCTCGCTGCAAGGCAACGACCTGGCCCAGCTGCAGGAATGGTTGCCCAAACTGCAGGCCGCGTTGAAGAAGAATCCGCGCCTGCGCGATGTCGGCACCGACGTGGATACCTCGGGCCTGCGCCAGAACATCGTGATCGACCGCGCCAAGGCCGCGCGCCTGGGCATTTCGGTCGGTGCCATCGATGGCGCGCTGTATGGCGCGTTCGGCCAGCGCTCCATTTCCACCATCTATTCGGATCTCAACCAGTACAGCGTGGTGGTCAACGCACTGCCCTCGCAGACGGCAACGCCCAAGGCGCTGGATCAGGTGTTCGTGCCCAACCGCGCCGGCCTGATGGTGCCGATCACCTCCGTCGCCACCCAGGTGCCCGGGCTGGCGCCGCCGCAGATCGTCCACGAAAACCAGTACACCACGATGGATCTGAGCTACAACCTCGCACCGGGCGTGAGCACCGGCGAGGCGGACCTGATCATCAAGTCCACCGTGGAGGGCTTGCGCATGCCCGACGGCATCCGCCTCAGCGGCGACGACAGCTTCAACGTGCAGCTCAGCCCCAACTCGATGGGCGTGTTGCTGCTGGCCGCGGTGCTCACCGTCTACATCGTGCTGGGCATGCTGTACGAGAGCCTGATCCACCCGGTGACCATCCTGTCCACGCTGCCGGCCGCCGGCGTCGGCGCGCTGCTGGCGTTGTTCCTCACCAACACGGAGTTGTCGGTGATCTCGATGATCGCGTTGGTGCTGCTGATCGGCATCGTCAAGAAGAACGCGATCATGATGATCGACTTCGCGCTGGTGGCGCAGCGCGTGCACGGCATGGATGCGCGCGCGGCTGCGCGCGAAGCCTCGATCGTGCGCTTCCGCCCGATCATGATGACCACGATGGTGGCGATCCTGGCCGCAGTCCCGCTGGCGGTAGGCCTGGGCGAAGGCTCGGAACTGCGCCGCCCGCTGGGCATCGCGATGATCGGCGGGCTGATCTTCTCGCAGGGCCTGACCCTGCTCAGCACCCCGGCGCTGTACGTGATCTTCTCCTGCCTGAGCGAACGCTGGAAGGCGCGTCGCGCACGCGCGCGTGCACGTCGGGCCGAGCGCGCGGCACCACGGCGCCCGGCAACCTCGGCGCACTGAGCCTGCTCAAAAGACCGCACCCCGCCAGACGCGTGCGGTCTTTGTTTGGGTAACAGATCGGGCTGTTTTTTTACTAAGCTCACCGCCATATGGATGGCGCAGGCTTTCTGGTTCCCATCGGTACACGACCACGTTGGCAGGTGCGATGCCCTCGCCGCTTGCGGGACCGTGTGGCGGCATGGATGCCGCCACCGCGCCTACATGGACGTACTTGCGGCGTGTCCCGCAAGTGCTGAGGACACCTCGCCCTCGACGTGCTCGGCGTTGACTGAACTCAAACGATGCTAAGAGCCGAATTTTTGGATGTCTTGGTGTGATTGGGCAGTACTGATGGATCAGTCCTAGAGTGGCTGATCTGTGGATTGGCTGCGGGGCCCTTGCCCGCCCACCATCGCAGGACACGCCGCAAGTACATCCCTGTAGGCTCTTACGCGGCATCCATGCCGCGTAAGGTCCCGCGACGGTGGGCGGGCAAGGACCCATTGAGATGGTCGGTGCGCATGGTGCAAGCAATGCATGACGCGCATTGTTCGGTAACGGCGCGCCCACTCAGCCTCCCAAGACGGGCAGAGCAGACGCGAGGTTTCAACACGTCAACGGCAACCGTCTCAGCGTTCCCAGAGCAGGCGTGGCGATGGCTTTTTTTGACCCGACAACCGACCGACGTCCTGGTGCGGTGCCCTCGCCGCTTGCGGGACCGTGTGGCGGCATGAATGCCGCCACCGCGCCTACATAGACGTACTTGCGGCGTGTTCCGCAAGTGGTGAGGGCATCGCGCCCTCGACTCACCAAGCTTTTGGCCTGAGCCCACCTGACCGCGTCCAGACGCCGCTGCTGAGCGGAATCTCATCTGCTTTCCTGGCCTGACGTCGGGAGTGCGCCATCCGAGTCCGCAGCGGCGCACATCCTTGCAATGTGCACCGCGCGATCACGCCACGCCACGCCACGCGCGACAGGGCCGGCAGATCGCAGGCCTGCACACGCACGCGCCGCAGCGGGACCGCTACACCAGCAACGCCTGCAGCGACGCCCGTTCCAGCTGTGCGTACAACGCGCACTCATCGTTTACCTGCGCGCCCAGCGCCTGTTCGAAGCTGCGCTTGCTCGAATGGGCGGCGTAGGCGCGTTGCTCGGCGCCACCGAGATTGGACTGGAAGATGCCGGCCGCACTCACCGGCAGGAAGTCTTCATAGATGATCGGATCGGCACTGAGCAGACCGAGCGCAATCGCGGTTTCTGCCGGCAGTGCCGCCACTTGCGCAGGGTCGGCACGTCCGGCCTCGGTCAGCGCGTAGCGGAAGTAGCCCAGGCCTTCCTGACGCAGCACGGCTTCGTCGTCGGGAAACGCCACGAACGCGGTCTGCAGGCGCGTGGCGTAATCGGCGCCGGTGCTGCCCGCGCCATCGCTGTCGCGGGCCTGCGCCAAGAGCGCGTCGTACAGCGCGCGGCCCTTGGGGGTCAGTGCGAGTCCGCGCTGTTCGATCTCGCCGAAGCGTGCGGTATGCGTGCCGTGCTCGGCCTGCCCACTGTCGCCGACAAAGCGCACCGGCTCCTCCAGGGCCTTGAAGCTGGTCTGGCGCAGCAGGATCGGCACACGCCGACGCGGCGGCCCCTCGATCACCGCCTTGGCATCGATACCGGCGCGCTGCATCTGCGCCTGCGCCGCATCGATATCCAGCGTGCGCGGCGTCAGGTGATTGATATGCGGGCCGTGGAAACTCACCACGTCGGCGATCAGCTTGTGCGCCTGGCTCAACGCGCGGTAGGTCGGCAGCGAGACCGTGGCATCGCCATGCCAGCGGAAGGTTTCCAGCGCTTCGGCCACGAACTGCTGCGCCTGCGCCGCTTCCAGTCCACCATGACGCTCATGCTGTTCGATCAGCTCCAGCGCTGCGGCAGTGAAGATCTGCCGCTGCTCCAGGATTTGCGCCGCCTGCGCACGCAGTGCGGCGTCTTCGATCAATTCCAGCCGCAGCAAGGAGGTGAACACGCGGAATGGATTGGCCGACAGCGCCGCCTCGTCGATCGGGCGGAACGCGGTGGAATGCACCGGCACGCCCGCTACCGACAAATCGTAATACCCCACCGGATGCATGCCCATCACCGCAAACAGCCGCCGCAGCGTGGCCAGTTCCTGCGCCGTGCCGACCCGGATGGCGCCATGCCGTTCCAGATCCAGGCGTGCACGCTCGTCATTGCGCTGCAGGCGCGCGGCCAGGGCCGGATCGGCGCTCAGGGTGTCGGCGTTGACCTGCGCCACCAGCGCCATCAGGTCGCCGTACAACGGCACCTCGGCGCGATACATGTCCGACATCGCCTGCGCGAACAGGCTGCGGATGTGATCGGGGGAGACAAACACGGTATCGCGCATGGGCTGGTCTTGGCAGTGCCGGCCAACGCCGGCGTTGCCGCATTCTCGCCGACCGCGCCCCACGGCGACCAGCTGCACGGCAGCATCGCGTCCGCGCGTTGCCGCGCAGACAGCCGCGGCCGTAGCACGCCCGCCTCCGGCGAAGCGCCTTGCGCCGCGTTACAACCCCGCCTGCGCTGCGGCGTCGGCCGCCTCGCTGGCCTCGCGCGCAGCCTCCAGCCGTTGCGCATGATCGCCGAGCTGGCGACGCAGCAGTGCGTCCAGGGTGATCGGCCGTTCCCAGCGGTCGTAGCTGGCGACGATGGCATGCCGCAGCGCGCGCAGATGCGCGTTATCCGGTGCCACCGACAGCCGCGTGATCACACCCTCCCAGCCGTCATGATGGTCGCGCGTGTAGGCGCGCACGCTTTCGCGGCACGACAGCTGCACCGTGTGCGCCCACGCGCAGGCGAAGTAGATGTCGCCGGCATGCCAGCCATGCACCTGCAACAGCGCCTGCACATAGCCGCGCGGGGTCTCGGTATAGCGGGCAACCTCATCGATGAAACTGTCGGGATAGCGCTGCGCATAGCTGCCCATATCGGCAAGATGCTGGTCCACCCACGCATCGCCGGTGCCGGGCATCACCGCCGGCGCAGCCTCTTGCGCCGGGATGCCGGCAGCCGGCGCCGGTACGCCCTGTGCCATTGCCAGCGCCGGAGCCAGAAGGGCAGCCAGCAGTGGCAGCGATCGCAACCGAGGTGAGCGGAAGGCAGGCATGCCCCGATGATGCCGCATGCACGCGCCGGTGTCAGGCCACACGCGTGTCAGCGCAGATCGTAAAAGCCGATGGAATGCACTTCGCGGCAGCCGCTCAGGTCGCAGGAGCCCACGTAACCGGGACCGATGTAACGCTGACGCGCATCGCGGTTGTGCGGGCTGCTGTACGGGTCCGGCCCGTACAGGCCGTTGCCGTAGTAGATCTGCCCATACGGACGGTTGCGCGATGCACCAAACCGTAGCTCACGGCCATAGCCATAACCGCTATAGGCACCGCCGTATCGTGCATCGGAATATCGATCGGCCGAAAACGCAGAACCGCGATCGCCCGCAGTCGGGCGGGACTGCAATGTCGCGATGCTCTGGCCGTGCGCATCCACATAGCCTTGCTCTCGGTCGAAGCGGACGGTGCGGAAATACACGGTCTCCCCACCCACCTTGCGCGTGCGAAGACGCACATAGTCGCCCGCATCGTCGTAGTACGGCTGCCCGTCGCGAAAGATCACCTCGCTCGGGTTGATGATTTCTTCTTCCAGCTCGGCCGCCGCAAGCGGCGTGGCGCCCACAAGCAGCCCCAGCGCAACGGCCAGCACTGCATGATGGATGACGGACAACATGTTCATGGGCAATCCCTCCAAGGTCGGCCACGCACGCCTGGTGGCCGGAACGTCCTGTTGGCGGGCACTGCGATACGCCCGCATGTTGATTCATAGCATCTGCAAACCGGCGCCTCGGTCACGCCCGCCCCTGGCTCCTGCAGCCGAGGTGGAAAATCCAGCCACTATCACGGCGGTGCGATGACCTAAGGCGAGTCGACACGGAGCAGGTATCCCAAGCGGCCGCGGCCGCTCCCCATGCCCGCAGACGCGTGCCGCGGTGCTCAGCTTAGCGCGTGCTGCCTGGCCAGTGCATCCAGGCCATGCACTGCCGCCGGCCAGCCGGCGGCGTCGGGCACTTCGCGCATGCGCGGTTCGTCGGCGGCCACCCCGTGCTCCTGCTCGTGCGCCCAGGTCACCGCGTACGGGGTGTAGATCCCCCAGCCGCCGATGGCCAGCACCGGCTCCACGTCCGAGCGCAAGGAATTGCCGATCATCACAAAGCGCTGCGCCGGCAGGTCGAACTCGGCCAGCACGCGCGCATAGGTGTGGGGATCCTTTTCGGACACCACCTCCACGCGCGGAAACAGATCGGCCAGACCGGATTGTTCGATCTTCTGCTCCTGATGGAACAGGTCGCCCTTGGTGATCAGCACCACCGCATAGTCGGCGGCGATCGCGCTGACCGCCTCGCGCACGCCGGCAATCACCTCCACCGGGTGCTGCAGCGTGGCCCGGCCGATTTCGACGATGCGCTGGATGTCGCGTGCGTTGATGCGCGCCTGCGTCAGTTCGATCGCTGTCTCGATCATCGACAGCGTCATGCCCTTGGCGCCGTAGCCGAACACCTTGAGATTGCGCCGTTCCACCGCCAGCAGATGCTGCTGCATGCGGCTGTCGCCCAGATCCAGATACGCAGCCAGGATCGCTTCGAAATCCGCCTCGGCAGTGCGGTAATAGTCCTCGCTTTTCCAGAGGGTATCGTCGCCGTCGAAGCCGACCAGTTGGATCGCCTGGCCGTCGCGCTGTGCAAGAGAGCTCATCGCGACAGTTTAGCAGCGCACTGGAGCGCTGCTGCGATCAATCCCCTGCGGCATCGCCCGGGCCGGGCTGGTAGCTGGCAAATTCGTCGCGCGACAGGCGCCCATCGCCATTGCTGTCGAAGCCGGCGAAATTCTCGCGCAGGACGGGGTCGGCGCCTGCTTCGGCCGGGGTCAATGCACCATCGGCATCGCTGTCCAGGCTGCGGAAGGTGCGTGGCGCCAGCGTGCCGGCTTGTGGCACCAGCGCGGCCTCTGCCCCACCCTTGGCAGCCGATGGCGCGGCAGCGTCGGCCGGTAGCAAGGGCGTGGTGGCAGGCGACGGTGGGTCGATCGGCAACGGCGCCATTACCGGTGCTGCCGGTCCTGCGCTGGAAGACCCCGCACGTGGCGGGTTGGCGGGCGGCAACTCTGGCGGCGCCGCCAGGGCCCCCAGTGGGTTCGACAGGCCGATTAGCACGGCAATGCGCGGCAGCATGGGCATGTGCCAAGGAGACGGGGCCGGCGAATGTAGCGCGGCGCACGTAAAGAAAACGGGAGCGACCCTGGCAGATCGCTCCCGCGTGTCCATCCTGTTACCTGGTCATGCTGTTATTTGCTTACGTACCTGCTCGAGCCGGGCATCTGACAGCGATGCTTCGGATCGAACCGCTGTTCAAACAACTGCGACTGCGGAAGCTGCCTCCTGATATCGAAAGAACTGTCAGCAAACGAACTCACTGCGTTGCGTACTCCTCCCTCAGTTGCCCTCAGTTGCCTTGCGACCCGCTTGCCGCGGCGCCGCCCTGCTGCTTGACGACAAAGGCCTTGTATTCATCTGGGGTCAGTTTGCCGTTCTTGTCCGAATCGGCGTCATTGAAGATCTGCGCAAGCCCGGCGTTGACCTGGGCCTCTTGCGTACTGATGGCGCCGTCGCTGTCGGTGTCGACACTCGCCCAGGTCTGGCCGCCGCCGGATTGCGCAGGCTGCGCTGCAGTGGTGGCAGAACTTCCCGACTGGGCCGACGTCGCGGCGGCATCCTGCTGCGTACTCTGCGCCATGGCCGGCAGCGCCAGGGCGGCGGCAAGAGCGGCGGTGGCGGCGAGCAGCGAGGTGCGGTTGCGATTCTTCATTGGGTGGTCTCCTTGGCTTGGGAATGCGCGGTGTCGCCGCACATGGCCCCACCTTACCCAGCCCGAATGAACGTAAAACCCGCCGCAATTTCCTGCAAAACATCCTCTTAACCACCCGCCGAATGTTTGCGTCTAGCCGTCTGTTAGACATCGGTGAGCCAAACAGAAGCACCGCATTCAATGCATGGAAATATGCGAACCACGCCGCATTTCAGCGCGTGGTTTTACGTAGTCGGCGCCTCGTCGTCCCAGCTGCCGGAGCTGAACAGTTTCCAACCCACCACGACGCCCGCGATCGCCCCGGCCACTTCCAGCACCACGCGCGATCCCAATTCATTCGGATCGTGGATCCTGGCCAGTGCCAGACGCGCGTAGAGCGGCGACTCCAGCCGCACGATGCTGGTATAGACGAGATTCCAGATGTCGTAGCCGCCGCCGATGGCGACCGCGAGCAGACAGGCAATGCCCAGCGTGTGCCCGTGGCTGAAGTGCAGACGCCGGCCGAGGTGCTCGACCGCTGCGAAGACCAGCACGCCCAGCACCAACGCGATCAGGCCAGCCTCCAGTGAACCGAGCAGACCGAAGTGCAGGGGCAGATTCATCGTGACGATCCAGGCAGCAGGCGCATCAGTCTAGCGGTTGCGGGGGATGGATCCCGGCCAGAGCCGCAGGCGCGAGCGGTGATGCGAACGAGGCTGGGCCGGGTGATCCAGCTGCCCGATCCCGCGACACGCCGTGCTCACGCATCGTCCTGCCCGCGCGCACGCACCTGCGCTTCGCCTTCTTCGTCCCATTGCACGCTGACCGAGATCGGCTTGCAGCACACCTGGCAATCTTCGATGTAATGCTGGTCGCCGCCGGTCAGATCCAGCGTCAGGGTGATCCACTCCCCGCAATACGGGCAGGCGATATCGACAAAGCGTTCCGGGTCGGACATGGCAATTCCTTGCAGCGGCTTGGAGTGATGGACAACACGGATAGTGCGGTGCCGCGTCACCGCCTGCGGCGCGTCATTCAGTTGACCGGCACATCGAACGCGGTCTCCGGCATCGGCTCGGGGCGGAACGTGAAGTGCCACCACTCCATCGGATAGTTGGCAAATCCCTCCGCCGCCATCGCATGCAACAACTGCTGGCGGTGGGCACGCTGTACCGGGCTGATGTCGCGCGCATCGGTATGCGCACGCGCATCGAAGAAATCGAACTCGGTGCCCATCTCCACCGGCTGGCATGGGCCGTGCCGGCAGTCCAGCAGCCCCAGGTCCAGCGTTGCGCCGCGGCTATGCCCGGAGGTCTCGGCGATGTAGTCCCCCAGCAGCGCGCGTTTGTCCACGCGCGGGTAGTGCTGCGCCTTGGTCGACTGGTCCTGCAGATCCGCAGCCCAGGCCACGAATGCCTGCACTGCCCGCACCGGCCGGTAGCAATCGAACACCTGCAGTCGATAGCCCTGGGGCTTGAGCGACCGCGCCACCCGCGCCAGGGCCTGCGCGGCCGGACGCAGCAAATAGCAGGTGGGCGCCAGATACCCCGGCACCACGCGCCCGGTGAAGTTGTTGCTGCCCGCATAACGCATGTCCACCACGATTTCCGGCGCGAGGTCCTGCACATTGACCAGACCGGCTTGTGCGGCGGTCGTTGCCGGCGAGAGGATGGGAGCCGCTTGCACGTTGGGGACTGCGCAGAGGAGCAGCAGCGCGGGTACCCGCCATCTGATGCGCTGCAGGGTGCATGCGAGGTGGTGCGATATGAGGTCTACGGGGGATCGTGCTTGCGTCATGCGCCAAGCATAAGCCACGACAGGCAAGGTGCCTGCAAAGAAGCGCTCGAACAAGCAGAGCGTATGGCTTGCTTTACGAACAACGGCTCGGGACCGACATACAGGATTGCTGCACCAGCCATCAGCACGTCCACGCGAGATTCAACCTCCTGCGTGATCGCCAGCCCGGTCCAATGCCGGCTGGCGATCGCTATCTCACGGACTCGCAACCTGACTAGACGTACCTAGCGCGCAGGACCCGACTGCGTGTGGGTGGTCTGCGTGCGCTGCTGATCCTCCTGACTCTGCCGCTGCGTCTCCGCTGTGAGCTGTTGCTGGCTCTGCTCCAGCGGCACCAATGCGGCCTGCTGCTTGTCCACATAGGCACGATTCACATCGAGCGGGTTGTTGGGATTGCGCTCCACCGCGATCAATCCCTTGCCATTGGTGCTAGGCACCAACTCGTCGATACGCGACATCCCACTGACCTTGGCTTCGTATGCGATTTGGCCGGCGGCACGCTGCATTTCGTCGCGACTATTGAAGCCGCCATTCGGCCCATGCTTCTGAAGATGGTCCATTGCCTGCTTGACCAAAGGATCTACCGGACGTTGCGCTTCGACAGCGGCAGAAGCGGGGAGCTTGGCCTCGCCGCCATTCCGAGTCTGGCCCTGTTGCTTGCCCAGCGCTTCGAGCGTGGCCTTGTCGGCAATACCGGTTGGATTCAGGCCCTTCTCGCGCTGCAGGTTTGCCACCACTTCCTTGGTCTTGTCGCCGTAATAGCCGGTGCCGGACAGCAACTTGCCACTGTTGTCCTTCATCCCAAGTTCGATCAGGGCCTGCTGCATTGCCTTTACATCCGCACCTTGCTCGCCCGGTCGCAACGATGTGCGCGTTTGATGGTCCTGATTCTGTGACTGTGTCTGTTGCTTGTCCTGCAGCAGGTCGCGCGCCTTGGCGAACGGATCGGACACAAACAACTTGGCGCTCTGGTTGTCGGCCAGGTACTTGTCCAACGGCATGGTATTGACGCCCTTTGTGCCGCTGGACTGGCTGACCTGCAGCTCGCCACTCTTCGGGTCGCGCACCACCATCAGAATGTGGTCGATGCCCTTCCAGTGGTCATGCCCCGAATTCCGGCTGGCATCCACCCCAATGACCATGCCTTCCTTCAGCGCACCGGGCTTGAAGACGTCCTGACCTTGTAGCAGCACGCCGGAATTATCAAACGCTTTCTTGACAATGCCGCCGGAGCCAGTCATTCCTTGCACCAGCATGTCCTGGCGGCCGAAGACATCGCGACCGGCCTTCTGATTGATCTCCCGCATCGTGGCGTTCTGCAACTCAGACACCCAGCCGGAGCAGTCGATGTAGCCCTGCTCCAGGTGCTTGCCGTCCACGCCGGGGTGGGAGAGCCTGTGGCCCTTGATATTGATCGCGTACTTCACATCGTCGTACTTGATGCCCATCTCATACGCGGCGGTGAGCTTGATTGCGTCTTGATTGTCCTGCCCGGCCGCTGCAGCCGGATGCGACTGCACGCGGGCCGGCGCAGCCGGCTGTTGGGACTGGCCCTCGGCAACCGGCTTGATGCCCTTTTCCGGGATGGCGATATGGTCGAACTTGGTGTCCCAATACTTCAGAAAGGTCTTGGCCATGTCCTGATCGGACAGCTTCTTGAACTCGGCCAACGAGCTGCCGGTGTAAGCCTCGAACTGTTTGGCACCCGCCGCATCCTTTTCGCGCGGCACGTTGTTGATGATGTTCGCGCGCGTGTCTCCGCGTGCGAAGCTACCGTTGGCAACCGCCTCCTGGATCGACCGATAACCAGCAGCACCCTGCTGGTGCGCCATGTACATATCCAGCCCGTCGGGCTGCGGCTTGCCGGACAGGTACGGACGATTGTCTTTGTCGTGTTGGCGGGTCAGCGACCTCGCATTGTCCTGATATAAACGCGCCGCGGCATCGGTATTGGCCACCGCATCCAGTTCGCGGCCGCTGATGCCGTAGGCCGCAGCGGTACCCGGAGTGAACTGGAACAGGCCCTTGGCGCTGTTCGGGCCACGGCTGGCCTGCTCGTCGAACCTGCCGCCGGTTTCGATATAGGCGAAACGCATGAAATCGTCGACCGGAATATGCCGTTCCCTGGCCTCACGCTCGATGATGTCGAGGTTCTCGGCCTTCGTGTAATCGCGTGCCATCTCGTGTTACTCCTTGAGGTTGATATACGGCGCTGGGCGCCGACAAGGTCAACCGAGCTCGTCCATGAGCTAATTAGTGTACGGTCAACAAGACTGTTCGGTGTTGCAGGTCGCGGGTTCTTGCTGTTCGCTAGACTGCTCTCGGCAGATACTGGCCACTCGCCTGGTCATGCACGTAGACCACCGCGTCGGATGCATCGAGCAAGCGCGCCCGGCCAGGGCCGGAAATGACGGTGCCCTGCAACGCCACCTGCACGGCCGGCATCCGCTCGCCGGGCACCGGCTGAAAGCTCAATGTGCCGATGCTGGAGACGTGCGGAACGATGCCTTCCTCGTCGCTGCTGACCTCGTTGTCTTCGCCGGCCGCAACCGTCCCACGGTAGATCCAGCCTTGGTAGTCGCCCAGGTCGTTCTTGTGCGGATCGAAGGTAAAGAGCGCAAAACCGAAACTAGTGACGCCATTGTCGAAGATGGAGGTCGGCAGTGCCAACAGCAGATGCCCGTTGTCCAGAATGTGCTGCAGCGGCTTGCGCGTTTCGTCGACCGCGTCGGCGCGCTCGTAGCCGCCGAAACGCCCCACGTACTGTTGCGCGTGGAACAGCATCCATGGCCGCTCGCTGTCTGGCGCGGTCAACAGAAACGTGGCCTGGCTGATCGACACGCCTTCGCCCGGATCCGGAACGGTCTCGGCTTCGTCGTTGCCGTACTTGTTGGGCGTGGCATAGGCGAAACCGGTGTAGTAATGCTTGCCGCCCAGATCGAAATGCTGGCCATGCCAGAAACTGGCAACGGCGCCGTTATCGATCTCGTACGAAAGCGCGCCGTCCCCATCCATCCCATAAATCAGGTAGAGCACGCTGCCCGGATAGGGTGGTGCCACGGTCGTGACGGCTACTTGAGTGTCGTTGGACATGTGCAGAACATCCTGTAAATGTTGAAGAAGCCGGAAACACAACTGCAATCCCGACACACCATGCCGCGTTATCCGGAAAGCCGCCCTGCTACGCATCACGGACATGGCCCGCCCCACAGAGACGCAGCTGTCGCAGGCGCGGCTTCGGACAGAAAACGGTGAATTGCGATCCGGCCCCAAGGCAGGGGCGGTGATGGCGATTCGCGCATGGCAAACCGCAAGCCGGCGATCCGCTCCGGCATTTCGGGCGAGTGCAGCATCCATTGCCGCTCGCGAATGACTCGCCTGATCATCAGGCCCCGTGGGCGAATCTTATCCAGTTCCCGCACCCGAAACCAGCCGGCCCTGCCGGCCATTCCGCATCCCGTATGCCGTAATAGATCGGCACGCGAGAAGGCTCAGCGATCCAGCGGCGGTGTGTACTGGTGCTTGGCGGCGTCGTAGGTATAGGTGACCACGTCGGCGGCGCCGAGGCTGCGGACCTTACCGGGGCCGGCAATGGCGGTGCCACTCATGGCCACACGCAGAGTCGGCATCGACCCACCGCCGGGTTCGAAGCTCAGCGTGCCGGTGCTGGACGCGCACTTCATGTTGCCCTCATCGTCGCAGGCCGCGCTGTTGTCTTCGCCGGTGGCCACGGTGCCCAGATAAACCCAGCCCTTGTAGTCGCCCATGTCGTTCTTGTTCGGATCGAAGGAAAACAGCGCAAAACCCAAGCTGCTGACGCCATTGGCGAAGCGCGTGGTCGGCAGCGCCAGCAGCAGGTGGCCATCCTTGGTCTCGGTGCGCTGCGGCTTGCGCTTCTGGTCAAGCGTGTCGGCCTTCTCGTTGCCGCCGAAATCGCCGGCCCATTGCTGCGCATGGAACAGCACCCATGCCGGTTTGCCACCGGCATCGTCCAGCACATAGGTCGCCTGGCTGATGCTGACGCCGACGGCAGGGTCCGGAGAGTCCTCTTCCTCGGATTTGCCGTACTTGCCGGGGCCCGCGTTGGCGAAGCCGGTGTAGTACTGCTTGCCGCCAAGGTCGAAGCGGTAGCCGTACCAGAAGCTGGCCAAGGCGCCGTTGTCGATGGTGTACGACTCAGATCCGTCGCCCTTCATCCCATAGATATCGGCAAGCACATGCCCGGGCGCCGGCACCTCGGCGTCTACCGTTGCAGGACTCGCCGCCGCTGGCACAGCAGCAGGAGCGCTCTGCGAGGGCGGTGTCTGCACGTCTCCGGGCGTTGCGTCGGGTGTCTTGGTGCAGCCGCCGACCATCAGGATCGTGGCGGCCCACAGGGCGGTCTTTCCTAGCCTCATCACACGACGTCCTTCAAGAGTTGGGCGAGCGAATGCTACCAAGAATAGGGTCGGGATCCAGTACACGCAGCGCTCGTAAGGGCAACGGAAAATGATCACGCTGGATTGCTACGGCGCATCCGGTTCGATGGGCACCGACGGAAGCTGCAATTGCCGCAGCGCTGGCCCGGTCAACGCATGCAGGATGCGCGCATCCTCGGCATCCAGCGTGCGGGCGTCGCTGCTGCGGTAGTGATGATGAAACGCCTGCAGGGTGGCGGCGGGATCGTCGAGGCTGTAGCCGAGCAAGGCGAGCGCCTGCCAGGGATCGAAACCTGCCGGCGCGGCAGGGGCATCGGCGGCAGGCCAGCGGCCGAATCCGGCGTCGGCCAGGCGTTTCCACGGAAACAGCGGGCCGGGGTCGTTCTTGCGGGTCGGCGCCACGTCTTCGTGGCCGACGATCTGGGTGCGCGGGATGCGCAGGCGGGTGCACAGGTCGTCCAGCAGCACCAGCAGGCTGTCGATCTGGGCGGGCGCGAACGGCTCGCTGCCGTCGTTGTCCAGCTCGATGCCGATCGAGGCGGAGTTGATGTCGGTGATGGTGCCCCAGCGCCCGGCACCGCCGTGCCAGGCACGCTGGTCGTCGCTGACCAGTTGATAGCGTGTGCCATCTTCGCCAATCAGATAGTGGGCACTGACCCGACCGCCGCTATTGCGCCCGCGCAGCGTGCCCAGGCTCTGCGGCACCGACTGCTGGTCGGTGAAGTGCAGCACGATTAGGATCAGCCGCCGTGCGTCGTAATTGGGCGAAGGCACCCACCGGGCCAGCGGGTTGCGCTGCGGCGCATGCGCACACGCGCCCAATGACAGCACCACCAGACACAGCGTGGCGCGTAGCCACGACGATGGCGATGGCGTGGAAGCAGATGACATCGGATTCTCCTGGCGAAACGACAAAGGCCTGCGCTGTGCCTGCGCCCTGATGGGCCGCGCATGCGATGCACCCATTATCTGCTGTGCGGGGCGATGGCGTGCAGCACGCGGCTGCGGCCGGTGGCAGGCAGACTGCACGTGCGCAGAGACCGACAGACCTTACGGCACCGCTGCGCCATGCGACACGCACCGGGGATACTTGCGCATGCGTACACTACAAGCCGGCGTGGTCGGCGCAGGTCCGCGCGCCTTCGGTCGTGATTCCCTGTAAAAAGCCTTGCCAGTCGCTGCACCCCTCAAGAGTCTTCTTCATGCCATTGTCGCGCTGCCTGCTGACGTTGTTGCTGCTGGTCATCGGCCTGCCCTGCGGTGCCGCTGCGGCAAACCCTGCCACTCCAACGCCGCACACCGCGCCATTTGCGGCCAGCGATGCGCAGTTGGCGGCCGACTACTGGATCCAGCGCAGTCGCAACGCGCAAACGCTGCGCATGACGGCCGCGCAGATTGCCAGCCTCAATGCACGCTTGCTGCGTGACGATGGCTCCATGCACGACCTGTCGCAGCTGGCCGAGGTGCTACCCGCGGCCGAGGTGCGCGCGCGCATCGAAGCACGGTCGGCCACACCGACGCGTGCGCTCTACGACAGCAATGGGCGCAGCATCGATGCCTTGCGCCTTGCGACGCTGCGCCAGGCCCTGGCACTGGAGGCACTGCCCGCACAGGTCACGCCACGGTTCGCACTGGTGGTGCAGCGCGCGGCACTGCGCACCTTCCCCACCGCGCAGCGCGTGTTCAGCACCACCGACGACCACGATATCGACCGCTTCCAGGAATCGGCGCTCTACCCCGGCACGCCGGTGGCGGTGCTGCATACCAGCGCCGATGGTGCATGGCACTTCGTGCTGGCGGCCAACTATGCGGCCTGGATTGCTGCCGACCGGATTGCCCTGGGCACGCGTCGCGAGGTGCTGGACTACGCACGCCGCCCCCCGCAGCTGGTGGTCACCGGCGCACGCGTGCAGAGCGTCTACACCCCGGACGTGCCGGCCGTTTCCGCACTGACGCTGGACATGGGCACCAGCGTGCCGCTGCTCGGCGACTGGCCGCCGCAACAGCCGGTCAACGGGCAGCTGCCGCAGGCTGCCTACGTCGTGCAGTTGCCGCTGCGCGGCAGCGACGGGCGTTTGCAGCTGGTGCCGGCACTGATTCCGCGCGGCGCCGACGTGCGCCTTGGCCCGCTGCCGGCCACGCCTGCGGCATTGCTGCAGCAGGCGTTCAAGTTCCTCGGCGAACGCTATGGCTGGGGCAACGACTACGATGCGCGCGACTGCAGTGGGTTCGTGCTGGACGTGTATCGCAGCCTGGGCATCGCATTGCCACGCAATACCGGCGACCAGGCACGCAGTCCGGCACTGCTCGGCGTTCCGTTCCAGACGCAGGCGCCACTGCCGCAGCGCCTGCAGCAACTTGCACGGCTGCAGGTCGGCGATCTGATCTATATCCCCGGTCATGTGATGCTGGTGATCGGACACGAGCACGGCGCACCATGGGTGATCCATGATGTGGCCGGTGCCCATTACCGCGACACGGCCGGCAGCGTGCAGCGCGCGCGCTTGAACGGCGTGTCGGTGACGCCGCTGCTGCCCTTGCTCGCCAGCGACGGCACGCCGTTCGTCGATCACATCACCCGCATCCAACGCATCGCACCGATTGGCTCCCCATGAAGATCACCGGCTTTCGCCTCGGCATGCTGCGCGTGCCATTGAAGACCCCGTTCAAGACAGCGGTCCGCACCGTGCAGGCGATCGAGGACGTGGTGGTGCTGCTGCAGACCGATAGCGGCCATATCGGTTATGGCGCCGCGCCGGCCACCGCGCCGATCACCGGCGATACGCACGGCGCTATCATCGCCGCCATCAGCCATTGCATCGGCCCGGCGTTGATCGGCCAGGACGTGGCCGATCTCAACCGGCTATGCGTGCTGGTGCAACACGCGCTGGAGCGCAACACCAGCGCCAAGGCGGCGGTGGAGATCGCGCTCTACGACCTGTGGGCGCAGGGCTTCGGCACCCCGCTCTACCAGGCGCTTGGCGGCGGCACGCCGCGCATCACCACCGACATCACCATCAGCGTCGATACCATCGAGGTGATGGTGGCGCAGGCGCACTCGGCGCTCGCACGCGGCTATCGGTCGCTGAAGATCAAGGTCGGCAAGGACAGCGACTCGGACGTCGAACGGATCATGGCGATGCATGCCGCTGTCGCTGGTCGCGCATCGCTGCGCCTGGATGCCAACCAGGGCTGGACGCCCAAACAGGCGGTGCGCACCATGCGCACGCTGGAACACGCCGGCATCGTGATGGAACTGGTGGAACAGCCGGTCAGGGCCGCGGACATCGACGGGCTGGCGTTTGTCAGCGCACGGATCGACACGCCGGTGATGGCCGACGAAAGCGTGTTCTCGCCGGTCCAGGTGATCGACCTCATCCAGCGCCGCGCCGCCGATATCGTCAACATCAAGCTGATGAAGACCGGCGGGCTATCCAATGCGATCCGCATTGCCGATATCGCGGCCGTGTACGGCGTGCCGTGCATGATCGGCTGCATGATCGAATCCAGCATCAGCGTGGCCGCGGCAGTGCATCTGGCCGTGGCCAAGGCCGACAGCATCACCCTGGCGGATCTGGATGCGCCTGCACTCGGGCAGTTCGATCCCACCGAGGGCGGCGTGCATTTCGACGATGCCCGGATCCATATCGACGACTCGCCAGGCCTGGGCATCCGCCGCATCCGCGGGCTGGAGCTATTGCCGGGCTAACGCGCCATTGGAAATTTCCAAGCCGCGTCGGTCGGTCTGTCGAGCGCGCGGCGCCTTCGCCGCCCGCTCGACACGCCGTGAATCCGTCCGTGGAGGCTCGGTGGCGACATCCATGTCGCCACACGGTCCCGCAAACGGCGAGGGCACCGCACCAGAGAGTTCGTCGGTTGCCCTACTGAAACCGTGCATACCCGCACTCTCGAATGGTCTCAGCCGCTCCAAGGCCCGCCAAGCACGCACACGAACATCGCGCACGCATGCACTACACAGCTGCGTTGCTGGGTACAGTAGCGATAAGGTGTTGGTCAGCAATGCAGTGTCGAGGCACCGCACTGTCGCCGCCAACAGCCGATCGACTCAACGTAGCTCACCCTGCCAGACCCATTCCCCCGGAGCCTGCATGCGCCTTGCCACCGTGTTTCGATCCGTTGCGCTGCTGGCGCTGGCAAGCTGCAGCAGCCTTGCCGTCGCTGCCGGCCCAATCGACGCCTTGAATCAGGCGCGCGCACTGGTCGTGGTGACCACGCCGGATTGGGACAGCACCCAGGCACGCCTGCAGACATTCGCCCGTGTGGACGGTCACTGGCAACCAGCCGCACCGGGCTTTACGGTCGCGCTCGGGCGCCACGGCAGCGCCTGGGGCGATGGCCTGCATCCAAAGCAGACGCAAGGCCCGCAGAAGCGCGAAGGCGACGGCCGCAGCCCGGCCGGTGTGTTCGCGATCGGCCCGGCCTTCGGTTACGCCCAACAGATCGACAGCGCCATGCCGTACCAGGCGATGAGCGCCACCCACTACTGCATGGATGTGCCGAGCTCGCCGCTGTACAACCGTATCGTCGACGCCGCGCAGGTCGGGGAGGCCGCAGTGGCCGGGTCGAGCGAACCGATGCGCCTGGACCTGCAACATCCCGGCGATGCGCGCTACAGCGAGGGCTTTGTGATCGCGCACAATCCCGATGCGGTGCCCGGGCACGGCAGCTGCATCTTCGCGCATCTATGGCGCACGCCGGGCCAGTTCACCGCCGGCTGCACTGCGATGGCGCCAGCCGATATGCAACGCCTGCTGGCCTGGTTGAAGCCCGACGACACACCACTGTTCGTGCTGTTGCCGCGTGCCGAATACGCACGCCTGCAGGCCCAGTGGCAGTTGCCCGAGTTGAAGGAGGTGGGCCGATGAGCAGCGCGGCTCCCGCACCCGACCCCACTGGCCTGGTCCGCGTGGTCAGCCGCTGGCAGATCGTCGGCTTGTCCATCAACGATGTCATCGGCAGCGGCATCTACCTGCTGCCGGCGGCCACCGCTGCGCTGCTGGGGCCGATGAGCCTGTGGGCAGTGCTGCTGGCCGGTCTGGCAGTGGCACTGCTGGTGTTGTGCTACGCGCAGGCAGCGAGCTATTTCGACACCCCGGGCGGCAGTTATCTGTACACGCGTGAGGCGTTCGGCCCGTTTGTCGGCTTTCAGATCGGCTGGATGATCTGGCTCACCCGCATCAGTTCGGCAGCGGCATTGAGCAACGGCCTGGCCGACGCGGTCGCGCGGTTCTGGCCGACCGTGGCAACCGATCACTGGGCGCGCCTGCTGGTGGTCGTCGGTTCTTTGGGTGTGCTCACCGCCATCAACGTGATCGGGGTGAAATCGGCTGCGCGTACCGGCATTGCGCTGGTGATCGGCAAGCTGGTGCCGTTGCTGCTGTTCGTGGCAATCGGCGTGTTCTACGTGGACTGGTCGTGGGCCTTTGCCGGCACCACACCGGACCTGCGCGATCTGGGCAATCTCGGCGAAGCGGCCTTGCTGCTGCTGTTCGCCTATGCCGGCTTCGAAAACATCCCTGCGGCCGCTGGCGAGTACCGCAACCCGCGTCGCGACGTGCCATTTGCGTTGATCACCATGATCGTCACCGTCACCTTGATCTATGCGGCGGTCCAGGTCGTGGCACAAGGCACGCTGCCCAATCTCGCCGCCTCGCCCACGCCCTTGGCCGATGCCGCAAGCCGTTTCGGCGGCGAAGCGCTGGCACTGATCCTCACTGTCGGTGCCACCATTTCCATCCTCGGCACCACCAGCAACACGGTCATGCTCGGGCCGCGTTTTCTGTTTGCGCTGGCGCAAGATGGCTACGGCCCGGCATTTCTGGCACGTGTGCATCCACGCTTCCACACCCCGGCAGCGGCGGTGCTGACCCAGGGCGTGCTGTCGCTGGCGCTGGCGGTGTCGGGCTCGTTCACGCAGCTGGCATTGCTGTCGATGGTCACCCGGCTGTTTGCCTATATCGGCACGGCCGCCGCAGTGATCGTGCTGGCGCGTCGCTACCGGCAACGCACCGACACCTTGCGCCTGCCCGGCGGGCCGGCCATTCCCATCGCAGCGCTGCTGCTGTCGCTGGGCCTGCTCGCCAGCGCCAGCTGGCAGAATCTGGCGGCCGCCGGTGTGGCGCTGCTGGTGGGCTGGGCGATCTACCTATTCCCGCGCAAGGCTGCATAGCCACTTTCGCAGGACGCTCGCGCAACGCTCACATACGACTAACCGCGCGCGTCCAACGCTGCAGCCCTGACCTGCATGGGAGCTTGCGATGAAACTGCGCCGTGTCTACAGCACACCCGATATCGAGAGTGCGCAACGCGTCATGCAGGCCGCACGCAGCGCCGGCATCGACAACGATGCGCTGTCGTTGATTGCCCGTTCGGATATCGAACTCGAAGGCATTCCCGACGAGCGCAAGGATGCCAAGACGGATTTTCTCCCCGCCGCAGCGCGCGGCGCCGCGACCGGCGGCGCTGCGGGTCTGGTGGCCGGGCTGGTCGCGATCGCCGTGCCTCCGATCGGGCTCACCATTGCCGGGGCAGGCGTCATGGCGCTGGCAGGGGCTCTGGTCGGCACCTGGTCATCTGCGTTGATCGGCGCCACCGTGCCCGACCCGGTACGCCGTCAATTCGAGGACGAAATCCAGGCAGGGCGCGTGCTGGTGATCATCGATGCCGACGAGCCATCGCTGCAGCACGCAGAGGCCAGCCTGAATGCCGCCGGCGCCACGCCGCTGCCATATGAGGCCGCATCGGCTGCGACGTGATGCGTGCGCACGCACTGGCAGCCTCGCATGCGTCGCGTCCGGCATCGACGACGCGGCATGCCACACAGTGCGGCCGGCAAGCGGTTGTCAGACGCCGACATGTCTTGATGCCCTCCTCACCCGCCATGGCAACGGATTTAACACCCGCCCGCCTAGGTTAGAGCGCACATTCACCACGGAGACGAGCATGAACGTGCCGTATCAGATTCCAGGCCGTGCGCCGGACGAAGACCGCAGCCAGAACGTATCCAACTATTGGCGCGAACGCTTCACCGAAGAATCGTATTACACCGAGGGGGACCGCTACGAGGATTACGAGGGCGCCTACCTTGCCGGACACGAGGCGCGTATCCGCGAAAACGCGCGCGCCTATGACCAGGTGGAAGCCGAGTTGCACCGCGACTGGGAAGCCAACCGCGGCACCAATGGCCTGAGTTGGAGCAAGGCGCGTCACGCAGTCAAGCGCGCCTGGGAAAATGCGGCAGACTTCGTCGCCGGCGACAACAAGTCCAAACCCTGAACACAACAACGCCACCGTCGAGGTGGCGTTGTTGTATCACCAGCTCGCGCAGCAGTGGCGACGGATGCCTTTCCAATACTGGCGGTACGGTGCGATGCATCGTCGGTCCCACCGCATCGGGCCTGTCCTTTCGCACGCGATCGCACCGGACGGGCTGCCCTAGTGCGATGCAGCCACCGAAACTCGCTTCATGGTGAAACAACGATTCGGGATAAGCGTGTTCCGCAGAGAGTGATCTACGACAAGGGCGGCCCCGACGGCGTCGTGTAAGGTGTTGAAAACCCAACGCAGGACACGTTGCGGGAGGGCTGCAACGTCACTGCGCCCATCCCCTGGAGGACCTCATGTCTGTCCGACGTCTGCTTGCCCTGGCCTGCTCGGCCAGCTTGTTTACCACCACTGCTGCATGTGCTGCGCCTGCCGTCGCGCCGGCTGCCGCCATCCCCAAGGCGCAGTGGCCGTTCCAGGCCACCACCGTTGCCGATTTTGACGAGCCCTGGGCGATGACCTTCCTGCCGGACGGCAGCCTGCTGGTCAGCGAAAAACGCGGTGCGTTGATGCGGCTTGACCTCAAGACCAAACGCAAGAGCGCCATTACCGGCATTCCGGCGGTGGCCTACGGCGGCCAGGGCGGCTTCGGCGATGTACTGGCGCATCCGCGCTTTGCCAAGAATGGCTTGGTCTATGTCAGCTACGCCGAACCCGGGCAGGGCGATACGCGCGGCGCTGCGGTGGCAAGGGCCAAGCTCACGCTGGATGGCACCGGCGGCGGCACGCTGTCGGATTTGAAGGTGATCTGGCGCCAGGATCCCAAGGTCACCGGCAACGGTCACTTCGGGCATCGGCTGGCCTTCGGCCCGGATGGCAAGCTGTGGATCAGCTCCAGCGAGCGCCAGAAGTTCACCCCGGCCCAGGACATGCAAGCCAATCTCGGCAAGCTGATCCGTCTCAATGATGACGGCAGCGTGCCGGCCGACAACCCGTTCGCTGCACAGGGCGGCGTTGCCGCGCAGGTGTGGTCGCTGGGTCACCGCAATATTCTCGGCCTGGCCTTCGACGGCAAGGGGCGCCTGTGGGAACACGAAATGGGTCCGCTTGGCGGCGATGAGCTGAACCTGATCCAGCGCGGCGCCAACTACGGTTACCCGGTCGTCTCCAACGGAGACAACTACGACGGCACCCCGATCCCGGACCACAATACCCGCCCGGAATTTGCCGCGCCCAAGATCAGCTGGACTCCGGTGATCTCGCCGGCCGGCTTTGTGATCTACAGCGGCAAGCAGTTCCCTGCATGGCGCGGCAACGGCTTCATCGGCGGCTTGTCGTCGATGGCGCTGGTGCAGGTGTCCCTTGGCGATCAGCCGCGTGAGCTGGCCCGCTACGACATGGGCGCGCGCATTCGTGAAGTGGAACAGGGTCCGGACGGCGCGCTGTGGTTGCTGGAAGACGAAGCCAGCGGCAGCACCGGGCGCCTGCTCAAGCTGACGCCCAAGAGCAAGGCGGCGGTCGAGAACGACGCGTAATTGCGCGGAAATGCGTCCAGGGGATCGTGCCACCGCCACACGTCAACCGCGTGCTGGCGGTGGCCACGATTTTCGCGGCCAAGCCACGTTCGGTCCGGTGCGGTGCATGTCGCGGCATACGCAGAATCCACGCACCCGTGGCAACACCGATCAGTCACGCGCCTGCGTCACCTGTGACCCGATGACGGTGCGCCCTTCGGCCACATCCGTCATCGTTTATCTGGTGCAATAGCCGCACGCGCTGCCTGACTACGCAAGCGCGCGCACCACGCCCGGGTGTGCTCAGGCGTCCAGCAACTCGAACGTCACTGCCTCGCCACTCTTGGCCGATGCGCACACCCATACATCGAACACCCCCGGCTCGGCACCAAACACGTTCCTGTGATTGGTGAAGGCCAGCGCGTCGCGCGCCAGGGTGAAGGTCACGTCCGCGCTTTCGCCGGGCTGCAACAGCACCTTGCGGAAGCCCTTGAGTTCGCGCACCGGGCGCACGCGGCTGGCCACCCGATCGTGCACATACAGCTGCACCACTTCCTCGCCGGCCACGCGGCCGGTGTTGGTGACGCGCGTGGTGATGGTCAGCTTCTGGTCCCAGCCAAGCTGCGCGCTGCTCAACTGCGGCTGCGCATAGGCAAAGGTGGTGTAGCTCAGGCCATGGCCGAACGGATACAACGGCTCGTTGGGCATCTCGCGCCAGCGCGCCTTGTACTCGGACAGCGTCGGCAGTTCCGGGCGACCGGTGCGCAGATGGTTGTAGAAATACGGCTGTTGCCCGGTCACCTGCGGAAAGCTGATCGGCAGACGCGCGGACGGGTTGTAGTCGCCGAACAACACATCGGCCACGCCGGTACCGGTCTGTGTGCCCAGGTACCAGGTCACTGCAATCGCATCGGCATCGCGCACTGCACCGCTCAGGGCCAGCGCGCGGCCATTGCGCAGCAACACCACCATCGGCGTGCCGGTGGCGGCAATGGCTTCGGCCAATGCCTGCTGCGCCGGCGGCAACACGATCTCGGTGCGCGACTGCGCCTCGCCACTGAACCGCTGCGGCTCGCCCAGCGCCAGCACCACCACGTCGGCGGCCTGCGCCGCATCGATGGCGGCGGAAATACCGCCCGGCAGCGCCTCTTCCAGGCCGCAGCCCGGCACCACCGTCAAATGCTCGCTGCCAACCACCGCACGCACGCCCTGCTCCAGGGTCACATAGCGGTCCTTGTCGCCGAACAGCGTCCAGCAACCCTCGATGTTCTCGCGGTCCTGCACGAACGGCCCGATCAGCGCGATGCGCTGGCCGCTTTTCTTCAGCGGCAACAGGTCGCCGTCGTTCTTCAGCAACACGATCGAACGCCGCGCCGCATCGCGCGACAGCGCATCGTGCGCGGGCAGATGCGTGGTATCGGCTTCGCGCGCCGGATCCAGCGAACGGTACGGGTTGTCGAACAGCCCGATCGCTTCCTTCAGCTGCAGCATGCGGCGGACGCTGGCATCCAGCGTGGCCATCGGCACCTCGCCACTTTCCACCAGCGACGGCAGGTGCGCGGCATAGAAACCGCTCTGCATGCTCAGATCCAGGCCGGCCAGGAACGCCTTCTTGGTCGCATCGCGCTCATCGGCCGCATAGCCGTGCGCAATCAGTTCCATGTCGGCGGTGTAATCGGAAATCACCACGCCGGGGAACTGCCATTCACCGCGCAGGATCTCGGTCAGCAATTCGTGGTTGGCGCTGGCCGGCACGCCGTTGATGTCGTTGAACGAGGACATCACGGTCAATGCGCCGGCATCGAAGGCGGCCTTGAACGGCGGCAGGTGCACATCGCGCAGGGTCTGCGGCGCGATGTCCACGGTGTTGTATTCCATGCCCGCCGCCACCGCACCGTAGGCGGCGAAGTGCTTGGGCGTGGCCAGCAGGCAGTCGTCGGCCTTCAGATCGCTGCCCTGGAAGCCGCGCACGCGGGCGGCGGCAAACGCCGCGCCCAGCACCACGTCTTCGCCGGCGCCTTCGGCGCCACGGCCCCAGCGCTGGTCGCGCGCGATGTCCACGGCCGGTGCGTAGGTCCAGTGCAGGCCGGCGGCGGTCGCTTCGATCGCGGTGGCGCGCGCGGTGCGCTCGGCCAGTTCGGGTTCGAAGCTGGCCGCTTCGCCCAGCGGAATCGGGAACACCGTGCGCATGCCGTGGATCACATCCGCCGCCAGGATCACCGGGATGCCCAGGCGGCTTTCTTCCACCGCCACCTTCTGGATCTGTGCGCCCAGCGCAGCGCCGACGCCGTTGAACAGCGAGCCGACCCGACCCGCGCGCACCTGCTGCAGCACCTCGTCGGCGTTGAGCACGTTGGCTTCGGGATTCACGTCCGGTGCGAACGGCCGCACCATGTCGGCGAACACACCCAACTGTCCGACCTTCTCTTCGACGGTCATCTGGGCAATCAGGGTTTCGATACGATCAGCAGCCATGAGATCCTTGAGAAAACGTTTACATGGCCGTCAATTCTAGCCTGACGCGACCGCGAGGGGGCAAGTGTCGGGATTTGGAATGCGGGATCCGGGATTTGCAGGGGCCGGTTGCACCGCGCGTTGGCGCGGTGGATCGGTCGCGTGGTCGTGGACCGCTGGTCCGGTGCCGGTTGGATCTCCGGGGGCTCGGCATGGCTCGAAGTCGCCGCCCGAGGCAGCACTCGGTGGCCGTCAGCGGGCCCGCTCGCGCTCGATGATCACCCCCACCGCCTGCGCGCCGCGCACCGCACCGGGCTTGCTCAGCTTCAGCCGCAGCCAGTGCACGCCGAATTCGTCCAGCACGATCGCCGCGCAGCGCTCGGCCAGGGTCTCGACCAGCCCGAAGTCCGATGCCTGCACGAATTCGATCAGCCGCTTGCTCACCGCCTTGTAATTCAAGGTATCGGCGATATCGTCGCTGGCGGCCGGAATGCGGTTGTCGAAGCCCATTTCCAGATCGAACCGCAGCGTCTGGCGGATGCGCCGCTCCCAGTCGTAGATGCCGATCAGCGCATCGATTTCCAGGCCTTCGATAAAAACTTTGTCCATTGGGAGCCGTGATTGGGGATTCGGGATTGGGGATTGGCAAGAGCGCGACAGACAGCAGGTAGAGGGACTAGCTTCTACGAATCTCCAATCCCCACTCCCGAATCCCGCGCCGCCGCCAGCGGCGGCAGCGCAGCCATATCCCAACGCGGCGTCACATGCACCGCCGCGTCGGCGCGCTCGCCGGCCTCCAGCCGCAGCGCGCCGGCGAAGGCGATCATCGCGCCGTTGTCGGTGCACAGGGCCGGCCGCGGGAAGCACACCCGGCCACCGCGCCGCTGCGCCGCCTCCTGCAGGCGTGCACGCAGGCGCTTGTTGGCGCCGACGCCGCCGGCCACCACCAGGGTATTGCAATCGGCCGCATCCAGCGCGCGCAGGCATTTGATTGCCAGCGTCTCCACCACCGCATCCTCGAACCCGCGTGCGATATCCGCCCGCGTGGTGTCGGACTGGTCGCTGCCGCGCCAGGCCAGCAGCACCTGGGTCTTGAGCCCGCTGAAACTGAAATCCAGCCCGGGCCGGTCGGTCATCGGCCGGGCGAACTTGTAGCGCCCCGGGGTGCCGGTTTCGGCCAGGGCGGCCAGCTGCGGGCCGCCCGGATACGGCAGGCCCATCATCTTGGCAGTCTTGTCGAAGGCCTCGCCGGCCGCATCGTCCAGCGTCTCGCCAAGCACGGCGTACTCGCCCAGGGCCTTCACCGACACCAGCTGGGTGTGCCCGCCGGAGACCAGCAGCGCCACAAACGGCGGCTGCGGCGGGTCGTCTTCCATCAATGGCGCCAGCAGATGGCCTTCCATGTGATGCACGCCGATCGCCGGCACGTCCAGCGCCCAGGCCAGCGATCGCGCCACGCCGGCACCGACAAGGAGTGCGCCGACCAGGCCCGGGCCGGCGGTATAGGCCACCCCATCGAGTTCATCGATCCCCAGTCCGGCCTCGTCCAGGGTCTGGCGGATCAGCGGCAGCAGCTTGCGCACATGGTCGCGACTGGCCAGCTCCGGCACCACCCCGCCGTATTCGGCATGCAGCGCGATCTGGCTGTAGACCGCATGAGCGCGCAGCGCCGGCACCCCGGACAGCGCGGTGTCGTAGACCGCCACACCGGTCTCATCGCATGATGATTCGATCCCAAGAACTTTCACGGCAACTCGGCAGGCAGGCACATGCGGCCTATTTTCGCAGCTTTTGCCCTGCGCAGATCGGCCAGGGGCGATCTGCTGCGCAGCCGGGCGATCGCCACCGATCCCGCGCCAGCGCAGGGTTTAGCAGGCCTGCACGCGCACATGCTGCCGGGGGCTTGCAGGCCGCCTGCAAGTCGTTATAATGCGCGGCTCGCCGGGGCAACCCGGAAATTCCGTCACGCGAGTCCGCTCGCACCCGCCCGGGGCTCCCGGACGGAAATCCCATTATCTGGAGAACCCATGCCCAGCGTTAAAGTCCGCGAGAACGAGCCCTTCGAATTTGCGCTCCGCCGTTTCAAGCGCACCTGCGAAAAGGCCGGCGTGCTGGCCGAAACCCGCAAGCGCGAGTTCTATGAAAAGCCGACCCAGGAGCGCAAGCGTAAGGCTGCCGCTGCTGTGAAGCGTCAGTTGCGTCGTTCCTCGCGCGACGTCACCAAGCGCCAGCGCTTGTACTGATCGAACGCGGTTCCTTGCCGACGGGCATGCGCTGAAGGCGCGGCCCATCGGGTGGAACCCAAGAGCCGGCACGCGCAAGCGTCGCCGGCTTTTTGTATTGGTCCGATGCCAGGCGAGCGCTTCGCAACTGTCAAGGCGACCGGCAGTGCCCGCGGTCGTCCGCGCCGCTCAGGCCCCACTTCCTGCCGATGCACTGCGCCCGCCATGGCGCATCGGCACATCTGTCACACGCCCTCCCAGGAGTTACACCATGCCCCTCAAGCAGCAACTCACCGATGACATGAAAGCCGCCATGAAGTCCGGCGACAAGCACAGCCTGGGCGTGATCCGGCTGATCAATGCCGCGATCAAGCAGAAGGAAGTGGATGAGCGCATCGAGATGGACGATGCCGCCGTGATCGCGGTGCTCGACAAGATGGTCAAACAGCGCAAGGACTCGGTCGCCCAGTACGAGGCCGCCGCACGCGAAGACCTGGCGCAGATCGAGCGCGAGGAGATCGTGGTGATCGAGCGCTACCTGCCGGCCAAGATGGGCGAAGCCGAGATCGTCGCTGCCATCCAGGCAGCCATCGCGCAGACCGGTGCCAGCAGCCCGGCCGATATCGGCAAGCTGATGGGCGCGCTCAAGCCCAAGCTGGCCGGTCAGGCCGACATGGGCCTGGTCTCCACGCTGGTCAAGCAGCATCTGGCAGGCTGAGTCTTCGCCTGCGCAGCGCCCTGTGCCCGATGGCCAGGGCACCGCATCCAGCCGCCTGCGTGCGGCTGGCTGCAGCGCCGTTTCAACGGCAGCACACGCGCAACATCCAGCGCCCGCTTTCACCCGATCTTTGAACGGCCCCTGTTAGAACACCTTCGCCAGCACAGGCCCGGGTGAAGCATTCCGCATGCCGGCTTCGCCTCACGACGCCTGCGCACACAACGGTATGCCCAAGGATTCCCACGCCGGTGACGAAGCTCTCAACCGAACACCTGCAAAAGCACCTGAGCCGCCTGCAGCGCAGCCTGCCGATGGCACTGCTCAATCGCTTTCTCGAGATCGACGTGATGACGCAGGCCGCGTCGCTGTCGTTCTACGCCTTGCTGTCGCTGGCACCGTTGCTGGTGCTGCTGCTGTGGCTGACCGCCTCGCTGTATCCGCCTGCACAGGAAGCGCTGGTGCAGCAGATCGCGCAACTGGCTGGCGGCAGCGCGGCGGAAGTGGCCGATACGGTGATCCGCAACGCCACCGATCAACCCGGCGTGGGTTCGCTGGCCGGACTGTGGAGCACGCTGCTGCTGTTCATCGGTGCCACGGCGGTGTTCGCGCAGTTGCAGAACGCGCTGAACCTGATCTTCCGCACCGACAAGCAGCGCCTGGAAGGGCTGATGGCGTGGCTGAAGAAGCGCGTGTTCTCCTTCGGCGTGATCCTGGCACTGGGCTTTTTGTTGATCGTGTCGATGATTGCCACCACCGCGTTGCAGGTGGTGTTCGCACGCTTGCCGTCGGTGCTGCCGGCGATCGGCTACATCACCACCCTGGCGCTGTATTCGCTCGCCTTCGCCTTCCTGTATCGCTATCTGCCCGACCGCACCGTCAACTGGCGGCAGGCCTTTGTCGGCGGCGTGATCACTGCGCTGCTGTTCGCGCTGGGTCGCTACGGCATCGGCCTGTACATCGCCAGGGCCGCCCCTGGCAGCGCATACGGATCGATGGGCACCCTGGTGATCCTGCTGGTGTGGATGTACTACGCCTCGGTGGTGTTCTTTGTCGGCGCCCTGCTGACGGCGGTGATCGACGAGCGCGTGCGCTCGCATCGCAAGCTGCGCGAGGCCGGCGTGGATACGGACAACCTGCCCCCGGTCGCCGCCGACCCAGGCGCCACGCCGCAGCCGCCGGCTGCCCCGACGCGCAGTTGATGGCGCCTGCGAAGCCTGCTGCCGCGTATATGCAGGCAGCAGGCTTCGCTTCGCTGAGGTCCGTCGCTCACTGACACCGGCGGGCGCCGGCGGCTGGGATATCCTAGCGGGATGGCCCGCATCCCCGACGCGTTCATCGACGAACTGCTTGCCCGCACCGACATCGTCGAGGTGGTGGGCGGCCGGGTGCCGCTCAAGCGTCAGGGCAAGGAATATTCGGCGCGCTGCCCGTTCCACGACGAGCGCTCGGCCTCGTTCACGGTCTCGCCGACCAAGCAGTTCTATCACTGCTTCGGCTGCGGCGCGCACGGCACCGCGATCAGCTTTCTGATGAATTACGACCGTCTCGAATTCCTCGATGCGGTCGACGAGCTGGCCAAGCGCGCCGGCATGGACATCCCGCGCGAGACCCAGCAACGCACCCCGCAGCAGCAGGACGACAGCCGCGAGCTGTATTCGGCACTGGAAGCGGCGACCAAGTTCTTCCAGCGCCAGCTCGAGGGCAGCGAACGCGCCCGCGACTATCTGGACGGCCGCGGCGTGGATGCCGACCACCGCGCGCGCTTCCAGATCGGTTACGCCCCCGATGGCTACAGCGCGTTGAAGGACACGCTGGGCACCGATGCGCGCCGCATGAGCGTGCTCGAACGCGCCGGGCTGTTTTCCAAGAACGATCGCGGCCATGTCTACGACAAGTTCCGCGACCGGGTGATGTTCCCGATCTTCGACCGCCGCGGCCGCGTGATCGCCTTTGGCGGCCGCATCATGGGCGCGCCGGCAGATGGCCGCGACCCGGGGCCGAAGTACCTCAATTCGCCGGAAACCGCGCTGTTCCACAAGGGCCGCGAGTTGTACGGCCTGTGGCAGGTGCGCCAGGCCAATCAGAAGATCGAGCGGCTGATCGTGGTGGAAGGCTATATGGACGTGGTCTCGCTGTTCCAGTTCGGCGTCACCCAGGCGGTGGCCACGCTGGGCACCGCGACCACGCCCGAACATGCCGAACTGCTGTTCCGCAACGCGCCGGATGTGTATTTCTGCTTCGACGGCGACAACGCCGGCCGCAAGGCGGGCTGGCGTGCACTGGAATCGGTGCTGCCGCGCATGAAGGACGGCCGCCAGGCGTTCTTCCTGTTCCTGCCCGACGGCGAGGACCCGGACACCATCGTGCGCAAGGAAGGCGCGCAGGCGTTCGATCAGCGCCTGAAGCAGGCCACGCCGCTGTCGCAGTTCTTCTTCGACGAGATGTCGCGCGAGATCAATCTGCACACGCTCGATGGCAAGGCCCGGCTTGCCGAACGCGCAAAGCCGATGCTGGCACAGATTCCCGAAGGTGCGTTCGGCGATCTGATGAAGCAGGAACTGTCGCGCCTGACCGGCGTGGGCGCCACCAGCGCGACACAGGCGTCCGCACCGCAAGGACGGCCACTTGCACGCATGGGCGCGCCCACGCAAAAACGCAGCCTGGTACGCGCCTCGATCGCGATCCTGCTGCAGCGGCCGTCGCTGGCGATGAGCCTGGAGGGCGACCACGATTTTTCCGGCCTGCGCCTGCCCGGCATCGACCTGTTGATGGAACTGCTGGCGCTGGTGCGGCAACGCCCGGAAATCAGCACCGGCGCGCTGCTGGAGCACTTCGCCGAACGCGAAGAACTGGTGGCCCTGCAGAAACTGGCCGCCCAGGCACTGCCCGGCGACGAACACAGCTGGGCGATGGAGCTGCATGACGTGGTCGCGCAACTGGACAAGCAATTGCTGCGGCAGCGCCTGGACGAACTGCAGGACAAGCAGCGCGCGCAGGGCCTGGACGACACCGACAAGTACGAGCTGCGCGAACTGTTCAAGGCGCTCGCCGCGTTGTAGCGCGTGGGGGCAATCGGAGCAGACCACCTGTTGCCGACGTAGCCGATCAGCCATGCAGGCACGCGCTCATGGCCGCCTGAACAAGATCCCGGCCATCGAGCCGAGCGCCGCGCTGGCTGCTTCACTCCTGTCCCGGGTGTGGGCCGATGCCGGCGCGACCGACTCGCAGGCGGCACACGGGCCTCTACAATGGCACTCTGCAGACAGCTCCCCCCTCAATACGCACGATGATCAAACACTGGCTGGCGCGGCTGCGCATCGATCCATTCACCCTCGCGCTGCTGTGCACGGTCACGCTCGCCTCGTTCCTGCCGGTCTCGGGCACCGCCGCCGCGATCATGGACGATGTCACCGACGTGGCGATTGCTGCGCTGTTCTTCCTGCACGGCGCGCGCCTGTCGCGCGAGGCGGTCAAGGCCGGCGCACTGCACTGGCGCCTGCATCTGCTGATCCTGGCCTGCACCTTCGTGCTGTTCCCGCTGCTCGGGCTGTTGTTCAAACCGCTCGCGCATCTTGCACTGACACCGGAGCTGTATATCGGCGTGCTGTTTCTGTGCGCGCTGCCGTCCACGGTGCAATCGTCGATCGCCTTCACCTCGATGGCGCGCGGCAACGTGCCGGCGGCTGTCTGCGCCGCCTCGCTTTCCAGCCTGCTGGGGGTGTTCTTCACACCGTTGCTGATGGGCGCCCTGGTCGGCAGTCAGGGCGCGATGGCGCACCCGGCTGAGGCAATCGGCAAGATCCTGCTGCAGTTGCTGGTGCCGTTCCTGGCTGGCCATTTCATGCGCCCGTGGATCGGCGACTGGGTCGAACGGCATCGCGCGGTGCTGCGTTACACCGACCAGGGCACCATCCTGCTGGTGGTCTACACCGCCTTCAGCGCATCGGTGAACGAAGGCCTGTGGCAGAAGACGCCGTTGCCGGCCTTGCTCGCGGTGCTCGGTGCGGCCGCGCTGTTGCTGGCGGTGGCGATGCTCTCGATCACCTTCATCGCGCGGCGCCTGCGCTTCAACCGCGCCGACGAGATCGCGATCGTCTTCTGCGGTTCGAAGAAGAGCCTGGCCACCGGCGTGCCGATGGCCAAGGTGATGTTTGCCGGCGGTGGCCTGGGCGCGATCGTGTTGCCGATCATGCTGTATCACCAGCTGCAGCTGATTGTCTGCGCCTTCGTGGCCGCGCGTTATGCACGCACCGCACCGGGCGAGACGCCGGCCGATGCCGGCGGGCATTGAACCTGACGGCCACGGCACGACGGTGGCCTGATCGGTGACACCCGGCGCCTCCCGCGCTGCGTGTCCTGCCCCAAAGGGCTGTTTGCCACCGGCGGGTTGCCTGCGCCGGGTTCGCCAGGCCGCTACGCCCGGCGCGACACCGGTTCGCGCTGCGTGTCGTTGCGGGTTGTAAGCAGATATACAACGGTCATGACGCACTCCGCCGCTGGCACGGTGCCGCTCGCTAGAGTGTTCGATCCACCTGCCTGCCACGCCCATCGGTGATTGCCATGACGCTGTCGTTCCGACGCCCTGCCCCGCCCCTGATCGCGCTGCTGGCGGTACTGGCCACGCTCACCGCCTGCAACAAGCCCGCCACGCCGGCCGCCCCCGCGCAGACCGGGGCAGCGACCACGCCGGCGCCCGCGTCCAGCATTGCCTGGCGCGAGGGCGATGTCGACGATGCCTTCGCCGAGGCCAGGGAAAGCGGCAAGCCGATCCTGTTGTACTGGGGTGCGGCCTGGTGCCCGCCCTGCAATCGCCTGAAAGCCACCTTGTTCAAGGACCCTACCTTCATCGCCCGCACCCAGCAATTCGTGGCGGTGCATCTGGATGGCGATTCGGAGGGCGCGCAGGCCTGGGGCGAGCGCTTCGGCATCAAGGGCTATCCGACCATCATCGTGCTGCGTCCGGATCGCAGCGAGATCACCCGCCTGGCCGGCGATGCCGACAACGCGCGTCTGGCCGATGTCTTGCGCGTGGCCGCCAAGAGCACCAGCACCGTCAGGCAACTGCTCGACACCGCATTGCAGCGCCCGCAGCAACTCAGCGCGGACGACTGGGCCGTGCTCGGCAACTACGCCTGGGGCACCGATGACCGGCTGGTCAAGCCGGAGCAGGCCGTCGATGTGCTCACGCGCCTGTCCAGGTCGGCGCCGCAACCGGCCCTGCAACGCAGCTTCGCCCTGGCAGCGATTACTGCAGCCAAGCACCCACCGGCCGCCAGCGCGGCGTCGCGCAGCTTGCTGGAAGCGGTGCTGGCCGACCCGGCAGAGGTGCGTGCCAATCTCGGCACGCTGAGCTACATGCCCGCACGGCTGGTCGCCGCTGCCAGCAGCGATGCCGGCGAGCGCACCACCTTGTCCAACGCGCTGAATCTGGCGCTGGACAAGATCTATGCCGACCCCGCATTGCCGATCGCCGACCGGCTCGGCACCGCGTACGCACGGATCCAGCTGGCCCGCCTGGCGCAAGGTCAGCCCACCGAGACCGAGGCCAAGGGCGCGCAACCGCCGCTGCCCAAGGCCGTGGTCGACACCGTGCAGCAACGCGTGCGATGGGCCACCGACACCGCCAGGACCGATGAGGAACGCCAGTCCACCATCAGCACCGCCGCAGCGTTGCTCGGCGAGGTGGGCGACAACAGCGGCGCCGAACAGTTGCTGCTGGCCGAGTTGACGCGCAGCAAGACGCCCTACTACTACATGCCCGAACTGGCCGACCTGGCCGAACAACGCGGCGATAAGAAGACCGCGCTGTCCTGGCTCAGGAAGGCGTACGAAAGCGCGCAAGGACCGGCCACCCGCGTGCAGTGGGGCGTGATGTACGTGGATGGGCTGATCCGGCTCAGCCCGGACGACACCGCCGGCATCGAAGCCGCTGCCACGCAGGTGATCGGCGAGCTGGCCGGGCAACCCGATGGCTACCGCCAACGCACCCGGCAGCGCTTTGCCACGCTGGGCGCTGCCTTGAAGACCTGGAGCAAGCAGCATCACCAGGACGGCAATGCGTTGCTGGCGCGCCTGCAGCAGAAGATGCAGAGCAGCTGCGGCAGCAAGAACACCGGCGAATGTGCCAGCTGGTTGGGCTGAGCCGGCATGGCGGCGCAGCCATCCGCACCGCGAGTGTGGCCACGCTGACACCATCGCAGCGGCGGTTTGGCGGTTGGCCGCCGGATGCCCGACCACGCGCGCAACCGGCGGCTATGAGCGAGATGGGCCGGTTGCAGCCGCCGGCCATCTCACTCCGCCAACAGCCCTGGCAGGTCTAGCGATGGCTGCTGGCGGTGACGGGCTTCACTGCGCTGCCGCTAGCGCACCCACGGCAACAGCAGGTGATCCACCATCAGGAACGCGAACAGCGCCATCAGATACACGATGGAGTAGCCGAACATCTTCATCGAGAACAGCTCGTCCGGCGGGTCGAGCATGCGCCAGGCGTACCAGAGGAACACCACGTTGAGCACCACCGCGCCGCCCAGGTAGAACAGCCCGCTCATGCCCACCGCCACCGGCAGCAGGGTCACGATCGCCAGCAGCACCGTGTACACCAGGATCTGCTTGCGCGTATGCGGCACACCGTGGGTGACCGGCAGCATCGGGATCGCCGCCTTGGCGTAATCGGCACGCCGGAAGATCGCCAGCGCCCAGAAATGCGGCGGCGTCCAGATGAAGATGATCAGCACCAGCAGCGAGGCATTGATCCAGTCGGCGCTGGTCGGCAAGCCGGTCACTGCGGCCCAGCCCAGCATCGGCGGCGTGGCGCCTGCCAGGCCACCGATCACGATGTTCTGCGAGGTCGCCCGCTTCAGGTACACGGTGTAGATCACCGCGTAACCGATCAGCGACGCAAACGTCAGCACCGCGGTG
Source organism: Xanthomonas sp. BRIP62409 (assembly GCF_003992965.1). Classification (NCBI taxonomy): domain Bacteria; kingdom Pseudomonadati; phylum Pseudomonadota; class Gammaproteobacteria; order Lysobacterales; family Lysobacteraceae; genus Xanthomonas; species Xanthomonas sp. BRIP62409. The sequence continues at coordinate 12,168 of NZ_QEZJ01000033.1, read as the reverse complement.
ATCACGTTCACCCAGACCACCAGGATGGTCATGGAGATCACGATCAGCACGCTGGCAAACAGCAGCACCTGCCACGGCCGCACCTTGCCCACCACCAGCGGCCGCCATGAGGTGCGTGCCATCTGCGCGTCGATCTTGGCATCCAGCAACTGGTTGATCGCCGCCGCAGCCGATGCGGCCAGCCAGATGCCCAGAAAGCCCAATGCACCGGTGCGCACCTGCAGCCACGTCGGGACATCCGGGATGGCCAGGAACATGCCCACCAAGGCGGTGAACACGATCAGTGCCACCACCTTGGGTTTGGTCAGATCCCAGTAGTCGCGTGCGCTGACGGCCATGCTCACTCCGGCGCGCGCAGCCGCGCCAGCAGCGAGACCAGCACGAACAGGAGCGCAACTGCGCCGCCGTTATGCAGCACCGACACTTCCAGCGGCAGGGCCAACTTGACGTTGAGCATGCCCAGCGTCACCTGCACCGCCACCAGCACCGCCAGCGCACCGGCCCACACGCGCATGCCCGGCGAGCGCGACAGACGCCAGGCCAGCCACCACAGATACAGCGCCGTCGCAATGGCCCACAGCCGGTGCGCCATCTGGATGGCGATACGCGCTGCGCCATCGAGCACACCGCCTTCGTAATCCACCCCGATCCCGCGCCAGAGCGTGAAGCCTTCGCGGAAGTCGTGCGGCGGCCACCACTGGCTGACGCAGCGCGGGAAATTGTCGGCCGACCAGCTGCCACCGCCACAGGCCAGCGCCGCGTAATTGGCACTGACCCAGCCGCCAAGCGCGATCTGCAGGCCCAGCACCGCCACGCCCGCGCGCAACAGCCACGTGAGCCGCGAGGCATCGGCCAGCGTGATCGGCAAGTGGGTTGCGCGCCAGGCCATCCACACCAGCAGCGAGAACATCAGCATGCCGCCGAGCAGATGGCCCATCACCACGATGGGCTTGAGCAGCAACGTCACCGTCCACATGCCCAGCAGCGCCTGGAAGATCACCACTGCCAGCGTCAGCACCGCCGCACGCGCCAGATCGATATTGCTCCAGCGCAGCGCCGCCAGCAGCAGGATGGCCTCGCCCGCGATCGCCACGCCGAACGCCAGCGTGTGCCAGCCGGACATGTACAGCGGAATGGACAACGCCACCAGCACCGCGGCAGCGACCACCTGGGCGATGCCCATGCGGCGGCGGCGCACCGCCAGCAAGGAAAGCACCAGCACCTCCACCCCGAGCGCGCCGGCCAGGAAGCGGTGCACCTGCTCGCGCCAGGCCTTGTGCGATTCCAGCGGCCGGATCTTGCTGGCCACATGCGCGTTGGCTTCGTCGCTGGTCTGTGGCCAGGTGACGCGGCCGTAGCAGGTGGGCCAGTCCGGGCAGCTCATGCCGGCATCGGACAGCCGCACGAACGACCCGAACAGGATCGTGCTCGCAGTGAACAGCGCAGCCAGCCAGGCCATGCGATGGAAGTGGCGGAACAATGCCGGTGGCGCAAACAGATTCATCGAAACGGGCTCACATCAGTTTCAGCAGCTTGACCAGATCGGCACGCAGGCCGGCCGGGTCGAACCCCGGGGCATAGCGCAGGATCACGAAGCCGTTGGGGTCGATCACATACACCGGCACGCCGGCGGCATCGTCGGCACGCGGCAGGCCCTGCCGCAGCCGCGCGTCGTCGCGCAGCACACGCAGGGCCGGCATCGGCGGCAACCCGGCCGGCGGGGTGCCGATCCACAACACCTCCACCTTGTCGGCGCGATGCCCGAGCAGTTGCCACACCTTGTCCAGTTCGGCCGCCAGCGTCACGCATTGCTGCGTACAACGGGCCGGCGGCGCGAGCGCAATCCGCCACACGCGTTCGGCAGGCGTCCAGGCATATGGCTGCCCGTCCGCGCGCACCGGCACCAACCCGCGCAGGTCGGCGGGCGGCTTGAGCAATTCGCCGTGATTGCGCATCGATGCCGGCTGCCATCCGGAGAAGCGCAGCACGCCGGCCAGCAACATCGAGCCGAAGAACAGCACCGCCAGGGCAATCAGCATCCTGCGGCCGCGTTTGAACGAATGCGGCGTGGCCGATGTGGAGGAGGTCATGCCGGCGATTTTCTCATGCCGCAGGCGTCAGTGCCCGCGTCGATGGCGGCGACGCGCACGCCACGTCAGCAGCGTCGCGGTGACCAGCACGGCTGCGGCCAGACCGAACCATTGCACCGCATAACCCAAGTGCCGCGCGGGCGGAAGCGTATTCGGCAGCATCTCCAGGTCGCGTGCGTAACCGACCGGCAGGGCCGGATCCAGGCGCAGGACCTGCGACGAAATGTCGCGCCTGCCAAGCGCGCTGCGCAGGGCGGTGGTCTCCAGACGCGTAGCCAGCCAGGTCTGCGGCGCATCGGCAGCCGACAACGCCGGCCCCATCGCAAGCCCGGCCGAGGGCGGCGCACCCAGCAACCCCTGCAGCGTATGGGTCCCTTGCAGCGGCGTGGTCCTCGGCAATTGCCGATTGGCCGGCAACGGCAGCCAGCCCAGATCGACCAGCAGCGTGACGGGGCTGCCCTGCGGCGCGGCAAGCTGATAGATCCGCACACCGGCGCGCCCGGCATGCAGCTGATTGTCCAGCAGCACCTGCTGCGGCAGAAACCGCACCTGCCCGCTCACCCAGGCCAGCGCATGCGGCGTGGCCAGGGCCTGCACCAGGGTCAACGGCGTCTGCCGCACATGCGCCGCGCGTTCCAGCAACGCCTGTTTTTCGTGCATGCGCTGCAGCTGCCACTGTCCAAGCGCCACAAAACCCGCGCTGACCAGCACGGCCAGGCACCATCCCAGCACCGCCGTGTGCTTGCGCATCATGACAAGCGACGCAAAAAGGCGTGCAATGCCGCTACCACGCCGACGACCACCGGGGCTGTTGTGAACGATTCGCTCAAGACGTTGCTGATTGTCGCCTTCCTGATCGTGATCCTGTGGAACCTGGGCGCAGGCCTGTACTACCTGCTCACCGACCGTGGCGAAACCAAGCGTACCGTCAACGCACTGACCTGGCGCATCGGCCTCTCAGTCGCACTGATCGCCGTGGTGATCCTGGGCATCTATACCGGCTGGATCAAGCCGCATGGGCTCGGCCGCTGACGCGGCCGACGGGATTGGGGATTCGGCATTGGGGATTGGTAACAGCAAACGCGGATCGCTCTTGCCAATCCCCAATCCCGACTCCCGACTCACCAATCCCAGCCCTCAAAGTACATACACGAACAGGAACAGCGCCAGCCACACCACGTCGACGAAGTGCCAGTACCACGCGGCCGCTTCGAAGGCGAAGTGGTTGTCGCGGGTGAAGTGCCCGCGCGCGACACGCAGCCACATCACCGCCAGCATGATCGTGCCCAGCAGCACATGCATGCCGTGGAAGCCGGTGAGCATGAAGAAGGTCGAGCCGTAGATGCCCGATCCCAGCGTCAGATTGAGTTCGGTGTAGGCGTGGATGTATTCCTCGGCCTGCAGGAACAGGAACACGCAGCCCAGCAGCACGGTCAGCCCCAGCCACAGCAATAGCGCGCCGCGACGACCGCCCTTGAGTGCGTGGTGCGCGATGGTCAAAGTCACGCCGGAGCTGAGCAGGATCAGCGTATTGATCAGCGGCAGGCCCCAGGCCGGAATGGTCTGGAATTGCCCACCGATCGTGCCGGGGCCATTGGTCGGCCACGCAGCGGAATAACCGTTCCACAACAGTTCGTTGGTCATGACGCCATCGCCTTCGCCGCCCAGCCAGGGCAGCGTCAGCACGCGCGTGTAGAACAGCGCACCGAAGAAGGCGCCGAAGAACATCACCTCGGAAAAGATGAACCACACCATCCCCATGCGGAAGGAGCCGTCCACCTGGCGGTTGTAGTGCCCGGCATTGGACTCGCGGATGACATCGCCAAACCACATGAACAAGGTCGCCAGCAGCATCGCCATGCCGACGAAGAACGTCCAGCGTCCCCATGCCGCATCGTTGAGCCAGCTGGCCACGCCGATCATCATCACGAACATCGCAATCGACCCGACAAAGGGCCACTTGCTCTGGCTCGGGACGAAATACGCATCGGCGTTGGGACTGTGGTCGGCCATGGCGTTGCTTCCGTGTCGGTGCTGCGTGTGGATGAGGAATTACGGCGCGGCGCGCGGCGCGCTGGATGCGCCACCGCCCTGCAGCTCCGAGGTCAGGGTGTCGTTGCGATAGAACGTGTAGGACAGGGTGATCGTGGTGACTTCCGGCGGCAGCGCAGGGTCGACGATGAAACGCAGCGGCATGTCGCGCGTTTCGCCGGCCTGCAAGGTCTGCGCGGTAAAACAGAAACATTCGGTCTTGTTGAAGTATCCGGACGCGCGCGCCGGTGCGACCGATGGCACCGCACTGCCGACCACCGCACGCGCGCTGTCGTTGCGCGCAAAATACAGCGCCTCGTTGAGTTCGCCCGGCACCACATCCATCGTCATCTGCTCGGGATGGAAGGTCCACGGCAGCTTGGAATTGACCCCGGCATCGAACTCCACCCGCACCGTGCGTTTGCCAGGCCCTGCAATCGCCGCGCCATTGGCACGCGTGCTGCCCGGTGCGCGCTCCATGCGGATGCCGAAGACTTTTTCGCACGCGATGCGATACAGCGGCACCAGCGAAAAGGTCAGCACGAACACGCCCAGCACCACGCCCAGCAGCTTGAACAAGCCGGCCGTCGGTGCAGGTGCGGGCGCCCGCGCGTTCACCGCCCGATGACTCCCGACGCGATGAAACCCGCGTAGATCAGCAGCGCGATGATGCCGACGGTGATCGCCGTGCGGCGCACCGCGCGACGCTGTTGCGCCTGCCGTTCGGCAGCCGAGAGCAGGCGCGCCACCGCTGCCGGCGCCGACTCAGTGACCGATGTCTTCATGCGCAAGATCTCCAGGCTTGATCACCGGTGGCACGATGAAGGTATGCGCCGGTGCCGGCGACGGCACCGTCCACTCCAGTCCCCTGGCACCTTCCCAGGCCCGTGCGTCGGCCTTGGTGCCACTGCGCAACGAGGCGAGCAGGATGCCGGCCATCAGGAACGGCGTGGCGAACATGCCGAACGCGCCGATCGAGCTGATCAGGTTCCAGTCCGCGAACACCACGTTGTAGTCGGGAATCCGCCGCGGCATGCCGGCCAGGCCGAGGAAGTGCTGCGGGAAGAACAGCAGGTTGACGAACACCATCGTCCACCAGAAATGAAACTTGGCCCAGGTTTCGTTGTACATCCGCCCGGTCCATTTCGGCCACCAGTAGTAGACCGCCGCGATCAACGCGAACACCGCTCCGGTGACCAGCACGTAATGGAAATGCGCGACCACAAAATACGTGTCGTGGTACTGGAAATCCGCCGGCACGATCGCCAGCATCAGGCCCGAGAATCCACCGATGCTGAAAAGGATCACGAAGGCCACTGCCCACAGCATCGGCGATTCGAACGTCAACGAGCCCTTCCACATCGTGCTGACCCAGTTGAACACCTTCACCCCGGTCGGGATGGAGATCAGCATCGTGGCGAACATGAAGTAGATTTCGCCACCGAGCGGCATGCCCACGGTGAACATGTGGTGCGCCCACACGATGAAGCTCAGGAACGCGATCGCCGCGATCGCATACACCATCGCCTGATACCCGAACAGCGGCTTGCGGCTGAAGGTCGGGATGATCTCGCTGACCACGCCGAACGCCGGCAGGATCATGATGTAGACCTCCGGGTGCCCGAAGAACCAGAAGATGTGCTGGTACATCACCGGGTCGCCGCCGCCGGCCGCATTGAAGAAGCTGGTGCCGAAGAACTTGTCGGTCAGCAGCATGGTCACTGCACCGGCCAGCACCGGCATCACCGCGATCAGCAGGAAGGCGGTGATCAGCCAGGCCCAGCAGAAGATCGGCATCTTCAACAGATCGATGCCGGGCGCGCGCATGTTGAGCACGGTGGCGATGATGTTGATCGCGCCCATGATCGAACTGACGCCGGCCACGTGAATTGCAAACACGCTGAAGGCCACGTTGTAGCCGCCCTGCAGCGACAGCGGCGGATACAGCGTCCAGCCACCGGCCGGCGCACCGCCGGGCAGGAACAACGTCAGCAGCAGCAGGGTGAAGGCCACCGGCAGCAACCAGAACGACCAGTTGTTCATGCGCGGCAACGCCATGTCCGGCGCGCCGATCTGCAGCGGAATCATCCAGTTGGCCAGGCCGACGAAGGCCGGCATCACGCCGCCGAAGATCATCACCAATGCATGCACGGTGGTCATCTGGTTGAAGAATTCGGGTTTGACGAACTGCAGCCCGGGCTGCATGAGTTCGGCGCGGATCACCACGCTCATCGCCGCGCCGATGATAAACATCACGAAGGAAAACAGCAGGTACAGCGTGCCGATGTCCTTGTGATTGGTCGAGAAGAACCAGCGCTCGACGAAACCGGGCTGGTGGTGTCCGTGGTGATCGACTGCGGTATGCGCCATGGCGGAACGACCTCTACGAAGCGATGCGGTTGCGGGCGATTAAAGAGCGGCAGTCGGCGCGGCGGCCGGAGCAGGCGCAGCCTCGCCGGCAGGCGTTGCTGCAGGGGTGGACGCCGGCGCCGGTGCGGGGGCGCCCGCCGGTGCAGCAGGCGATGCATTGGCACTGCGACGCGCGGCCAGCCAGCGCTGGAATTCGGCCTTGGGCAGCGCCTCCACCACGATCGGCATGAAGCCATGGTCCTTGCCGCACAATTCGGCGCACTGGCCCCGATACACGCCCGGCTGCTCGATGTTGGTCCATGCCTCGTTGACGATGCCGGGGATGGCGTCCTGCTTCCAGCCCAGGGCCGGCACCCACCACGCATGGATCACGTCGTCGGCGGTGATCACGAAACGGATCTTGGTCCCGACCGGCAGCACCAGGCGGTTGTCCACATCCAGCAGGTAATGCGGTTGCGAGGCAGCGGTCGGACGCTCACCACTCTGGCGGATGCGGTCGGACTCGCGCGCCAGCCGGCTGGTGAATTCCACGCCCTGGCCCAGATACTCGTATTTCCACATCCACTGGTAGCCGGTGACCTTGACGGTCATTTCCGACTCGCGGGTGTCGTACATCGCAATCAGCTTGGCCGTTGCCGGCCAGGCCATCGCAATCAGCACCAGCACCGGAATCACCGTCCACAACACCTCGGCCGTGGTGTTGTGACTGAACTGCGCAGCCACAGCGCCCTTGGACTTGCGGAACTTGAAGATCGCATAGCCCATGGCACCGAACACCAGCGCGCCGATCACCACGCAGACCCACAGCGCCACCATGTGCGCCTCGTAGGCCATGCGCGCGGTCTGGGTGACCCCGCGGCCCATGTTGAGCTGCCATTCCTTCGGATCGGCCGATTGCGCCCAGGCAGCCGGTGCGCCCAGCAGCGCCGCCATCGCCAAAGCCATCTTCGAATACGTCGCCTTCCAGCTGCTGCGTTGCGTCATTGCCTAGACCCTTACGTCATCGGTGACGGCCATTGGCGGCCGCGAGCAAGCGTTTCAGCGTAGTTGCCAGTTCCACACGTTCGGCCGGCCCGAGAAAACTTCCGATCTCGATCTGCTTGCCGCTGCTGACCAGCACCACCCTGTCGTCGCGTTCCATGCATAACCGCACCCAATGCGGATGTGCCTGAAACGCTGGTGGCGCATGCCCGGACGCAAACACCTCGACGACGGTGTCTCCCACCCGGATCGCTTCTTCGCGCTCGCCACTTCGCCACAACTGCCGCAGCGCCAGCGCCACCACACCACTGTGCAACAGGGCGAACACCGGCGCGAATGCATTGCCGGTCCACCACCCCAGGCCCGCAAATACCCACATCGTTCCCGCCAATACTGCGAACAACTGCACGAACTGCCTGGCCGACAATGCCCGCGGAGGCCGCAACCGCAACTGCGTCCCGACCCCTTCGGACATCAACGGCAGTACTTCGATCATTGGCAACACGCAGCGCGCTGCGGGAACAGCCCGATGGTAGACCCGCGCGAACGCAGGCGGCAAGCGTTTCCGGCAATCATCGAATTGCTGCAGTGCAGCTAAAAACACGCGTAAATCAATCACTTCCCGATGCCGGCAGCGATCCCCGTGCCCGTGGCCGGCAACGATCGAGCCCGCTTGGGCCTGCGCTGACCACGTGCACAAAACGGCGGAAAAGCTGCCGCTTCCACACAAGTGCGCGGAGCCCGCGGCTCTCTAGAATGAGCACGGATTCCCAGGCGCCCTACGCATGAACGCTCAGCTCGACCCGCTTGCCTCTCCCTCAGTTGCGCGCCCGCTGTTGGCGCTTGAGCTGCCTGCCGCACCCGGCGCATTGCGTGCGGCGATCACGGCCGCATGGCTCAAGGACGAAACCGAGCACGTACACGAACTGCTCGACCAGGCGCGGCTGCCCGCCGCCGAGCAGGCCAAGGTGCAGGCGCTTGCCGCCGACCTGGTCACCCGCGTCCGCGCACGTGCGCAGGACCAGGGCGCGATCGAGGCCTTCATGCGCCAGTACGACCTGGGCAGCGAAGAAGGCGTATTGCTGATGTGCGTGGCCGAGGCGCTGTTGCGCATTCCCGACCAGGACACCGCAGACAAGCTGATCCGCGACAAGCTCGGCGATGCGGACTGGAAGAAGCACGTCGGCGGCAGCGACTCGGTGCTGGTCAACGCATCGACCTGGGGCCTGATGCTCACCGGCAAGCTGGTGCAGCTCAACGACCTCACCCGCGCCGACGTGCCGGGCGCGTTCAAGCGCCTGATCGGCCGCGTCGGCGAGCCGGTGATTCGCCTGGCCGTGCGCCAGGCGATGAAGATCATGGGCCACCAGTTCGTCATGGGCCGCACCATCGGTGAAGCCCTCTCGCGCTCGCGCAAGGGCGACAACGCCGATTACCGCTATTCGTTCGACATGCTCGGCGAAGGCGCATTGACCATGAAGGATGCGCAGCGCTACTTGCAGGCATACCGCGATGCCATCCACGCGATCGGCCACAGCGGCAGTTTCGTCGGCACCGATGTATTCGCAGCGCCCAGCATCTCGATCAAATTGTCCGCACTGTATCCGCGCTACGAACATGCCAAGCGTGCGCGCGTGATGGCCGAGCTGGTCCCGGGCGTGCTCGAGCTGGCGCAACTGGCCAAGTCCTATGGCATCGGCTACACCGTCGATGCGGAAGAAGCCGACCGCCTGGAACTGTCGCTGGACATCATCGAGGCCACGTTCTCCGACCCGTCGCTGGATGGATGGGAAGGCTATGGCCTGGCGGTGCAGGCCTACCAGAAGCGCACGCCGTACACGATCGATTTCCTGGCCGACCTGGCACGCCGCGTTGGCCGTCGGATTCCGGTGCGTCTGGTCAAGGGCGCGTACTGGGACGCGGAGATCAAGCGCGCACAGATCGAAGGTCACCCCGGCTATCCGGTATTTACCCGCAAGCAGAATACCGACGTGTCGTACCTGGCCTGCGCACGTCGCATGTTCGCGCACAGCGATGCGCTGTACCCGATGTTCGCCACGCACAACGCGCAGACCATCGCGGCGGTCCGCGCGATCTCCGGCGGCAAGGTGTACGAGCACCAGAAACTGCACGGCATGGGCGATGACCTGTATGCCGAAGTGATTCCGGCCGATCGCCTGGGGCTGCCCTGCCGCGTGTACGCACCGGTCGGCTCGCACGAGGATCTGCTGCCGTACCTGGTGCGACGCCTGCTCGAAAACGGCGCCAATTCCAGCTTCGTCAATCGCATCACCGACGAGGACGTCGCCATCGAAGAGCTGATCCGTGATCCGGTCGAAGCAGTGTCCTCGTTCGGCTCCATTCCGCATCCCAAGATTCCGCTGCCGACCGATCTGCTGCGCAGCCAGAACCAACACAGGAAAAATTCCATGGGCGCCAATCTCGCCAACGACAACGATCTGCGGCAGCTGGCCGAGCAACTCAATGCCGCCATCAAGCCGTGGAAGGCCGGCCCGCTGGTGCCCGGCGCGGTGATCAGCACGCCCAGCCAGGCCGTGCTCAACCCGGCAGACCGCCGCGACACGGTCGGGCAGTGGCAGCCAGCCGATCCGGCCACTGTGCAGACGGCGTTGGCGACCGCGGCTGCCGCGCAGCCGGCCTGGAACCGCACACCTGCCGCCAGCCGCGCCACCATCCTGGAGCATGCGGCCGACCTGCTCGAAGCGCGCATGCCCGAGTTCATGGCCATCTGCGTCAAGGAGGCCGGCAAGACCCTGCCCGATGCCGTGGCCGAGGTGCGCGAGGCGGTCGACTTCCTGCGTTACTACGCCGGCCAGGCACGCGCCCAGTTCGGTGCGCCCGAACGCCTGCCCGGACCGACCGGTGAATCCAACGAACTGCAGCTGCATGGCCGCGGCGTATTCGTCTGCATCAGTCCCTGGAACTTCCCGCTCGCCATCTTCCTCGGCCAGGTCGCCGCCGCATTGGCCGCCGGCAACAGCGTCATCGCCAAGCCCGCAGAGCAGACCAACCTGATCGGCTACGCCGCAGTGAAGCTACTGCACGAAGCGGGCATCCCCGAGGCGGTCGTGCAGTTCCTGCCGGGCGACGGCGCCACCGTCGGCGCGGCGCTGACCAATGACCCGCGCGTGGCGGGCGTTGCCTTCACCGGCTCCACCGAGACCGCACGCGTCATCAACCGCACCCTGGCTGCGCGCGACGCCGCAATCGGTGTGCTGATTGCCGAAACCGGTGGCCAGAACGCCTTCATCGCCGACTCGTCCTCGTTGCCGGAAGCCGTCGTCAAGGACGCGATCTCCAGCGCCTTCATGTCCGCCGGCCAACGCTGCTCGGCGGCCCGCGTGCTGTTCGTGCAGGACGACATCGCCGACAAGGTCATGACCATGCTGGCCGGCGCCATGGGGGAATTGAAGATCGGCGATCCTGCGCTCCTGTCCACCGACGTTGGTCCCGTCATCGATGCAGATGCACTCAAGATCCTCGACGATCATGCAGCGCGTATGGATCGCGAAGCCCGCCTGATCGGCTCCACCACCCTGGATCCGGCCGCCGCTGACGGCAGCTTTTTCGCCCCACGTGCGTACGAGCTGACCTCGCTGGCGCAGCTGCAGCGCGAGGTTTTCGGACCTGTACTGCACGTCATTCGTTGGAAGGCCGACCAGCTCGACGCCGTCATCGACCAGATCAACGCTACTGGCTATGGCCTGACCCTGGGCGTGCATTCGCGCATCGACGAGACCATCGATCGCATCACCGCATGCGTTGCGGTGGGCAATGTCTACGTCAACCGTAACCAGATCGGCGCGGTCGTCGGCGTACAACCCTTCGGCGGCCAGGGCCTGTCGGGCACCGGCCCGAAAGCCGGGGGTCCACATTACCTGCTGCGCTTCGCTACCGAGAAGGTCGTCACCGTCAACACGACCGCCGCAGGCGGCAATGCCTCCCTGCTGACCTTGGGCGACTGATCCTCGATGCAGACGTCATAGTGCAGTCGATTGGACCAACAAAAACCCCGCTCACGCGGGGTTTTTGTTGGCTTGTGCCCTGCCAATGCCTTATGCGACGGCGATAAGTGATCTGGCCAAGCACACACACGTATCGGATGCAGTCTCGGTGAGCAGCATAGCGGCCAAGAATAGGCCAGTCGCCAAGTCACCGAGTTACCGAGTCATTTCGATCTTGATGAATTGCATGGCCCTGATAGTCCCAGCGCCCCTGATAGTCCCCAGGGCTCCTGATGGTCCCAGGGGTCTGGCGCCTGTGGAGTGCAACCAGGCCCCATTTGCCCGCACTGGCCGGCGACCGGTGCTCCTTAAGCCGATCTATAAACGGGAAGCCAGCACCATCACAGGTACTTTTATGTACTTTTAGGTGCTTTTAGGTGCTTTCACTGGCGACGCACTGACTGGTCGGTTCTTTGCCCATATGCCAATCGATCGATAAACAGATGTCTTTTCGATCATCAGGGCAAGGTGGATGCCGCTGCAGTACCAGGAAGTCGGTCCTCAGCGTCAAGCGCGCGTCTTGGTACTGGGGCCATGCTTAGAGTGCGGCTTGCCGGTCCGGGTTCTGCGGTGACATTCAGACCCTTCGGCCTTGCTAGCGCGTGCTGCTTCAACACAAGCGCCAGGCGCGAGCCCTGGCCCCAGTGCCTGGCTCAGCCTGAGCGTCGAGC
>NZ_QEZJ01000032.1:0-117526 GCF_003992965.1 Xanthomonas sp. BRIP62409 | reverse complement strand
GTCATGCAGCCCCTCATCCCCCCCCACGGCTCCACGGCCAGCCACCACAGACTCCGGCACCTGGGCCTGCCGCAACGACCACGCCGGATCGGTCGTCTCGGTCAAGCGCTGTTGCGACATCGGCTGCTGCACCCGCAGACCGGCCGGGTAGCCGAAGTCCTGCCCGTTGACCCAGCGATTGACCTGCGCGCCCCACAGCCACGACCATGGCATCCCGGTCAGCGCCAGGAACAGCAACACCGCACCGACGCCCGCGCCGGTGACCGCATGCAGATCGCGCCAGAACAGCCGTTGCGCGGGCTTGCCGCGTACGCTGACCACCCCACCGCGGCGCCCACGCGGCCACCACAGATACACGCCGGTGAGCACCAGCACGATCGCCCAGCCGGCCGCCATTTCGATCAACCCGCGCGCGGACGGCCCGACCAGGGCGAGACTGTGCAGCCGGCGAATCGTCCAGGCCAGGGTGCCATGCTCGGGCAGCGTGCCAAGCACGCGCGCGCGGTAGGGGTCGACATACACCACCTGCCGCGCACCGTGCGTATCGACCAGTCCGATCTCGGCGCTGGCATCGGCGCGGCTGGGCGTGGTGTAACGAAACAGGATGCCGCCATACCTGCGCTGCGCCGCATCGACCAGGCGTTGCGCTGGCGCCCGCACCTCGCCTGCCGGCACGACCTTCAAGCCGTGGTGCACGCTGCGGTCGATCGCATCCTGGTACAGAAACGCCGCACCGGTCAGCGCCAGCCAGACGATGAAGGGCAACACCAGCAAGCCGGCATAGAAATGCCAGCGCCACACCGCGCGATAGAAGCGCCAGCGGCCATCCCGGCGCGGTTCGGTGACGCTGTCATCGACCATGATCGCGCGCATCAGAAGCTCCAGTCCCACGACAGCGACAGCGCACGTCCATCGCCAGGCGAATAGCCGGAACTGCCTGTGTCGTACCACGCGTAGACGTAGGCGCGATCGGTGACATTGCGCAGCTGCAGGCTGAGCGCATTGCGCGCATCCACATTCCAGCGCGCGCCCAGATTGAGCAGGGCGTAACCACCGGTGCGGCCCAGCGTATTGCTGCGCTCCAGATAATAATCGCCCTGCGCAGTGCCCCAGGCGCTCAGTTGCACGGCCGCAGTGGGTTGCCACTCCAGCCCGGCGGTGGCCAGCCAGTGCGGCACGTTCTCGATCTCCTTGCCGCGCGTGGCCGGCGCACTCGGGTCGGGCGTGGCGATGCTGGCCTTTTGCCGCGCATACGACATCCAGGCCCGCCAGTGTTCGGCCGGCTGCAGGTTCAGTTGCGCATCCCAGCCGCGGCGCAGCGTGCGCCCGACATTGGCCACATCGCCGGCACCGGCCACGCCATTGACACCCAGAATGGTGGCCACTTCGCCGGAGGCGCGTTGCTCCCAATACGCCAGGCGGCCGTCCATCACCGCCGATGGCGCGAACTTGAAGCCGGCTTCCCAACCGTCGTTGATCGACGGGCCCAGATTGCCGGGCTGACGCCGGTACGCACCATCGCCGCTGCCGATCTGGAACGTCCGCCCCCAGTTGGCGTACACGCTGCTCTGCCCGGCCAACCGGTAGCTGGCACTGAACTTGGGCTGCTTGATGGTGCCGTAGTCGTAGGTCGGTGCGTGGATGCCGGCACGTACATCGTGCAGCTGCCCGGCGACGCGGTCGATGCGATAGCCGGGCACCAGCTGCAGCCGCTCGATCGGCGTCAGCACCGCCTGCACATAGGCGCCGCGCGTGCGCAGGGTGTACTCCCAGTCACGCAGTTGCGCACCCCGCACCCGTGCCACGGTGCGGTAACGCTGCGACTGATTGTCCTGCCATTGCGCGTCCACGCCGGCTTCGAGATTGGCCGCCAGCGCGCCCCAATCCGGCTGCCAGTTGCCGCGCAACAGCAGGCCGCGGTGGGTTTCGTCGGTATCGCGTTCCTGCTGCAGGCCGGCGGCGGAAAAGCGCACCCAACGCCGATTGCGGTAGTCGTTCTGGTAGGCCTTGGCGCTCCACTGCGCAGCGGCACCCAGTGTGCCGTCCGCATGCAACGCGGTCTGCCGCAGCTGGCGTTCGCTGCGGTCGTCCTGCGCATAGCCCGGCGAACTGCGTGGCGCCGCACGCGAAGTGGCTGCATCCAGATAACCCGCCTCCAGCGCATGATTGTCGTAGTACCGCGTGGTGAGCCCGGCACGGAATGCGCCACCGGGGTCGGTGTAGAACCACTTGCCGGCCACGCTGCGTTTGCGCGCGTCGGCATGCTCGCGATAGCCATCGGAGTCGCGCCAGGCCAGCACATAGTTCTGGCTCCACGCGCCCTGTTCGAAACCCTTGCCCAGCTGCACCTCGCGCGCACCGAAACTGCCGGCCGTCACGCTCAGCCGGCCATCGTTGCCGCCGGTACGGGTCAGCACATCCACACTGCCGGCGATCGCATGCACACCGTAGCGCGCATCGTTGGTACCGCGCACGATCTCGATCGCGCTGATGTCCTGCGGGAATACGGCATCCAGATACGGCATGCCGCCGGCGTTGTCGTTGCTGGGGATGCCGTCGATCAGCAACTTCACCGCATTGATCCGCCCCTCGCCATTGAAGCCGCGGAACGAGAACCGCCCCGCGTCGGTGCCCATGCGGAACTGGGTGACCTGCACGCCGGGCGCGCGCATCAGCAGCTCCCAGCTGTAGTCGACGTGTTGGTCATGCAGCAGCTCGCCTCCGATCACATCCACCGAACTCAGCACGCGTGCCGCGCTCGGGCTGCGCTGCGGCTGCGCGTTCACCTGCACCTTGCCCAGGGTCAATGCCGCATCCTGCGCCTGCGCATCGCAGGCAGACCCACACACCAGCGCCAGCGATGGCGCGCACCACAGCGTTTTCAATAATCGCAACCACATGACCACCCCTTTGCCGTGCCGGCACGGCAACACCGCCGTGCGCCGCGGCATGACGGCGGGCACAGGCATCACTTCAGGAAGACGGGGCGTCCGTGTAGCTGCGTGCAGGCGTGCCAGACGATCGGGCACGCAATCGCTCCACCGCAGCGGACGCCCGCAATGGGGCCAGACTCACGCGTGCAGCGGCGGCCCACGTGCCCCGAGTGCGGCCCAACGCACCATCGTTGCCGGGCGTGCCTGCCGGTGCACCGGCGCCGGCGCCGGCAGCCGGTGCAGCAGGGACAACACCAACAGCGCCAGCCACGGCAGCAGGCGCGCGGCCAGCACGCAGTAATCGCAGGCTTCGCCGTGGGTGGTGGCGTGTTCGCCGGTGTGCGGCTTGTCTGGCGATGCAGCGGTGGGATGCTGATGCGCGGCTGCCTGTGCCGGCAGGGCGTGATGATCCGCATGCAGCGAACCGCCCGCGTCCAGCACCGGCCCGCTCATGCACATCGGCTCGACCGACGGCGCCTGGCTCCAGCGGCTGATCAGCGGCGCCACCAGCATCAGCAGCACTGCCAGACAGGCAAGCAGATGCAGGCAGGGGTGGCGACGGAGCGAGGGCATTGCGCGAGTGTAAGCCGCCACATGCCGCGGGGGCGATGGTGGCGGCCGGTCCGCGACCGCATGTCGCACCCGTCGGCACCGCTCACCCTGCCCACCACAAGGGCCGATGGCGGAGTCCATGCCCGCCCCCGAACCGCGCCGACACACAGGGGCAACCGTGGAAGGCCATGCAAGGCGGTTGTCGAGGCCGGTAGTCACAGTTCCGGCAGTGGACATGACAGCGCCTACGTGGCCGGCCCTGGCATGCCCTATGCTTGTACATCACTCCAGTCATCCTGCGCGCGCATGAGCACCGTCCTGTCCGATCAAGCGGCCGAGCCCCTTCCCTGCGCTGCCAAGCCGCCGAGCGAGGCGTTGCGCCTGCAGGCGCTGCGCAGCTACGGCATTCTCGACACGCCGCGCGAGGCCGCGTTCGAAGACATCACCAGGCTGGCCTCGATCATCTGCCAGACCCCGATCGCGCTGATCAGCCTGGTGGATGCCGACCGGCAGTGGTTCAAGAGCGAAATCGGCATGGGTGAGCGCGAAACACCGCTGTTCAAGTCGATGTGTGCGCATGCGTTGCTCGACAGCGACGTGCTGGTGGTCCCGGACACACGCCAGGATGTGCGCTTCGCGCGCAATCCGCTGGTGACCGGCGAGGCACCGCTGCATTTCTATGCCGGTGCCGTGCTCAAGACCAGCGAAGGCCTCCCGCTGGGCACGGTCTGCGTGCTCGACCGGCAGCCGCGCCAACTCAGCGACGAACAGGTCGATGCGCTGCGCGCACTGGCGCGCCAGACCATGGCGCAGCTTGAACTGCGCCGCGCGCTGCAGGTGGCCGAAGAATCCGACCGCTACCGCAGTCGCCTGATGGCCATCGCCGGGCACGACCTGAAGACCCCATTGCGTACCGCCGCCTATGCCATCGACAAGATGCGCCGGCATGCCAACGTCGATTCCATCCCGACCCTGGTCACCGCGCGCGATGCGATCAATCTGGTGGCACGCAACCTCGACGAGCTGGCCACCCTGGCCGCCGCCAGCGAGACCGCCTCGCCGGATCTGCAGCCGCTGGCACTGGAAGATGTACTGCATGCGGTGCTGGGCGTGTGGCGGCAACCGGCAATCGACAAGTGCCTGGCCTTGCGCCATGTACCCACCTCGCTACGCGTGCGCAGCCATCCCACGCTGCTGACCACCTTGCTCGGCAACCTGATCGGCAATGCGGTCAAGTACACCGAACGCGGGCGCGTGCTGGTCGGCGTCCGCCGTCGCCCCGGCCATGCGGTGGTGGAAATCATCGACAGCGGCATCGGCCTGAACCTGGACCACCCCGAACAGGTGTTCCAGGCCTTCCGCCAGGCCGACCCGCGCAGCGACGGGCTGGGCATCGGCCTGTGGATCGTGCACCGCACCGCCGAAACCCTGGGCTGCGAAGTGGATGTACGCCCCCGCCCAAGCGGCGGCACCTGCTTTTCGGTGCGCATCCCGCTGGCCTGACAACGGCGCTCGGCAGCGCCGCGCCAGACCGCCGCCACCGCGCAGCAGATAGCGCTGGCTTGCCAGCGCTGCGCAGACCGGCACGCTCCGGTCGATAGCGCAAAAAAAAGGCGGACCCGGGCTCCCGACCCGACTCCGCCGCCAAGCACGCCAGGTCTCTCCCCAGGGACCCGGGTGCGCCGGTCGTTCCCGTGCGCAGCCTCGCGCAACGGTGTTGCGACAGCGCTGGCAACCGCTTGACGACACCGACAAACAGACCGGCCATGCGATGTCCCGCATCGCCGGTCCTGCGCCGTCCACCCCTAGACGTTCGAGCGTGTCGCGTCATGGTTGCTACAAGGATTTACGACAGCGCAGCGTCCAACTTGATGCGGCCAGACCACACCGCCGCGGCCACCCTGACACCTGTAGGGAGAATCACTGACAGCGTGCATTCCAGTCAGCGCAGGTGATTGGCCAGGCCATTGATAACACGATGGTTTTTCCGGAAAGCGGGCGCTGCGGCGCAGCATTGCGATGGCTTTCGCCGATTACCGTCGACCGTCTCAATCCTCCGAATCGGCCGCATCCTGGCGTGCGAACCAGTCCGCCGAATGCACCTCGTCTGCCGCAACCTCCAGCAACTGGCGCAACACCGCCAGCGGAATCTGCACCTGGGTGCCATCGGCCTGCACTGCCACCCAGAGCGACTCGTCCCGGGCATCAGCCAATACCGTCAGTACCGCATGCTCGCGTCCCTCGATGCTTGCCGACAGCTGCAACGCCATGCCGCCATCCTGATCGGGTAACCACAGCCGGCTCAGTGGTGGACGCAGGGGCTCGGTCATCGGGTTCAGCGCCTCACAGTGGCGAACGGGGAGCGCGTGCAGTCAACCGGGTCGGCACACCCTGCACGCAGACCGCAGTGTACGAACTGTCGCCATCGATTCCGAACACCGACCGCCGGCATGACGCAGTTGCATCGCTGCTAGGTGGACGTACTTGCTGTGTGACTTATGCCGGTACGCGCGCAAGCGCCCGCAGCCAACACCGGCAGCCATCGCCTGCGGGGGCGATCGATGCGCGGTGGCGCAACCGGACGCGGCACCACGCCTCAACTCGTCACCGCAGCTGACTGGCAGGCAATGCCCCTGCTTTACCTGCAGCCACCGACAACAACTGGTGGTGCTTGCGCGCGTGCCGGCGTGGGACCTTGAGCGGCATGGATGCCACGCCAGAGCCTACATGGACGTACTTGCGGCGTGTCCCATGCCGGTATGCGCGCAAGCACCTTTCATTGACCGAAGTATTCGTACAAGACCATGCAAAGGTGGGTGCGGGAATGGCCTGTGCGCGGCACCTTCACTCCTCACGTCCGCTGATAGGCAAGCAATGCTTTCGCTTCTCCTGCAGCCACCGACACCAATCGGTGGTGCTTGCGCGCGTGCCGGTGTGGGACCTTGAGCGGCATGGATGCCGCGCCAGAGCCTACATGAACGTACTTGCGGCGTGTCCCATGCCGGTACGCGTGCAAGCGCCCCCCAGTGACCGAAGCATGCTCACAAACCCCGCAGACGTCGCGAGCAAGCCCGTGAGCACGTCTGGTCGACGTGCGGTGCAGCCTTCGACAGGCGGTTCAGCTGGTAATGGTCTGGGTCAGGGATTCCCAGGTCGGCGGCAATGGCCAGGCCGGGGCCTGGTTGCCGTCCAGCACGCGGCGCAGGTCGCGCTTGTCGATCTGCGGCGCCAGCACATGCACCAGGTCCAACGCGTAGTCGCGTAGCACGCGGTCGCGCGGCAGCACCGCCCAGGCGATGCACTCGGCGATCGGCGCCGGTGCCGGCCAGGCGCGCAGGTCCTCGTCGCTGGCGCTGACCGCCATCTCCGCCACCAGGCCCACGCCCAGCCCTGCACGCACATAGGTCTTGATCAGGTCCGCATCCAGCGCGGTCAGCGCGATGCTCGGCTCCAGCCCGACCTGCGCGAACGCGCGCTGCAGCGAGGAGCCCGGCCGCGTGGAGGATTCGTAGCTGATCAACGGGTGCTGAGACAGGGCCTGCATGTCCGGCGCGGCACGTGCCTGGTCCAGTGGATGGCCGCGCGGCACGATCACCAGCCGACGCCAGCGATACAGCGGCACCGCGATGCCGGCGCTCGGTTCGCCACCGGCGGTGCTGACCACCGCGATATCCGCATCGCCCTGGCTGAGCAGGTCCAGCGCCGCGCTTTCGGCGGCCTGCTGCAGATGCACGCTGACCTGCGGATAGGCGTGCTTGATCTGCGCCACCGCCGGCGGCAGCACGAAGCGCGCCTGGGTATGGGTGGTGGTCAGGGTCAGCTGGCCCTGGCTCTCGCGGCGCTGGTTGGCCGCATAGGTGCGGATGTTGTTGGCTTCCGACAGCACCGAGCGCGCGCGCTCAATCACTTCCACGCCGGCCGGTGTCACCGCATCCAGGCTGCGCCCCTTGCGCACGAACAGCAGAAAGCCCAGCTCGTCCTCCAGCTGCTTGAGCTGCTTGGACAGACCGGGCTGGGTCGCATGCACGCGCGCGGCCGCGAGCGTGATGTTGAGCTCGGCATCGGCGATGGCGACCAGATAACGAAGTTGGGTCAGCGTCATGGGCTTATATCCAAAAAAGCGCGAGGCGCCACGAGGAACTCGACTGTAGAGGAGTTCTGCAGGCCAGCTTATAACCGAACGCTATTTTCAGGGTGTATGAAGTCATTTCCGACGGCTATATGCCGGCGTTACGGTCTGGCCCTCCCCCTCTCGATGCGCTGTCCGTGCCCTCTGTGTTCCCGCTTCTTGCCGACCTGCGTGGCCGTGCCGTCCTGGTGATCGGCGGCGGCGCCGAGGCCGAGCACGCCACCGCCGCGCTGCTGCAGGCCGGCGCACTGCCGCTGGTGGGCGCACCTGAACTCAACCCGCAGCTGCGCGCCTGGGCGCAGGCCGGGCGGCTGCGCTGGCTGGTGGGACGGTTCGAGCCGACCTGGCTGGACCTGCCCGATCAACCGGTCTGGCTCACCATCGCCGCCAGCACTGCGCCCGACCTCAACGACGCGCTGCACGCTGCGGCCAGCGCGCGGCGCCTGCTCACCCACGACGCCACGCCCGCCGCTTCGGCAGCGCCACCTGCACGGTCCCCGGCGCCCCGCACCAGGGTCGGCCAGCTTTCCCCCGGCAGCGTGACCCTGGTCGGTGCCGGCCCCGGCGACCCCGGCCTGCTCACCCGGCATGCCCTGCGTGCGCTGCGCCAGGCCGACGTGCTGCTCTACGATCGCCTGGTCAGCCCGCAGATCCTGCAACTGGCCCGGCGCGACGCCCTGCGCGTGGAAGTCGGCAAAGCCGCCCAGGGCCACAGCACGCGCCAGGAGCAGATCCACGCACTGATGCGCGAGCACGCGCGCGCCGGGCGCCGCGTGGTGCGGCTGAAGGGCGGCGACCCATTCGTGTTCGGCCGCGGCGGCGAAGAGCTGGAATTCCTGCGCGCGCACAGCATCGGCTTCCAGGTCATCCCCGGCATCACCGCCGCGATCGCCTGCGCCGCCTACGCCGGCATTCCGCTCACCCATCGCGACCATGCCCAATCGCTGCGGCTGATCACCGCGCACTGCAAGGATTCGCTGGACACACTCGACTGGCAGGCGCTTGGCCAGGAACGCCAGACCCTGGCCTTCTACATGGGCGTGGCCGGTCTGGACGGCATCCAGCAGCGCCTGCTGCAGGCAGGTCGCGCGCCGACCACTCCGTTCGCGCTGGTGGAAAACGGCTCGCGCCCGCAGCAACGCGTGATCACCGGCACGCTCGCCGGCCTGGCCGCCACCGCGCAGCAGCACGCGGTGCGTGCGCCAGCCCTGCTGATCCTGGGCGAGGTCGCCGGGCTGGCCGCCAGCCTGCACTGGTTCGGCGCCGCGCCGTTGAACGCGCCCCCGCCCCCGCACTCACCCATCGCAACGCCCGACGCGCCCACACTCGCCCACGCAGCCTGATTCCGACGGAGACCCCATGGCCCTGTACGACAACATCCTCGACACCATCGGCCGTACCCCGGTGGTCAAACTCCATCGCCTCGCTCCGGAACACGTGACCTTGTACGTCAAGGTCGAGTCGTTCAATCCGGGCGGCTCGGTCAAGGACCGCCTGGCGCTGGCGATCATCCTCGATGCCGAACAGCGCGGCCTGCTCAAGCCCGGCGACACCATCGTCGAGGCCACCTCCGGCAATACCGGCGTGGCGCTGGCGATGGTGGCCGCCGCGCGCGGCTACAAGTTCGTCGCCACGATGGTGGAAACCTTCTCCATCGAGCGCCGCAAGCTGATGCGCGCCTATGGTGCCAAGGTGATCCTGACCCCGGCGGCCGAGCGCGGCAGCGGCATGGTGCGCAAGGCCAGGGAACTGGCCGAGCAGCATGGCTGGTTCCTGGCCAGCCAGTTCGCCAACCCGGCCAATCCGGCCTACCACCGCAACACCACCGCCGCGGAAATCCTGCGCGACTTCGCCGGGCTCCGGCTGGACCATTTCGTCACCGGCTGGGGCACCGGTGGCACGCTCACCGGCGTGGGCGAAGTGCTGCGCGTGGCCCGCCCGGAAGTGCGCATCACCGCCACCGAGCCGGCTGGCGCTGCGCTGTTGCAGGGCCAGGACTGGAAGCCGCACAAGATCCAGGGCTGGACCCCGGACTTCGTGCCGGAAGTGCTCAACCGCGAGGTCGCCCACGAGGTGCTGAGCGTGGAAGACACCGACGCGATCACCGTGGCGCGCCGCCTGGCCGCCGAAGAAGGCATCTTCACCGGCATCTCCGGCGGCGCCACCGTCGCCACCGCATTGCGCGTGGCCGAAGGCGCGGCGCCCGGCGCAGTGGTGCTGGCGATGCTGCCCGATACCGGCGAGCGCTATTTCTCCACGCCGCTGTTTGCCGACATCAACGAAGGTTCCGACGACGATTGGCTGGCCGGTCTGCCTTGATCGATCACGTCGTTGATTTGCACGCACAGGCCGCGCCCATAGCGCGGCCTGTTTGCTTGTGGGTCCACCCAGGCATCGCCCCTGACCTTCTGCGGTATGCGATTCCGTTGAAGAAGCGCGTCTGGGTGACGAATTCAGCCGCCACTACAGCGCCTGTTGCGCGCGCGTGCGGCGCCGGCCGTAAGTGCTCGACCGTCGGTGATACGGCCGGTCGGCGATTGAGCCGATCGATCGCATCGGGGTGTTCTCAAGCCTCCCTTAGGGCAACAGCCACAGCCGTTGCCGGCAATCGCAGCAGGTGAGATGAATGGGCGATAGCGTGCCCGTTCCGCGACGCGCGCCCCATCACGCGTTCCTCATGCAAATCCCATAATTATCGCGCTATGAAGATTGAAGTCTGGCAAGGCGACATCACCGAACTCGACGTTGACGTCATCGTCAACGCCGCCAACGAATCACTGCTGGGCGGTGGCGGCGTGGATGGCGCCATCCATCGCGCAGCCGGACCGCGCCTGCTGCAGGCCTGCGAAGCATTGCCGCAGGTGCGTCCGGGCGTGCGCTGCCCCACCGGCGAAATCCGCATCACCGACGGGTTCGACCTCAAGGCGCGGCATGTCTTTCATACCGTCGGCCCGGTCTGGCGCGATGGCAAGCACAACGAGCCGGAACAACTGGCCAACTGCTACTGGCAATCGTTGAAATTGGCCGAGCAGATGATGCTGCACTCGATCGCGTTCCCGGCCATCAGCTGCGGGATCTACGGCTATCCGCTGTACCAGGCCGCACGCATCGCCGTGACCGAAACCCGCGACTGGCAGCGCTCGCACAAGGTGCCCAAGCACATCGTGCTGGTGGCCTATAACGAAGCGACGTTCAAGGCCTACCAGCAAGCCCTGGCCGCGCAGGAAACCGCTGCCGCCTGACGCTCGCGATGCAGAAGGTAGGGATGACGAGCGCCGCGAGGCGCTCGTTGCATTTGGGCAGGTACGCAGGCGCAGCGTGGTCCACGCAAACAAGAACGCCGGCATCGCTGCCGGCGTTCTCTTTGCTACGTTCGATCCGGCCGCAAGGCGGCCGACACGGCGATCAACCCTTCCACTTGCCCAGTGCGGCCAGGCCGTTTTCCTTGGCGCGCTCATAGATGATCTGCTGCGCCTTGGCGACGTTGCCGGTCATGTCCTTGGCCCACAGCTTCAGCGCAGCCTGCTGCATCGCACGGCCATACGAGAAGCTCAGCGGCCACGGCAGGTTGCCGAGCTGGTGCATCTCGTTGAGGTGGGCGGTGGACTGCTCGTCGGTCTGGCCGCCAGACAGGAACACGATGCCCGGCAGGATCGCCGGCACGGTCGACTTCAGGCACATCACGGTGGACTCGGCCACTTCCTCCACGCTGGCCTGCTCTTCGCAGCCCTTGCCGGAGATGACCATCGAGGCCTTCAGGATGGTGCCTTCGAGCACGACATTCTGCTCATACAGTGCGCCAAACAGCGAACGCAGCGTGGCTTCGGTGACTTCGTAGCAGGTCTCGATGTCGTGGTTGCCGTCCATGATCACTTCCGGCTCGACCATCGGCACCAGGCCCTGCTCCTGACACAGTGCGGCGTAACGCGCCAGCGCGTGCGAGTTGGCCTCGATGCAGGTGCCGGACGGGATGTCTTCGCCGATGTTGATGACCGCACGCCACTTGGCGAAGCGTGCGCCCAGCGTGTAGTACTCCTCCAGACGCGCACGCAGGCCGTCCAGGCCTTCGGTGACCAGCTCGCCCGGCATGCCGGCCAGCGGCTGCGCACCCTTGTCGACCTTGATGCCCGGGATGATACCGTGGGCGGTCATGTACTCGGCGAACGGCACGCCGTCCTTGGTCTTCTGACGGATGGTCTCGTCGAACAGGATGGCGCCGGAGATGTAGTCGCTCAGCTTGGGCGTGGTCAGCAGCAGTTCGCGATAGGCGCGACGGTTTTCTTCGATGTTCTCGATGCCGACGCTGGCAAAACGCTTGGCGATCGTGCTGGTCGATTCGTCGATGGCGATGATGCCCTTGCCCGGGGCGACCATGGCCTGGGCGGTTTCGGCAAGCTGTTCGATGCTCATGTAGTTCCTGTGGCAGCTGCGGGGGAGAAGGAAAGTATAGCGACGAAAGTCGTACACATTCCTTCACGGAATGTCTGCAACCGATTACACATGTGCGGCATGACAGGATGTGTGGCGCTGCTCGCAGCGTGATGCGCGTGCCTCGCGCTATGCGCGCCTGCAGGCGCATCCCGCACCGCAGACCATGTCCCGCACAGCACAACGGCGACCCGCAGGCCGCCGCTGTATTTGCAGGCAACGATGGTGGGCCAGCGCGTGCATCGACCTGCGACGCACGCGCGGCTCAGGGCCAGGCGTTACAGCTCGCCCAGGCCGCTGGCGCGGCCGTCCTCGCCCACTTCCAGCAGGCGCAGCGTGTTGGTGGCGCCATGGGTTTCCATGTGCTCGCCGCTGGTGAACACCACGCGGTCGCCCGGTCCCATGCGCTCGTTCTCCACCAGCAGGCGGATCGCCGCACGTGCGGCTTCGCGCGGGGTCAGGCCGCGGCTGTCGAAGCTGATCGGGAACACGCCACGCATCATCGCCATGTGGCGGCGTGCGCCATCGTGACGGGTGAAGGCGTAGATCGGCATGTTGGAACGGAAGCGCGACAGGTAACGCGGCGTGCCGCCGGACTCGGTCAACGCAACCACGCCGGCCAGACCGATGTGTTCGGACAGGAACATGGTCGCCATCGCGATCGCCTGGTCGGCGCGCTGCAGATTACGTTGCGCCGCTTCGAAGTCGGTGTCGAACTCGAACTGGCGCTCGGCACCCAGACAGATGCGTGCCATCGCTTCCACCGCACGCACCGGGTAGGCGCCGGCCGCGGTTTCGGCCGAAAGCATCACCGCGTCGGTGCCGTCGATGACCGCATTGGCCACGTCCAGCACTTCGGCGCGGGTCGGGATCGGGCTTTCCACCATCGACTGCAGCATCTGCGTGGCGGTGATCACCACTTTGTTCTGCGCCAGCGATTCGCGGATGATCTTCTTCTGCAGGCCCGGCAATTCGGCATCGCCGATTTCCACGCCCAGATCGCCACGCGCCACCATCACCACGTCGGAGGCTTCGACGATCTCGACCAGGTTCTCGATCGCTTCGGTGCGCTCGATCTTGGACACCAGCGCGGCATCGCAGCCGTGCTGACGCGCGATACGGCGCGCATCGTTCATGTCCTCGGCGTTGCGGCAGAACGACACCGCGATGAAGTCCACGCCGATCTTGGCGACGATGCCGATCAGTTCCTTGTCGCGCTCGGTCAGCGCGCCCAGCGACAGGCCGCCGCCCTGCTTGTTCAGGCCCTTGCGATCGGACAGCACGCCATCGTTGAGCACGGTGGTGACGATGCGCTGACCCTGCACCTCGGTCACCTGCAGCTGCACCAGGCCATCGTCCAGCAGCAGCACGTCGCCGGCGGCCACGTCCTGCGGCAGGCCGAGGTAGCTGACGCCAACCTGGTGCTGGTCGCCCGCGGGCGCATTGGGGTCGGCCACCAGGTCGAAACGCTCGCCGGTGGTCAGCTTGATCTTGCCTTCGGCAAAGCGCTCGACGCGGATCTTCGGACCCGGCAGGTCGGCCAGGATGCCGACTTCGGCACCGACGCGGACGGCCGCGGCGCGCACTTCGGCAGCGCGCTTGGCCTGGCCGGACGGGTCGCCATGGCTGAAGTTGAGGCGCACCACGTTGACGCCGGCCTTGAACAAGGCCTCCAGCACACCGGGCGGATCCGTCGCCGGTCCGAGCGTGGCAAGGATCTTGGTGCGGCGTTGACGTTCTTTCATGATGGCCTCCCTGTAAAAGCCGCGAAACTTAACACACGCGTCACCTACCGACGATGGCATTGCGGCATAGCCACCCTCGCATTCCGGCATG
Source organism: Xanthomonas sp. BRIP62409 (assembly GCF_003992965.1). Taxonomy (NCBI): domain Bacteria; kingdom Pseudomonadati; phylum Pseudomonadota; class Gammaproteobacteria; order Lysobacterales; family Lysobacteraceae; genus Xanthomonas; species Xanthomonas sp. BRIP62409. The sequence goes on along the minus strand of NZ_QEZJ01000032.1, from coordinate 103,648 downwards.
TCCTATAGACAGTGCGGGACAGTACGTACGCTTTCCGCAGCGCGCTGGGCGCGCGGCGGGTTGTTGCTGTGGGCTGCCACCCTAACGCGGCAGCGGTGAAGGTCCCACGGTTCGCAGCGGTCAGCAGACGACAGCGAGCGGACGCGGGGGCGCCGACGCTGCGCGCCCCTCGCCGCCTGCGCATGCGGCCACGCCCAGGCGAGCGCCGGCCGCGCTCGCCTGGCAATGTGCACGGCTGCGTGGTCCGTCAGTCCTGTCCATCGATCAGGGCGCGCAACTCGGCAGGGGTGTGTGCGATCGCGCCCGCACCTGCGCCCCGCAGCTCGGCTTCGTCGCCGAAGCCCCACAACACGCCGATGCTATGGATGCCGTGATGGTTGGCGCCATCGATATCCATCCGGCGGTCGCCGATCATCACGCAGCCGGTCTTGGCAATGTCCAGGCGTCGCAAGGCTTCGGCAATCAGGTCCGGCTTGAAACGGCGCTCGCCGTCTTCGCTGGCCCCGATCACGTTCTCGAAGCACGCACCGAACGGCAGATGCTCGACGATGCGGCGCGCGTAACGCTCGTTTTTCGAGGTCACCACCGCCAGGCGATGACCGGCGCGCTGCAGGTCCATGACGACTGCACCGATACCGTCGAACACGCTCAGTTCGGTCCAGCCCACCGCGTCGTAACGCTGGCGATACGCCGCCAGTGTGCGCTGCACCAGCGCCGGATCATCGGGAAAACAGTCGGTGAAGCTGTCGCGCAGCGGCGGGCCGATCCACGCGCGCAGGGTCTGCGGCGAGGGTCGCGGCTGGCCCACCGCGTCGAAGGCATGCACGATGCTGGCGACGATGCCCGGCTCCGAATCGACCAGGGTGCCGTCCAGATCGAAGAACAGCGTGGCTGCACTCACTTGCCGCGCGCCTCGAGTGCCGCCACCGCCGGCAGGGTCTTGCCTTCCAGGAATTCCAGGAACGCGCCGCCGCCGGTGGAGATGTAGGTGACGTCCTTGGCGATGTCGTACTTGTCCACCGCGGCCAGGGTGTCGCCGCCACCGGCGATCGAGAACGCCTTGGAGCTGGCGATCGCACGCGCCAGGGTTTCGGTGCCGTGGCTGAAGGGCTCGAACTCGAACACGCCAACCGGCCCGTTCCACACCACGGTGCCGGCGCTGGCGATCAGCTCGGCGTAGCGCGTGGCGGTCTGCGGGCCGATGTCCAGGATCAGATCGTCGGCCTCCACGGCATCGAGCGACTTCACCGTCGCCTCGGCATCGGGCAGGAACTGCTTGGCGACGACCACGTCGGTCGGCAACGGAATCTCCGCGCCGCGCAGCTTGGCATCGGCGACGATCTGGTTGGCGGTGGGAATCAGGTCCGGCTCGCTCAGGGACTTGCCCACCGCATGCCCGGCCGCGGCGATGAAGGTGTTGGCGATGCCGCCGCCGACGATCAGCTGGTCGACCTTGTTGACCAGGTTGGACAGCAGCTCCAGCTTGGTGGACACCTTGCTGCCGGCCACGATCGCCAGCAGCGGCTTGGCCGGGTTGTCCAGTGCCTTGGCCAGCGCATCGAGTTCGGCCATCAACAGCGGGCCGCCGGCAGCCACCGGCGCGAAGCGGATCACGCCATGGGTGGAGGCCTGTGCGCGATGCGCGGTGCCGAAGGCGTCCATGACGAACACATCGCACAGCGCGGCGTACTTGCGCGCCAGGGTTTCGTCATCCTTGCCCTCGCCGACGTTCATGCGGCAGTTTTCCAGCAGCACCACCTGGCCCGGCGCCACCTCCACGCCATCGACCCAGTCGCGCACCAGCGGCACGTCCACGCCCAGCAGCGCGGTCAGGCGCGCGGCCACCGGCGCCAGCGAATCCTCCTCGGTCCAGCTGCCTTCCTTGGGGCGGCCCAGGTGCGAGGTGACCATCACCGCGGCGCCCTTTTCCAGCGCCAGCTGGATGGTGGGCACCGACGCGGTGATGCGCTGCTCGGAGGTGATCTGGCCGTTGTCGATCGGCACGTTGAGATCCTGGCGGATCAGCACGCGCTTGCCGGAGAGATCGAGGTCGGTCATGCGGACGATGGACATGGGGTCAGCTCGCTAGGTCTGGGGAATGGGGATTCGGGAATCGGGATTGGGGAATCGAAAAAGCAGCCGGTACACGTGGCGCCGATGTCTGGGCGCTGCGCGGATGGATGGCGTGGGGCAGCCGTTGCACGCTGGCGTTGCGCCCGCGTGCAGGTCGCGGAGATTGCAGCTTGCCTGCCGCGCATATCGCCGCCCATACGGCTGACGATGCGGGGGATGGTCGGTCGAGGACGACGGGCAATGCGGCTGCCTTGGCGACGGGGGATGCCCATTGTCGGACCTTCGCGCCGCAGCGGCAAACCGCCGTGCGACGTGCGAGGTCGTCAGGGGCTGCGATTGGCCGCCGGGCTGCGCAGCAGACTCACGGCGAAACCACCGACCAGCACGGCGCCGCCGATCAGCAGCCCCCACAGCAACCAACGCTTCCAGTCGCGCGGCGTGGCGGCCGGCTGCAGTGCGGCATCGCCGGCCAGCGGCTGCGCCTGCGCGGCGATGCTGGCAGGCGCCGGTTGCCACTGCGCGCCGCGTTCGCGACGCAGCGCCTGCAGCATCGAGGCCAGTGGCGCGTCACCGCGTTGCACGCGCGCGCTACCCGCGACCACGGCATACGGCGGCTGCCCCTGGGCGAGGAACATCATCCGCTCCGGCTGGTAGCCCACGCGTAGCGTCGGCCTCGCGGTGCTGCGGCCTTGTGCGGCGAGCAAGCGCCATTGGCGATCACGCACCGGGGCCGACAGCTGTTGCGGCGGGGACGCGGCGGCGTTGCCGGCACCGAGTCGATACGCCAACCACGGCCCGGCGCGGCGCAGCCACGGCGCGTCATCGGCATCACGGCTTTCCACGATCCATTCGACCGCCTCGGCCTGACCGCCGCTGACATCGACCTGGGTGACCGGAAAGCGCCCGGGCAAGGCATACAGCACCGCCTTGTCCTGTGCGGTGCCCGGCAACTCCAGCCACTGCGATTGCAGCGGCGCAGCGACGCCGTCCAGTTCCGCATCGACCGCGCGCAAGGCCGGCAGCGCGCCCGACACCGGCACGATGCGCAGATAGCGCGCGCCCTCGTCCAGCGCGATACGGCGTTGCTGCAGACGCTGCGCCTGGTTGTCCAGCGCCATCACGGTGGCATCGGCGGCCAGCACGCGCCAGTCGCGCAGATCGTCGCTGCCTTCCACACGCAGCCGCGCCTGCACCGGCGTGTTGCCGTCCCAGTCCAGCCACAGCGCACGCGGACGATCACCCAATGCGCTGGCATCGATCAGCCAGCTGCCACCGGCACCTGCAGCGGCGCCGGTGGCAAAACGGCCTTCCAGCCGCCGCACCGCGCCACTGGCATCGCGTTCGGCGATCAGCTGCAGATCGCCGTTGGCAGGCGCCGCACCGGCCGGCAGCGCAAACACGGGCAGGCGTTGCCGACGCGGCGCGGCAGCCGGCGCGGCATCCGCCGGCAAGAGCGCGGCCGGCATTTCCTCGCCACGCGCATCGATCACCGTGACATCGCGCAGCCCTGCGTCCTGTGCGCCGCGATAGATCGCTGCGTTCAAGCGCAGCTGATACAGGCCGGCGTCCGAGCCGGCCACCTGCAGCGGCCACTGTTGCCGATAGTCCTGGCGCACATCGGCCGCCTGCGCCATCAGCGGCACCAGCAGCAGCCATCCCCATTGCCTCGATTTCATGCCTGTTCCTTGTCGACGCCATCGTCTCCGACGGCCTGCGCATCGGCCACCGGCTGGCGCGGCGGCGCCGGTGCCAGGTAGCCCACCACGGTGCACAACAGGCCATAGGCCATGAACGAGCCGATGCCAAGCAGATTGCCCAGATACTGGCGGTCGACCAGCACCAGCTTGGCCAGCACCAGGCCCATCAGCAACGCACCGCCCAGCCACAGCCCACGCTGACCGCGCCGCGAGCCGATCACCCAGCCCAGCACGCCCAGCACGCTCCACACGATGGTCAGGCTGGTCTGCGACAGGGTCGCGCCGATCAAGCCGGCGTCCCATGCCACGCCACCCCAGTGATGCACGCTGTGCAGGGTGCTGCCGGTGACCAGGGCCCAGCCCAGGACACCCAGCGCAGTCACCCGCCACCGCCGCACGACCAAGAGCGCGTGCGCGGACCACGCCCACCGCGCCAGCAGGGCCAGCACCGCCAGTTGCGCCAGCTCGGCCGGGTTGAGCAAGGGCAGCCACGGCAACGGCGCGGCGCTCATCGGGTCCAGCAGCACGATCAGCCAACCGCTGCCCAGCACCGCGAACACACCGCCCAGCAACGGGTTGCGTGCCCGATCGAAGCCGGCGCCTTGCGGCCACGCCAGCCACGGCCAGCGCAACAGCCCCACTGCCGCCACGCCCAACCAGGGCGCGGCCAGCAAGGCGCAACGCCAGCCATTTGCCAGCATGAAGGTGTCGGCCAGCCACGCCACGCCCAGCGACACCACCAACGGCCACAGCAGCCACCAGATGAACTGCGCGGCCACGGCGCCTGCGCCGTGCTGCCTGCGCAGGCACCACAGCGCGCGCGTGCCTACCACGGCAAACGCCAACCAGGCCAGCGCCCCCCAATGCGCGAACGGTTGCGTATGCGCATGGCATTGCCACAGCGCCAACGGCGCAGCCAGCGCCAGCCCGGCCATCGCCGTCCACACCAGCGCCGTTGCCGGGCGACGCCGATGCACCTCGGCGGCCAGCCACACGGTGAGCGCGACAAAACCCAGCAGCAGATCCGGCTCGCTGCGCAGATCGCCGGCAAAGCGCAGGATCTCGTGCACGCCGCACAGCGTCCACCAGCCCAGCCCCCACAGATACGCCACCAGCGCGCGGCGCGGCTGCCCTGCATCGCGCAGGAACCAGGCACTGGCCCAGCCGGCCAGTGCAAGCAGCAGGGTGCTCATGCAGGTGGCATTGGCTACCGCCACCGCGTCGTAACGCCAGGCATCCACACCGAAGGCGACACCCACCGCCGCCAGCAACTGCAATGCCACCCCGCTGAACTGCGAGATCCGACGCCGTTGCCGCAGCCCCAGCCACAGCAGACCGGCACCCTCCAGCGCAAAGACGCTGGCGGTGGCACGCGCCGACAGTGCCAGCGGTACGGCCAGGGTGGCAAAACCGACCGCCAGCATCGCGTGCGCCTGGCCCAGCAGACGCGTGGAGGCACGCCGCAGCAACCAGCGGGCCAGACCCGCGTACAGCGCAGCCACCGCCAACGCGCACAGCGCCAACGGCAGGCGTTCACCATCCAGCAGGCGCGCCTGCAACGCGAAGGCCACCAGCGGGGTGCCGAACAACAGGCTGCCGTCGATGCGCTTGCCCGCACTGCCATCGCCACGGCGCGCGTGCAGGACCGGGATTGCCACATACATGGCGAAGAACAGCAGCAGGAACGGCTCGGTGGTGGCAAATTTCGCCGGGGTGTATTGCAGCGCGCCCCACAGCGTGCCGATGCCGAAGGTGAAGGCGAATCCGAGCAGGTTCAGCACCCGCCACGGGCGCGTCCAGGCGATCGCCACGATGCCGGCGTTGAGCACCGCGTAATACGCAAACAGCGCGACATGATTGCCGCTGCCGGTGGACAGCCAGATCGGCGCAAGGAAGCCGGCCAGCACCCCCAGCACCGCCAGCGTGCGCGAATCCTGCACCACCGCCAGCACGCACATGCCGGCAATCAGCACCACGCTGATGCCCATCGCCAGGCCTGCGCCGAGCAGCCCGTACAACTTGAACGCGGCAAACACCGTCAGCAGCAAGCCGCCGATGGCCCCGCCCTGCAACGCCAACGCAAAGCCGGGCCGCTGCAGCCGCTGCTTCCAGCCCAGGACCAGGCCGGCGAGCGCCAACACACTGATGCCGGCCAGCCGCAGCTCGATCGGCATGCGCATCCAGCCCTGGTCGCTGGCGTACTTCAACAGCGACGCCACACCGGCCAGCAACACCAGCATGCCGACCTTGACCGGCACGTTGCCTTCGGTGAACCAGCGCTTCACTGCGCTGGCCGCGCGCGCCAGCGGGCCTGGTCCGGACGGGACGTCGTGCGCTTGCTGCTCGAATTCCGCAGGCGCAGCGGCCAGGGGCGGTGCTTGGACTGCGCTGCGTGCCGTAGCAGATGCGGGCGCCTGTGCGGGCAATGATGGCGGCATCGGTCTCGGCATCGGCGCGACCGGCGACGGCGCAGCGTGCACATCTGCGGCGGCAGGCCGCTCAGCGGCGCCAGACCCAGACAGGCCGAGGTCGGACGCCTCTTGCGCCCCCCATGTACCGACTGGCGACTGCATTGGCCTGTGCACCGCCGCCGCGTCCGCGCCGCCTGCGCCGCTGGCCTGCCATTGCGCAAGCCGCTGTTCCAGCGCATCCACGCGCCGCCGCAGCCCGGCGATCCACACCAGGGCAATCACCAACCCTACCGGCACCGCAAGCAGCAACAGCACCACCGACACAATCATCGTTTCCAACGCATAACCCCTGAGTCGGCATCCGGCCGAATGCGCGAACCATACAGGCTCAGGGCGCGTCTGGGCAGCCAATCCCTGGCTGAAGCGCAGCGACGCGCTGCCGTTGGCGGCACCGGCACGCAATGGCTACAGGCATGGACATGCCCCCAAGAAAAACGCCCGGTAGAACCGGGCGTTTGAACATCATTCGCGGTAGCCGCTGTCGTTCTTGTTATGGATGATCCAGATCAGGTTGCCGCCGGTGTCCATCGACTTGCCAGCGAACACCAGACGCCCCTGGCCCTTGTAGGCCATCTCATACCGGTAGCGGTCGCCGCCGAAGAAGAACGGGATGAACGCCTTGCCGGTCACGTAGGAACCCTGATCGTTGGGCTGACCAATCAGGTCGGTGACCTGCTTCATCGGCATGCCGATCTTCAGCTGGGTGAACTTGCTGTCAGGCGCCGGCTTGCCGGTGATCTCGCCTTCGTAATCGTTGATGCCCTTGACCGTTTCGCCATAGCCCGCCTCGACATCGGCCGACTTGATCACCTCGCCATCGGCATTCATCCAGGCCGGCGTACCGGTCTGCTTTTTCGCGGCCCACGTGGTCGACGGAGCCGACACCGCAATCACCACACCGAGCGCCAATACGCCCGCCAGAAATTTACTCATGAGTTGTGTTCTCTCGATCCATGGAGTTCCCCGATCCTTCGTACACGACACGGGAACGACCGCCGTGCCCGCAAATTAGCGCACGTGGGCCTCGCAAAGTCCACTTCCCGTACTGCCGACGACGCGGTGACGGCATCAGCACACGTCACGTTCCGGCACATACAAAACGAAAGGCCCCGGCATGCCGGGGCCTTCACTCGTCGCCTAGGCGCGAGGTTTACTTCGCGACAACCCGCACCATTTCCAGGCACTTGTTGGAATAGCCCCACTCGTTGTCGTACCAGGACACCAGCTTGACGAAGGTCGAATCCAGCGCGATGCCGGCGTCGGCGTCGAACACCGAGGTGCAGGTTTCGCCGCGGAAGTCGGTGGCCACGACCTTGTCTTCGGTGTAACCCAGCACGCCCTTCAAGGCGCCTTCGCTCTGCGCCTTTACTTCGGCACAGATCTCGGCGTAGGTGGCCGGCTTTTCCAGCTCGACGGTGAGGTCGACCACCGACACGTCCGAGGTCGGCACGCGGAAGCTCATGCCGGTCAGCTTCTTGTTGAGCTCGGGAATCACCACGCCCACGGCCTTGGCGGCACCGGTGGAGGACGGAATGATGTTCTCCAGGATGCCGCGCCCGCCGCGCCAATCCTTGTTCGACGGGCCGTCCACGGTCTTCTGCGTCGCGGTGGCCGCGTGCACGGTGGTCATCAGGCCGCGCTTGATGCCCCACTTGTCGTTGATCACCTTGGCCAGCGGCGCCAGGCAGTTGGTGGTGCACGAGGCGTTGGAGACGATCGCTTCGCCCTTGTAGGTCTTGTCGTTGACGCCGAACACGAACATCGGCGTGTCGTCCTTGGACGGTGCCGACAGGATCACCTTCTTGGCGCCGGCGTCGATGTGCTTCTGCGCGGTTTCCTTGGTCAGGAACAGGCCGGTGGACTCGATCACCACGTCGGCACCGACCGCATCCCACTTGAGGTTGGCCGGGTCGCGCTCCTGCGTCAGGCGGATCTTGTTGCCGTTGACGATCAGCGTGTTGCCGTCGACCGACACATCGGCCTTGAAGCGGCCATGCACCGAGTCGTACTGCAGCATGTAGGCGAGGTAATCGGGCTCGAGCAGGTCATTGATGGCCACGATCTCGATGTCATTGGCGAAGTTCTGCACCGCAGAGCGCAGCACGTTGCGGCCGATGCGACCGAATCCGTTGATGCCAACCTTGATTGCCATGTTCACTAGCTCCTGCGGCCGCGATGGCGCGGCGGATGGAAAGGGACCGCCATTCTAGCAGCGTCGCACTCCCGCAGCCGTGCTGCAGCCAGCGCTGCGGCATGTGGCGCCAGGACGTTGTGCCGTGGTGCATGCGGGGTGGGGATTGGGAATCGGGAATCGGGAATCGGGAATCGAAAGGTGGGCACGCTGTGCGGGTGCCGTCAATCGACAAGGTGATGAGTTCGGCGCTGCAAGCACGATGCGGCATGGGCTGACGCCTGCCTGACTTGAGGGCCCGTGACGATCTGAGGTGCGGCACGGACGCGGCAATCGGGAATACGCCTTTTTTCTTCGAAATTTCCAATTTATTTCAATTACTTAAGTTTCACATCGATACGCTGAAGGGCGTATCGATGCATATGCCGAACAGCAGCATTTCGGCGCTCCGTGGATTTCGATACTGGCCGTGCCTGCTGAGGCACCCATCCATCACAACGGAGATTCCCCCATGCGTCGCACCTTTCTCTCTCTGGTCCTGGCACTGGCCGCCACCCCGGCGCTGGCTGGCGGCGTGATGCACTACACCGACAAGGCCACCTTGCCCACCGATGGCGAAGCGCGCGAAGTCGCTGCGCTGTTCGACACCTGGAACGCGGCGCTGGCCACTGGCAACCCGCACAAGGTGGCCGATCTGTACGCGCCGGACGGCGTGTTGCTGCCGACCGTCTCCAACGAGGTGCGCGCCTCGCGTGCGCAGATCGAAAAATACTTCGCGATGTTCCTGACCAAGAAGCCGCAGGGCGTCGTCAACTACCGCACCGTGCGCGTGCTCGATGACGACAGCGCAGTGGATGCCGGCGTCTATACCTTCACGCTGACCGACAAGGACGGCAAGCAGAGCAAGGTGCAGGCGCGTTACACCTTCGTGTACGAAAAGCGCGACGACAAGTGGCTGATCATCAACCACCACAGCTCGGCGATGCCGGAAGTGGATGCGCCCAAGCTCGCCAAGGCCAGGTAAGTGCGCGATCCCTGCCGCCATCCGCTCGCTGCCGGCTCCCCCGCGCATGCAGGCGTCGGAGTTCCTTCCCCGCCGCCGCTGGCGCCAGGCGCCTGGCATCGCAGCGCAGAAGCGATGCGCCGGTGCGATCACCGGCACGGCGCAGATCGCTGCTGCCGGTGCCGGTCCCTGGTCACGTCCGCGCATGACCTGTCGCGGCAGCGCGCGCAGCGATTGATCAGGATCAAGGCATCCATCGGGCAAAGCCCCAAGACTTCTTCCATCCTCTGCACACAACGGGAATTTCCATGCGCATGCGCTCTACCCTTCTGCTCGCCGGCCTGGCCGCCGCCTTCGCCAGCGTCCCCGCACTGGCTCAATCCAAAGGCGACTGGACCGTTGCCGTCGGTGCCCACCAGGTCGCTCCCAAATCCGATAACGGCCGCCTGGTCGGCGGTACGCTCGAAGCGGACGTCGGCAAGGACATCAAGCCCACCTTCACTGCGGAATACTTCATTGCCGACAACCTGGGCATCGAAGTACTGGCTGCGCTGCCGTTCGAGCACGACATCGCGCTGCGCGGTCTGGGACGTGTCGCCAGCACCAAGCATCTGCCGCCGGTGATTTCGCTGCAGTACCACTTCAACAGCCAGGGCAAGCTCTCGCCGTTCGTTGGCGCGGGCATCAACTACACCCGTTTCTTCAGCACCGACACGCGTGGCGCGCTGGCCGGCAGCGAGCTGGAACTGGACGACTCCTGGGGCCTGGCCCTGCACGCAGGCGTGGACTACAAGCTCAGCGAGCGCGGCGCACTGCGGGTGAACCTGCGCTGGATCGACATCGATACCGAAGCGCGCCTCGACGGCAGCCGCATCGGCACGGTCAACATCGACCCGCTGGTCTACGGCCTGGCCTACGTGCACCGCTTCTGAGCCCGGCAGCGTGCGCGATGCATCTCTGGCACACTTGGCGTCCAGGGACGTGAATCCACCGCCGGAGTTGCGGACAGGTTGGCCACGTCGACCGCCTGTCCGACCTATCCGGGGATTCCATGAGCATGCTGATCCGTACCGCCCTCGCCATCGCACTGGCCGCCTCGGCCGCACCCGCCCTTGCACAATCGGCCGGCCACTGGACCACGGGGTACGGCGCCGGCTATGTCTCGCCCAAGTCCGACAGCGGCAGCTTCGGCGGCACGCGTGCCGAGATCAAGGGCGCCCCGACGCTGTCGTTCACCTACGAATACTTCCTGCGCAACAATCTCGGTATCGAGGTGCATGCCGCGGTAGCGGGCAAGCACGATCTGGAGCTTGAGGGCGTCGGCAAGGTGGGCAGCTACTGGTCGGTACCGCCGAGCGTGCTGTTGCAGTACCACATCAACGGCTACGGCACGGTGTCGCCGTTCGTGGGTGTCGGCATCAACTACACCACGTTTGTCGGCGAGGACGTCGATGACGCCTTCGGCAGCGGCGACCTGCGCTTCGACGACTCGGTGGGCGCCACTGCACATATCGGTGTGGACTACATCTTCAACGAGCGCAGCGGCCTGCGGGTGGATGCGCGCTGGACCGATTCGCGCAGCAATGTCGATTTCAATGGCAGCCGGCTGGGCAAGGCGCGGATCGATCCGCTGACCTATGGCGTCTCGTACCTGGTCTATTTCTAAGCCTGCCGCAGACGCCGCGCTGAGCCGTGGCTGTGGTCGGACCGGGACAGCCATCAAACCGTCCCGGACCGATGCGTACAATTGCCGGATGAAGACCTTCTCCCCTCGCCTCCTCCTTCTTGCCGCAACCGTTGCCGCGGCACTCCAGCCCATCAGCGCCTTCGCCTGGGGGCCGCAAGGCCACCGCCTGGTGGCGCGCATTGCCGAGACCGAGCTGAGCCCGCAGGCGCGGGCACAAGTGGCGCAATTGCTGAAAGGCGACGCCAATCCGACACTGGCCGGTGTCGCCACCTGGGCCGACGAATTGCGCGAGCATGATCCGGACCTGGGCAAGCGCTCCGGCCCGTGGCATTACGTCAATCTCGGCGAGCACGACTGTACGTACGAGCCGCCGCGCGACTGCCCGGACGGCAACTGCGTGATCGCCGCGCTGGATCGGCAGACCGCGCTGCTTGCCGATCGCAGCCAGCCCCTGGACGTGCGTCGGCAGGCCCTGAAGTTCGTGGTGCATTTTGTCGGCGACATCCACCAGCCGATGCATGCCGGCTACGCGCACGACAAGGGCGGCAATGCATTCCAGCTGCAGGTCGCTGGCAAGGGCAGCAACCTGCATGCGCTGTGGGACAGCGGCATGCTCAACGACCGCCAGCTTGATGACGACGCGTATCTGCAACGCCTGCTGGCGTTGCCGGCGACCGCGGCGACATCGCCGGTGCTGCCACCGCCGGCTGCGGCCTGGGCGCAGGCCTCCTGCAGGATCGCGATCACGCCCGGCGTTTATCCGGACAAGCACGTGTTGCCGGACGGCTACATCGCGACCTATCGTCCGGTTGCCGAGACGCAATTGCGCGAGGCTGGCGACCGACTGGCTGCCGTGCTCAACGCGGCGCTGGCCACGCACTGAGATGGAGACGCCGATGCAGCCCGAGGTGCTTGCGTTCTTCCACGCCGACAGCAACACCTTCACCTATGTAGCCGCTGACGCGGCGACCGGGGCGGCAGCGGTGATCGACCCGGCGCTGGACTATGCGGCCGACAGCGGCGCGGTCGGCACGCGCGCCGCGCAGGCGATCGTCGATGCCATCGCCCACCGCGGCTGGCAGGTGCAGTGGCTGCTGGAAACCCATGCGCATGCCGATCACCTGTCTGCCGCGCAGTGGCTGAAACAGCACTGGCCACAGGCACGCATCGGCATCGGCGACGGCATTCGGGACGTGCAGCAGACGCTCGCGCCACACTACGCGCTGCCGGAAGACTTCCGTGCCGATGGCTCGCAGTTCGATCACCTGTTCGCCGATGACGAGCGCTTCGCCCTGGGCACGCTGCAGGTACGTGTCATCGCGGTGCCCGGGCATACCAGCGACAGCATCGCGTATCTGATCGGCGATGCGCTGTTCCCCGGCGATTCGTTGTTCATGCCCGACGCCGGCACCGCGCGCTGCGATTTCCCCGGTGGCGATGCACGGCAACTGTTTGCCTCGATCCAGCGCATGTACGCACTGCCGGAGGACACGCGCGTGTTCGTCTGCCATGACTACGGCCCGGGCGGCCGCGACGTGGCCTACCAGACCAGCATCGGCGAACAGCGGCGCAGCAATATCCATGTGCGCGATGGCGTGGAGGTCGATGCGTTCGTGGCGCAGCGCCAGGCACGCGATGCCACGCTGCCCGAGCCCAGGCTGATCCGGCCGGCATTGCAGACCAATCTGCAGGCCGGCCGCTGTGACGGAGTGGTTCGCTGACGCGTCAGCGTGGCCGCCACGCGGCGCATCGCGCGCAGCCGCTATGATCGGTGCCTGACCCTGCTGGAGCCCCCCATGCGCACGATCGGTTTTTGGCAGCGCGCGTTCTGCGTGCTGATGCTTGCCCTGCCCGTCCTGGCCACGGCGCAGACCGCGCCGGTGACGGTGTTTGCTGCGGCAAGCCTGAAGGAATCCATGGACGAGGCCGCGGCCGCCTACCAGAAGGCGACCGGCACGCCCGTGCGCGTCTCCTACGCCGCCAGCTCTGCACTGGCACGCCAGATCGAGCAAGGCGCACCGGCAGACGTGTTCTTTTCGGCCGACCTGGAATGGATGGACTATCTGCAGCAGCGCGGCCTGGTGCTGCCGGCGCAGCGTCACAACCTGCTCGGCAATACCCTGGTGTTGATCGCCCCGGCCAGCAGCAGGCTGCGCGTGGATCCGCGCCAGCCGGGCGCAATTGCCAGGGCGCTCGGCGAGCGCGGTCGGCTGGCGGTGGGCCAGACCAACAGCGTGCCGGCGGGCAAGTATGCCGCCGCAGCGCTGCGCAAGCTCGGCCACTGGGACGGCGTGAGCAATCGCCTGGCCGAGTCGGAAAGCGTGCGCGCCGCGTTGATGCTGGTCTCGCGCGGGGAGGCGCCGCTGGGCATCGTGTACGGCTCGGATGCACGCGCCGACCCCAAGGTCCGCGTGGTTGCCACCTTCCCCGACGATAGCCACGAGGCCATCGTGTATCCGGTTGCCGCGTTGAAGAACAGCAGCAATGCCGGCACCGCCGCGTTCGTGCAGTGGCTGGGCAGCAAGCCGGCCGGGGCGATCTTCGTGCGCCGTGGTTTTTCGTTGCAGGATTGAGGCGCGCCGTTGTCGATGTTCACCCCGCAGGAGCTGACCGCGATCGGCCTGAGTCTCAAGGTCGCCATCGTTGCGGCCGTCGCCAGCCTGCCGCCAGGCATCGCCTGTGGCTGGCTGCTGGCGCGGCGGCGCTTCCCGGGCAAGGCGCTGCTGGATGCCCTGCTGCATTTGCCGCTGGTGATGCCACCGGTGGTGACCGGTTACGCGCTGCTGGTGGTGCTGGGCACGCAGGGGCCGGTCGGCAGCTGGCTGCTGGAGCACCTCGGCATCCAGTTCGCATTCCGCTGGACCGGTGCGGCGCTGGCATGCGCGGTGATGGGGTTCCCGTTGATGGTGCGCGCGATCCGCTTGTCCATCGAAGCGACCGATCGTCGCCTGGAAGCGGCCGCCGCCACGCTGGGCGCGGGCCCGTGGCGGGTGTTCTTCAGCATCACCTTGCCGCTGGCCTGGCCTGGCCTGGTGGCCGGCATGGTGCTGGCGTTCGCCAAGGCCCTGGGCGAATTCGGCGCGACCATCACCTTCGTGTCCAATATCCCTGGCGAAACCCAGACCTTGTCGTCGGCCATCTACGGGCTGATGCAGGTGCCGGGCATGGAATCGGGTGTGTGGCGGCTGGCCGGCGTTGCGTTGGCGATCTCGCTGGCGGCGCTGCTGCTGTCCGAGTGGCTGGTGCGCAGACCGCATCCGCGCGAGGACGGCTGATGCTCGATATCGACCTGCACCTGCAGCGCGGCAATTTCCAACGGCATGTCCACATCCAGGACCAGGCCCGTGTGGTGGCCCTGGTCGGCCCCTCCGGCGCGGGCAAGAGCACGGTGCTCAACGCAATCGCCGGTTTGGTGCGGCCGCAGGCCGGGCATATCCGCATCGACGGGCGCTGCCTGTATGACGCCCGGCAAGGCGTGGACCTGCCCACGCACAGGCGCAGGATCGGCTACGTGTTTCAGGATGCGCGGCTGTTTCCGCATCTGGATGTGCGCCGCAACCTGCGTTATGGCCGGCACGCCCGAGGCGCGGCGCCATTCGGCTTCGACGACGTGGTGGCGCTGCTGGGTATCGCGCCGTTGCTGCAACGCCGGCCACGCAATCTCTCCGGAGGCGAAGCGCAGCGTGTGGCGATCGGCCGCGCCTTGTTGTCGCAACCGGCGATCCTGTTGTTCGACGAGCCCTTGTCGGCACTGGATCAGGCGCGCCGCGAAGAACTGATTCCCTACCTGCAGCGCGTGCGCGACGAGATCCGCCTGCCGATGCTGTATGTCAGCCACAATCCCGACGAGGTGCAGCGCATCGCCGATAGCGTGCATGTGCTGGAATGAGCGCATCGACACCGTCGATCGCCACATCCAATCAGCTGGTATGCCGATGAAACAGTATCGGAAACATGCATTCCCGGTGGAGCAGGCGCGCCGCTTCCTCGAACCCGGGCCGGTGGTGCTGGTGAGCTCGGCCCACAAGGGCCAACGCGACATCATGACCATGGGCTGGCATATGGTGCTGGAGTTTTCGCCCTCGCTGATTGCCTGCTGCATCGCTCCCGGCAACCACAGTTTCGAACTAGTCCGGCGCAGCAAACAATGCGTGATCAACCTGCCGACGGCCGAGCTGCTCGACACCGTGATCGGCATTGGCAACAGCAGCGGTGCCCAGATCGACAAGTTCGACCATTTCGGGCTGACTGCCGTCCCCGGCCAGCGGGTTGCGGCGCCAGCCATCGCCGAGTGCTACGCCAGTTTCGAATGCCGCCTGCACGACGGGCGGCAGATCAACCGCCACGCCCTCTTTGTCTGGGAAGTGGTGAGCGCGCAGGTGGCCAGGCGGCCTGCGCTGCCCAGGACGGTGCACTACCGCGGCGATGGCCGCTTCATGCTGTCTGGCAAAGAAGTCTCGCGGCGGCGCCTGTTCGCACCTGAAATGCTCTGATGACAGCGATGCGCATGCTCATTGCGCCACCTTGCCCTGCCGCACGCTGACCTTGCCCTGCCGTACTTCGAAGGTGAACGCGAACGACAGCGTCACCGGTACCGGTTCCTCGCTGATCGCGCCGCTGCAGTCGTCAAGTGCCGTCGGCTGTGCCACGCCGGCGGCAAACGTGCACAGTGCGGCCGGAACGAACTGCCATTGCTGCACCGTGGTACGCACCGCCTGCAGCAGATCGGCGTTGTCCGGCAGCAGACCGGCCGCGCATTCGTCGCGATCGGACATGGGGTCGACGCGCTGCACCGCGCCGTCGGCGGCCAGGATCACATGCGCGCATACGGTGGTCGGCGGCAGTGTCTGCCGTGGCGAGTCGGCCGGCAGCACCGGCGCATCGCTGCGCAGTGCGCGCGGCATCCGGAAACGCTGTGCCGGCGCCAGCGTGTAAGACCGGATGGAGCCGCCGCCTTCACCGCCCGACTGCGCGCTCAGCATGCGCTGGTCCACCGAATCTTCGCGCTGGCTGCGCTGCTGTTCCTGCACGCCTTGCGTTGCACATGCGCCGAGCGACAGCGCCAGGGCTGCAGTGCATATCGGAGTAAATCGCATCACGGCTTCTCCTGCATTGCGCAGCCTGCCGGGGCACACCCGGCAAGACGGCTGGACGCTGGCGCATCCGGGTGCGCTGCGCCGGCATCGGCAGCCGTGGACGTTTGCTCCGGCGCATCCAGTTCGAACTTCACCGGCACGCGCACCGTGGAAGCAATCGCCCTGCCATGTGCAGACGCAGGTGTCAGCCGCCAATGACGCGCTGCCTCCAGCACCGCTTGATCGAACACACCGGCCGGCGTGCTCTGCACGATGGCGATGTGCTGCGGTACGCCGCCAGGGTCGACCTCAATCTGCAGTTCGACAAAGCCCTCGATACCGCCGTCGACTGCGGCTGCCGGATACCTCGGCGGTTGCATCAAGGAAAAATCCACCGCGTTGCCCGCCGCCGGCGCCGGGTGTGCCGGCAACGCAATGCGCGCCGGCTGCACGGCCCAGGCAGCGGTGCTGATCGTCGCCGCCAGCAGCAGCACCATCACCACGCGCCAGCGCGCATGCCCGGCAGCTGCGGGTAAACCGCGCAGTGCCGCGATCCGTTGCGCCAACGGAGGCGACGCAGCCCAATGACAGGCCAGTTGCGTGGAACCGGCACCAAGCTGGGTCTTGAGCATGGCCGTGGCGTAACTGCGGCGCTTGCCCGGATGTTGCGCCAGCACGGCCGCATCGCAGGCCAGTTCCTGGTCCAGCCGGAACGCACGCCAGGCCAGATGCATCAGCGGGTTGAACCAGCAGATGCAGAGCATCAGCGCTGCCAGCAGATTCGCATGCAGATCGCCGCGCCGCAGATGCATGCGCTCATGCGCCAGGATCAGCGCACGCTCATCGGCGTCGTAGCGCACGCTGAAATCGGCCGGTACCACGATGCGCGGACGCCAGAGTCCCAGCGATGCAGGAAGGCCGACATCGTGCGTGGCCGACCAGAGCCGGTGGTCGAGCCGGTGCAACGGACCCAGGCGGCGCAGGAAGCGCCGTTGCCGCGTCCACACTCCGAACGCCATCACCACCGCGCCGCCCAGCCACGCTGCCGCCAGCCAGCTTGCCCACGCCTGACCTTGGCCCTGCACGCTGGAGAGCGCCGGCAGGGCAGTCAGCGCCGGTAACCTCGGCACCGCCACGCCGAGAGACGGCCCTGGCGACACGGCCGCCACCAGGGCCAGCGGGACGCAGGACCAGATCGCATACGCCGCGGTGGCACCCGACAGCTTGCGCAGCGGGCGACGCAGGAACAGGCAGACCAGCAGCGCGACGGTGATGTACAGCGTCGCGCGCGACACCAGGACCCAGGGCTCAGGGTTCATCGTCCAGCTCCTTGATCAGTTGTTTCAGCTCCGCGATATCGGACGCGCTGAGTTTTCCGCGCTCGCTGAAATGCGCCACCAGTGGCGCCACCCGCCCACCGAACAGGCGTTGCAGCAACCCCTCGCTCTGTTGCTGCACCCACTGCTCGCGCGCCAGCACCGGCGAGTAGAGATAGCGCCGCCCTTCTTTCACCGCGCGGATGGCGCCCTTGCCAAGCAGGCGGTTGAGCAGGGTCTTCACCGTCGGCTCGGCCCAGTTGCTGTGGGCAGCCAGCGCGGCGACCACGTCGTCGGCGCTGCGCGGCGCCGCATCCCAGAGCACCTGCATCACCACTGCTTCGGCTTCGCTGATCGGCATGCGATTACATCCGTAATTTTTATCGATTACGCATGTAAAACTTTAGCCTGTCAAGCCCGTCCCAACAGCCTTGCGGCAACGGGTGCATCAACCCGGTCTTGTCGGCAGCCCGGTAACCACCCCGCCATCGCCTCGGCTACCCTGCACCGATGACTGACCACCTGACCGACCTGCCCAGCGCTGTTGCGCACATCCTGCAACGCCTCGACGGCCCGCTGCGTGTCGGCGCGCCGCTGGGCATCGGCAAGCCACACCGGCTATTGAACGCGCTATATGCGCAGCTCAAGCACACGCCCACGCGGCCATTGGCGCTGTATACCGCGTTGTCGCTCAACCCGCCCAAGCCGGGCACGGGGCTGGAGGCGCGCTTTGCGGCCCCGTTCATCGCGCGCCATTTCGGCGAGGATTTCCCGCGCCTTGCCTATGTCGATGACATGCTGCGCGATGCACTGCCGGCGCATGTGCAGGTGGAAGAGTTCTACATGCAGTCCGGCGGGCTGCTGCACTCCACCCAGGCGCAGGCCGACTACACCAGTCTCAACTACACCCACGCTGCTGCCGCAGTGGCGCAGCGCGCACCGAACCTGATCGTGCAGAAAGTGGCGCGCGAACCGGGCGGCACGCGGCTGTCGTTGTCGTGCAACAACGACATCACCCAGGACACGCTGGATGCGGTGCAGGCACTTGGCCTACCGCGCCCCATGCTGGTGGCGGAAGTGGACACGCAACTGCCGTGGATCGGTGGCACCGCGGCGGTGGAGGAGGCCTTCTTCGACCTGGTCATCGACCTGCCCGGTCCGTCGCCGCGCCTGTTCGGCCTGCCCAGGCAACCGGTGAACAGCGTCGACTACGCCATCGGTCTGTATGCCAGCACGCTGGTCCGCGATGGCGGCACCTTGCAGATCGGCATCGGCACCCTGGCCGATGCGCTGAGCCATGCCTTGGTCTTGCGACACACCGACAACGCCACCTATCGGCGTGTGCTGCATGCGCTGGACCCGGAACTGGAACAACACCCTGCCGTGCGCGCCAGCGGTGGCCTGGCGCCGTTCGAGACCGGCCTGTATGGCTGCAGCGAAATGCTCAATGAAGGTTTCAAGCAGCTGGTGGACTGCGGCGTGATCCGCCGCAAGGTGCACGATGATCTGCCGCTGATGCAGCGCATCGCCGACGGTGGCGCCGACGCGGCCGATCACGCGCGCCTGGCACGCGAAGGCGAGTTTCTGCATGGCGCGTTCTATCTCGGCTCGCCGGATTTTTACCGCTGGCTGCGCGATCTGGACGCGGAGACGCGCGATGCCATCGGCATGCGCCGCATCAGCCAGATCAACCAGCTGTATGGCGGCAATGAAACGCTGGAGCGCCTGCAACGCCGCGATGCGCGCTTCTTCAACTCCTGCATGATGGCCACCGCGCTCGGCGCGGCGGTGTCCGACGGGCTGGAAGATGGCCGTGTGGTCTCCGGTGTCGGCGGCCAATACAACTTCGTGGCGATGGCGCATGCCTTGCCGCAGGCGCGCAGCGCGTTGATGCTGCGGGCCACGCGCGATGCCGGTGCGCACGCAGCGAGCAATGTGCGCTGGAACTACGGGCACACCACCATCCCGCGCCATCTGCGCGACCTGTACATCACCGAGTACGGCATCGCCGACCTGCGCCACCAGACCGACCAGGACTGCGTGCTGGCGATGGCCGGCATCTGCGATGCACGCTTCCAGGACGCATTGCTGGCGAGCGCCAAGGCATCGCGCAAGCTGCGCGGCGACCCTGCATTGCCTGCGCGTGCACGACGCAACACACCGCAGGCGCTGGAACAGGCGCTGGCGCCGTTCCGTCACGATGGCAGCCTGCCCGACTACCCGCTCGGCAGCGACTTCAGCGAGGCCGAGCAGCGCGTGCTGCGCGCCCTGACCTGGCTCAAGCGCGCAACGGCCGGCAACAGCGCCAAGCTGACGACCCTCTGCCGCGCACTGCTGTCACGCGATACCGGCGATGCAAGCGGTGCCGCCGCTCTGCAGCGGATGGCACTGGATGCACCACGCAGCAGTGCAGAGCGCGTGCAGGCACGGCTGCTGGCATATGCCTTGCGGAAAACCGCAGTGCACTGAGCCGTCCGTGTCGCGAGACGCGAGGCCATGGCGCGTTTTCCGCAATATGACGCACGACGGCAACACGGCGGAAAGCCTTGCGTCAGATTTGGCCTCGATGATGGCGGGTACCTTCTTTCCGGCCTGGCTGCATGCGCTTGCTCCCCGCTGTTTCGGCGTTGAATCCACGCAATGACCGCAGAACGAAGCCATCGCGTGCGAAGCGAAGCAACATACGCAACGCTGCATGTCTTGGCTTGCTGCTGATGGCCGGCGCGACCGCGCACGCCGCTCCCCGCCTCACCGACCTGCAATACATCGGCAGCCATAACAGCTACCACGCCGGCTTCGCCCCCAGCGAAGCGACGCTGCTGCAACAACTGAGTCCGGAGCTGTTCGCGGCGCTGGATTACCGCCATCCGCCGCTGAGGCAACAACTGGACGATGGTGTCCGGCAACTCGAACTGGATGTCTTCGCCGATGCCAACGGCGGCCGCTACGCGCACCCGGCCATCGTCGCGCAGCTCGCCAAGGCCGGCTTGCCACCCGCAGCGCCAAGCGCACCGGCCGGGGTCATGGACAAACCGGGCTTCAAGGTCATGCATGTGCAGGATGTGGACCAGCGCAGTACCTGCCAGCCCTTGATCGCCTGCCTGCAGGAAGTGCGCGCGTGGTCGACGCAGCATCCCGGGCATGTGCCGATCTTCATCCTGCTGGAAACCAAGCAGGCGCCGATGCAACTGGCCTTTCCGACCGTGCAGCCGGAGCTGTTCGATGCGGCGGCGATGGATGCATTGGATGCCGAACTGCGTTCGGTGTTTCGACCCGGCGAGTACCTCAGCCCCGATCAGGTGCGTGGCAGCGCAGCCACGCTCGACGCCGCGGTGCGTGCGCACGGCTGGCCGGCGTTGGACCAGGCGCGCGGCAAGGTGGTGTTCCTGCTGGACCAACGTGCGGCCGGTGCCAGCTACCTGCCCGGGCATCCGTCGCTGCGCGGACGCGTGTGCTTCACCAATGCCGTGCCTGGCCAAGACGATGCCGCGTTCACCGAACTCAACGACGGCCCCGCCGAGACGATCACCCAGCTGGTGAAAGCCGGCTATCTGGTACGCACGCGGACCGACGCAGACCTGAAGGAAGCGCTGCGACACGACACCACCCGCCGCGACCGCATGCTGGCCAGCGGCGCGCAATTGCTCAGCACCGACTTCCCCGCACACGAGCCGGCCGGCAACGGTTATGTGGTGCGTTTCGACGGCGATGCCGTCGCACGCTGCAATCCGCAGCTGGCGCAGGCGCACTGCACGGGCGTCGACCTCAGGCATTGAGTCGCGATCGCGATCGTCGTCGCAATCCCGGCCCCAAGCACAGCGCTGTCGCAAAGGAAGGCGTCGGCGACGCACGCCCGTACCCGCATCACGAGGGCCGGGCACCCCACGTTCTCCAACCACGCGAGCCAACTGCATGCAGCACCCCCGCACCATCCATCGCCTGACCTGCGCCATCGCGCTGGCGCTGTCGTCCCCTGCGTTTGCCGAGACGCCGGAGCCCGCCACCACCACGCTGGATTCGGTGAACGTGCAGGCCAAGCACGCCGCCACACCGGGATCGCTCAACGAACAGCGCCTGTCCAGCAGCGTCAACAGCGTGATGAGCAAGCAGCAGATCGATGCGATCCCCTCGGGCGGCATCGCCGATGTGGTCTCGCATATGCCGGGCCTGTCGGCATACAGCGACATGCATCTGGGCCAGGCCACCACCGGCGAAAACGCCTACGTCAGCATTCGCGGCATGGACGCCAGCTACAACGCCTACACGCTCAACGGCTTCGGCATGCCGGAAACCGATTCGTCGACCCGTGCGATCTCCTTGAACATGCTGGCGCCGTTCGGCATCCAGTCGGTGCAGGTGTCCAAATCCCCCACGCCCGACATGCCCGGCGATTCGATCGGCGGCGCGATCGACATGCGCACGCCCAATGCCTTCGACTTCGGCCAGGATCTCTACGCCAAGAGCACCGCGCGGGGCCAGTTCAACGCGCTGGCTTCGAAGCTGGGCGGCAAGCACACCGGCGGCACCTTCCAGCAGGAGCTGGCCTGGAAATTCGGCGATGGCCATGCCTTCGGCCTCTACGCATCGGCGTATTACGGCAAGAACAACAACATGGCGCAGGCGCCGGCGCCCAATAGCAAGTACCTGCCGGCCGATCCCGCATTGGCCACTGCAACCGACCTGCGCGATGTCGGGCCGTTGATCAGCACCCGCTACAAGTACAGCCTCTACACCAGCCAGATCGAGCGCTACGGCGGCAACCTCTCGCTGGATTGGCAAGGCGACAACAGCGCGCTGTATGCGCGTGCCGTCTACGGCAGCTACGGCGTCACGGGACAACAGGACCAATCCAGCGCGCGCCTGGAAACCTATCGCAACCAGCCCACCGCGGTGCGCGGCGGCTATTTCAACACGCACGATATCGACGAAAAACTGGCGACGCTGCAGCTGGGAGGCCAGACCACGCTGGAGCGCTTGCGCTTCGACTACGGCAGCTCGGTCGGTCGCGGCACCCGCAGCCGCCCGGACTACGTGTCGGCCAGCCTGTATGGCTTTACGCCCGGCAGCTTCGCCTTCGATCTCAGTAACCCGCGCTATCCCAGCATCGCGCCGAGCACGCCTGCCCTGCAGGACTTCTTCTACAACCTGGATTCCTCGTTGTTGTGGAAGGTGCAGGGGCATGACGCCGGCAGCCACGACAACCGCATCAACGCGCACACCGATATCACCTACCAGGTCGATGGCGATGTGCTGGACAGCGTCAAGCTCGGCCTGTCTGCCGACCACTCCGATCGCGGCGCCTACGATCACCCGTTCTTCCACAAGGACGGCAACTTCGTCACCAACGGGCCTTACTTTGGTGGCCCCAACTACGCATTCCCCACCGCCGGCGGGCCAGCGCTGAGCGCGATCCCGGGCCGCGTCACCTACAACGCCTTCGATGGCCGCTACGCCGGCCCGTTCAAGCTGCTGGACCGCAACTGGATGCTCGCGCAGGCACTGCCCTACAAGTACGTCAACGATCCCAACGGCGCCGGTGTCTATACCGCCAACGACTACAACGCCAACACCACCTCCAGCACCGAGGCGATCTATTCCGGTTATGCGATGGCCGCGCTGCATGTCGGCTCGGTGAGCGTGCTGCCCGGCGTGCGCTACGAGCTGACACGCTATTCGGCACAATCGTGGCAGTCCAGCGGCGACGGCAGCACCGGCAGCTTCGTCGGCACCGGCAGCACCTACGGACAAGTGTTGCCAGGCATCAGCGTCAACTATCGCCCGGATGATCTCACCGTCTACCGCGCCTCGTTGCGCCGCAGTTTCAGCCGCCCGGCATTCGGCCTGATTTCCGGCGAAACGGTGTACACCATCGACGACACCCAGCAGGTGGTGGGCATCTCCAAGCCCAATCCCGACCTGCATCCGAGCAAGGCCGACAATGCCGATCTCTCTGCCGAATTCTACGACCACAGCGGCGGCGTGCTCAGCGCATCGACCTATTACAAGCGCATCACCGGCTTCATCTACACCTCGCAATCGGCCACCAGCAACGACAACACGCTGGGCGGGCTGGTACCGACCGGCACCACCTTCGAAAACGGCGTGCCGGTGACCATGCCGCAGAACGGCGGCACCGCAACGCTGTATGGACTGGAGCTGGCAGCGAACAAGCGCCTGCAGGGACTGCCGGGACTGTGGAGCAACGTTGGTGTCAGCGCCAACCTCACGCTGCAGCACAGCCAGGCGGACAGCAAACGCAGCGATCAACCGGAAAAGACCTGGCTGCCGCGTGCACCCGAGCGCATCTACAACCTGGATTTGTTCTACGACGATACGCATCTGCGCACCGACCTGAGCTACAACTACACCGGCCTGCAACTGCTTGGTCTGACCAGCGACCGGCTCAACTATTATCTGCAACCGGTCAAATCGCTGGACTTCACTGCGACCTATCATCTGCCGCACCACGTCGATGTGGGGGTGTCGGCCAAGAACCTGCTCAATGCCGCCACGTTCTACGAAACCCAGGGCAGGTCCAAGCGCTACATGGCCTACGACCCCGGTGCCGACGGCGCCTATGTGCAGACTGGGCGGGTGTACATGCTGACCTTGGGCTACACCTACTGACGGCGGATCTGCAGACAGCTGCGGCGCGATGTCTGCCGCCGCGGGGCCGGGCTTGCACTGCTCTCGAATCGATCGCCTGATTGACACCCGGGCGATCGATTGCTGCATCGGGCACGACGCACGCCATCGCCGGGGAGAAACCTAGCCAGGCGGACGCATCGCATCGACAGCTGCGCGGAAGAGAAATCACAGATATCCACGCACGCTTCGCATCGGAACTGCGTCGTCAGTCAGTCCCGGTGCAGCCATTTCACACAGACCACGCAGGCGGCTCGGGCAAGGTGCGCGCATGCCTCATTTCGGACCTGCTCATGCCACCACGCATCCACGCTCGCGCCTGCTTGCTCGCCCTTGCTCTGGGCACCTCCCTGTCCGCACTGGCGCAAGCGCCGCAGCCCGCTGCCCCGGCAGCAACGCCCGCTGCGACCGTCGTGCCGACTGGTCCGCGCTCGGATCTGCATGCACAGGTGTTGCTGGATCGCGCACATTTCTCGCCGGGACAGATCGATGGCGAACGTGGCTCCAATCAACAGCGCGCCGTGTCGGGATTTCAGGCTGCGCACAAGATCAAGGTGACCGGCGAGCTGGATGACGCCACCTGGCAGGCCTTGCAGGCCGACAGCACGCCGGCGCTGGTGCAATACACGCTCACCGATGCCGATGTGGCCGGGCCGTTCCAGCCGATTCCGAAGGGACCGGCCGAACAGGCCAAGCTGACGTCACTGGGCTATACCTCTGTGGACGAGGCGCTGGGCGAACGGTTCCATGCCGCGCCGGAGCTGCTGCGCCAACTCAACCCCGGCGTGGACTTGAACAAGGCCGGCGGCGTGATCCAGGTGCCGAACATCGACGGTGTCCCGCCGTTGGCCAAGCCGGCCAAGCTGGTGGTCGACAAGTCCGAATCGACGCTGCGCCTGTTCGATGCCGACGGCAAGGTGTATGCGCAGTTCCCGGTGTCTTCCGGCAGCAAGCACGATCCGCTGCCGATCGGCCGCTGGAAGGTGCTGGGCGTCGCGCGCGATCCGGTGTTCAAGTACAACCCCAAGCTGTTCTGGGACGCGAAGAAGGGGGACCAGAAGGCTACCCTGCCGTCCGGCCCGAACAATCCGGTCGGCCGCGTGTGGATCGATCTGTCCAAACCGCATTACGGCCTGCATGGCACGCCGGAACCGGGCCATGTCGGCAAGACCGAATCGCATGGCTGCGTGCGCCTGACCAACTGGGACGTGGTCAACCTGGCCAGCGTGGTTGGCCCGTCCATGCCGGTGGTGATGCAGGAGTAAGCATGAAACTGCTGATGATGCTGGTGGTGGGCGTCTTGCTCGGTGCGGCCGGTTATTGGTGGCTGGAACGCGAGGCCCCGCAGGCGGCGGTGGCACCCACTTCTGCCACTGCGTCTGCGGTGGCAGCGCAGGCCCAAACGGCAGGCGCCGGGCCGGCGGCATCCTCCGCTGCTGCTCCGGCTGCCGCTGCTCCCGCCGTTGCCGCGTCGCCCTCCACCGGAACGGCAGGTGCTGCAGACGCACCAACCGTGGCGGCATCCGCACCCTCGCCTGACGCTGCAAGTGCAGGCAGTGGCCTGCTGATTCCGGTGCAAGGCATCAGCAGCGGCCAACTGCAGAATACGTTTACTGACGCACGCAGCGAAGGCCGCGTGCACGATGCCATCGACATTCTTGCGCCGACCGGCACGCCGGTGATTGCGGTGGCAGACGGTACGGTCGAGAAGCTGTTCAACAGCGAACGCGGCGGCCTGACCATTTATCAATTCGACCCGGCCGGCACGTACTGCTACTACTATGCGCACCTGGAGCGCTATGCCGACGGTCTGGCGGAAAAGCAGTCGATCAAGCGCGGCCAAATCATCGGCTACGTCGGCAGCACCGGCAATGCCGATCCTGCCGCGCCGCATCTGCACTTCGAGATCCATCGCCTGGGACCGGAAAAACAATGGTGGAAGGGAGAGGTCCTGAATCCCTATCCCGTGTTGCATGGCGATCAACCCCTGCAGTGACGCACGACGTGGCGATGCAGACACAGGCCTGCGCGTGATGCGCAGGCCTTCGCACTTAGATCAACATCCCGCCCGATACCTCGATGCGCTGCGCATTGATCCACCCCGTCCCCGGCGCAAGTAACGCAGCAACCACCGGCCCGATATCGTCCGGCAGTCCTGGCCGTCCCAGCGCCGTGACCGACGACACCATCGCGTTGACCTGGGCGTTATCGCGTACGGTCCCGCCGTTGAAGTCCGTTTCGATCGCACCCGGCGCCAGCGTATTGGCGCGAATGCCACGCGCCCCCAATTCCTTGGCCAGATAGCGGGTGAACACTTCCACGCCGCCTTTCATCATCGCGTAAGCCGATGCGCCGGGCAGCGCGAAACGTGCCAGGCCACTGGACACATTGAGGATGCGTCCGCCATCGGCGATCAGCGGCAACAGCGCCTGGGTCAGGAAATACGGCCCCTTGAGATGGAGGTTGACCAGTGCGTCGAACTGCGCCTGCGTGGTGTCGGCGATGGCCGCATGCAACCCGGCGCCCGCGTTGTTGACCAGCGCATCGAACTGCGTGCGGTCCCAACCGGCCAGCACCTGCTTCAACTGCGCGGCGAATGCCGCAAACGACGCGGTGTC
The DNA here is from genome assembly GCF_003992965.1 of Xanthomonas sp. BRIP62409. NCBI lineage: Bacteria > Pseudomonadati > Pseudomonadota > Gammaproteobacteria > Lysobacterales > Lysobacteraceae > Xanthomonas > Xanthomonas sp. BRIP62409. The sequence continues at coordinate 76,932 of NZ_QEZJ01000032.1, read as the reverse complement.
GGCAACATCCAGCGGCAATGCCTGCGCGCGGCGGCCGAGCTGGTGGATCTGCGCGACCACCGCAGCCGCCTCATCTGCCTGGCTGCGGTAGGTCAGCACGATATCGCTGCCGTCTGCAGCGAGCGCAAGCGCGGCATTGCGGCCCAGGCCGCGGCTGCCGCCGGTAATCAGGGTGATCGGTGTGGTGGTCGACATGGATGGACTCCGGTGCGTGTTGCATGCGATGTGGAGCGATCAACAAACCAGCCGTGACCGCGAGACGGGCGTGACACTGCCTGACCGTGCCAAGACTATTGCGCTTGCCGCACCGCATAAATCGGTCCAACCTGATTGCACCGTTCAAGAACCTCGACCAATCGATGGACACCCTGGAGTCGCTGCGCGCCTTCCTGCGCGTGGCTGAGCTCGGCAGCTTTACGCGTGCCGCCGACACGCTGGGGCTACCCAAAGCCAGCGTCTCCACCGCCGTACAGCGGCTCGAGGCCTCGCTCGGCACGCAACTCCTGCATCGCACGACGCGTCGCGTGCAACTCACCGGCGACGGCACCGCGTTCTACCAGCGCAGCCGCGACCTGCTCGACGACATGGAGGAGTTGCAGAGCATGTTTCAGCGCGAACGCAGCCAGCTGCGTGGGCGCCTGCGGGTGGATATGTCCTCCGGCATCGCGCGCACATTCGTGATTCCCGCATTGCCCGGGTTCCTGGCGCAGCACCCGCAGCTGGAAGTGGAAATCAGCGGCACCGACCGGCGCGTGGATGTGGTGCGCGAAGGCTTCGATTGCGTGGTGCGCGTAGGCACGCTCGAAGACACCAACCTGGTCGCACGGCCGCTCGGTGCGTTTCGCATCATTAGTTGCGCCAGTGCCGGCTATCTCGCACGACGGGGCATGCCGCAGCGCCTGGACGATCTGGCACACCACGACCTGGTGCATTACGTGCCGACGCTGGGCCAGCGCTCGCCCGGCTTCGAGTACCACGACGGACACGCCTACCAGCTGCTACCGATGCGCGGGCCGGTCACGGTCAACAACGGCGATGCCTATCTCGCTGCGGCATTGGCGGGCCTGGGCATCATCCAGGCGCCGGCCAGCCCGCTGCGTCCGTATCTGGACAGCGGCGCACTGATCGAAGTGCTTGCCGACCTTGCATCGGAACCGATGCCGGTCACGCTGCTCTACGCGCAGCGTCGCCATCTGCCGCAACGCGTGCGTGCGTTCATGGACTGGGTTGCAGAGGTGATGGCGCCGCATCTGGAGCCGTTGCAGCCCTAGCCCGCCGTGGATGCGATTGCGGCACGTCGGCGCGCGTGCGGAAGCGGCCCTGCAGCACACCAACGCTGGCGGGACAGGCCATCAGCGCCTTGCGCACCAGATCGATTCCACTGAAGCACACCAGTTCCGGCATGCAGCGCAGGCAGTGCAATACGCGCAACAGACCTAGGATCGGCCTGCAGGCTACAGACAAGAAAACAGGCACCTGTTGCGAGGTGCCTGCATCGTTGCAGTGGCAGGCCAGGCGCTGAAAGCGCGCCCGGCCTGGTCAGCGATCAGAACGTGTAGTTGAAGGTCAGCATGCCGTTGCGCGATGCGCCCCATGCGCCATAGCCACCGTTGAACTGCGCGTAGTAGCGCTTGTCGAGCAGGTTGTCGACGTTGAGCTGCACCGAGAACTGCGGCGACAGACGGTAGCGCGCGAAGGCGCTGACCAGTGCGTAGGCGCCTTGCTGGAAGGTGCCGTAGGCCGGGTCCACGTAGTACGAGCGGTTCTGCCAGTTGACGCCGCCGCCCACGGTCAGATCGCTCCACGCACCCTGCGGGGTGTAGCTGTTGAACAGCTTGAGGGTGGTGCGCGGCAGATGCGTGTTGATCGAGGTGCCGTTGTCATCGCGTGCGGTGTAGTGCGAGACGCCGAAGGTGGTGTTCCAACCCTCGGTCACCCGCCCGGACACCTCGAAATCGAAGCCTTCGCTGACCACGCCGTTGGCGGCCTGGTACGCCGATTCACTGCTACCGGGCACGAAGCCGCCGGTGGCCACGCCCAGGTTGTCCTGCTCGATGCGGAACACCGCCAGCGAGGCATTGAGCCTGTCGTCGAACCACGCGGCCTTGACGCCGGCCTCGTAGCCCTTGCCGCTCAACGGATCCAGGTAGCCGCCATTGGCATCGCGCAGCGTCTGCGGATTGAAGATTTCGGTGTAGCTGACGTAGGTCGACCACACGTCGTTGATATCGTAGACCAGGCCGGCGTACGGGGTGACTTCAGTCTGGGTGTCGGAGAACGGCACCAGGCCTTGCGTGGTCGAATCGAAGTTGCGGCCATCGATCTGCCAATCGGTATAGCGCGCACCCACCAGCAGCGTCAGCGGATCTGCCAGCGAGAAGCGTGCAGCCACATAGGCGGCCTTCTGCTTGATGGTACCGTCGCTCTGCACCGTGCGTGGGCTCCAGTTGGGTTCCGGGTACGCGCCGGTCCAGCCGAAGTAGCTGTCAAGTGCCGCCGGGAAATCGAAGGTGCCGTTATTGACGTACTCGCGGCGGTTGTAGCTGGCGCCGGCGACCAGCTGATGCTCGCGGCCGAACAGCTGGAACGGGCCTTCGGCATAGACATCGGCACCATCGGCCTTGCGCTCGGTCAGATAGTTGCCCGAGTACGGCACCACGCCGCCGCCGGTGGCACGGTCGAACCCGAAGATCGTATAGAACGGATAGAACAGGTGATTGGCCGCTTCGGTCTTCTCGTGGCTCAGATTGGCCTTGATGGTCCAACCGTTGTCGAAGCTCTGCTGCAGGCTGGCGAAGGTGCGCTGCAGGCGCGTGTCCCAGAACGTCCAGTCGGCTGCCGGGTTGAACGAACGATCGTAGCTCGTGCGGGTGCCATCGCTGTAGAACAGCGGGAAGCCGCCCCAGGTGACATCGTCCGATTCCTTCTTCTGGTACTCGTAACCCACGCTCAGCAAGGTGCTGTCGGTGAGGTCGGCGTCGATGATGGCCGAGCCGATCTTCTTGCGCAGGTTGTAGCGGTCCATGTCCGACTCGCCGTCCTGGTACACGCCGATCACCCGTGCGCGCACGTTGCCGCTGGGGCTGAGCGGCACGGTGACATCGGCCACGCTGCGGGTCTTGTTGAAATCGCCGCCACCCACCGACACGGTGCCGGTGAAGTCGCGGCTGAGCGCATGCTTGCGCACCAGGTTGATCGAGGCCGACGGATTGCCCGAGCCGGTCAGCAGGCCGGTGGCGCCACGCACCACTTCGACGCGGTCGTACAGCGCCACGTCCAGCGCCGAGTCACCGTAGCTCCAGGCCTGCTCCATATAGGCCGGGATGCCGTCGAACTGGTAGTTGTCGATGTAGAAGCCGCGTGCGTAGAATTCCAGCCGCTCGCTGTCGCTCTGCGCCACCGAGATGCCGGTGGCGTTGTTGAGCACGTCGGTGATGCTCTGCAGGTTCTGGTCATCCATGCGGTCGCGGGTGATCACGGTCACCGACTGCGGAATCTCCCGCAACGACAGGTCCATGCGCGTGCCGGCGGTGGTCTTCTCCACCGTGTAGCCCTTGGCCTGTTCCCCCTGCACGATCAGCCGGTCCAGCGTGGTGACCTCGGCATCGGGGGCGGCAGCAGGCGTCTCGGCCAGCACCTGGCCGGCGGCCATGGTGCACAGCGCGGCCAGCAGCGCGCGCGGCAGGACATGGCGACGCGCGCCCACGGAAGCAAGACGCAATTCGGTACTACGGATCATCGGGGACTCCAATGCAGACGGGTCAGACCACGCGCTGCGAAGACGCCGCGCCGGCAACAGGGGGGAGGAACGCTGTGCCGGACCACCGGCAGCGCGCCATTTTAATGGGAATGATTCACATTTTAAACCGCCGAATTGACATTTTTTTAGCATTCGCTTGACACAAGCGAGCGCTACCTGGCTGTGGGACCCTCAGATCGATCTGCATCCCCGCAGTCCGCCATCGCCATAGCGATCCACCAGCGCGGACCCGATCCGGCCGTCCCGAAGGAGAGCAGCACGGCCCGTTTCGATGGACTGTCTGTCAGACCAGGCAACCCCGTGCTGCCACGCACCGGGCACGATCCCAATCCGCCGATGCGGGATGCGCAGTTACAGGCGCTGACAAGGATCCGCGCATTGGCGCTGGCCGACGACGCGCACTGACGCGTGCAATGGTCCGTTGCACGACGCCCCCCCTTCGCGCACGAGCCCCACAAAAAAAGCCGGCTTTCGCCGGCTTTTTTCAGGCAACACGCAAGGCCTTACAGCGCCTTGGCCGCCGCAACCACATGCTCGGCCGTAATCTTGAAGTACGCGTACAGCTGATCCGCCGGCGCCGAGGCACCGAAGGTATCGATGCCGACCACATCGCCATCCAGGCCCACGTACTTGCGCCAGAAGCCGGTCACGCCCGCTTCCACCGCCACGCGCTTGCGCACCGCATTCGGCAGCACCGACCCGCGATAGGCCGCATCCTGGCGATCAAACACATCGGTCGACGGCATCGACACCACGCGCGTCTTCAGGCCGGCCGCGTCCAGGGTCTGCTTGGCTTCCACCGCCAGCCCGACTTCCGACCCGGTGGCGATCAGGATCACGTCCGGCACGCCGCCTTCGGCATCGGCCAGCACATAACCGCCGCGCTCGATCAGCTTGAGCTGCTCGTCGCTGCGCGGCTGGTGCTGCAGGTTCTGGCGGCTGAACACCAGGCAGCTCGGGCCGTCCTTGCGGGTGATGGCGGCCTTCCAGCTCACCGCCGATTCCACCGCATCGCCCGGGCGCCACACATCGTTGTTGGGGATGTAGCGCAGCGAGGCCAGGTGCTCCACCGGCTGATGGGTCGGGCCGTCTTCGCCCAGGCCGATCGAGTCGTGCGTGTACACATGGATGGCGTGGGCCGGATTCAGCGCACTCATGCGCACGCCGTTACGCGCGTAATCGCTGAACACCAGGAAGGTGGCGTCGAACGGAATGAAGCCGCCGTGCAGGGCCAGGCCGTTGGCGATGGCGGTCATGCCGAACTCGCGCACGCCGTAGTAGACGTAGTTGGCATTCGGGTCATCGGTGGCCACCGACTTGCTGGCCTTCCACAAGGTCAAGTTGGAATGCGCCAGATCGGCCGAGCCGCCGATCAGTTCCGGCAGCAACGGCGCAAACGCTTCGATCGCCAGCTGCGAGGCCTTGCGCGAGGCGATGGTCTGGCCGTCCTGCTGCGCCTTGGCGATATAGGCATCGGCCTGTGCAATGAAGTCGGCCGGCAGCTCGGCATGCGAGCGGCGGGTCAGCTCGGCAGCTTCGGCCGCATACTGCTTGCCGTACTTGTCGAACAGCTGCTCCCACTCGGCCTGACGCAGCGTGCCGGTGCCGTTGGCGCGCCAGCGAGCATAGATCTCCTCGGGAATCTCGAACGGGCCGTACGGCCATTCCAGCGCCTTGCGTGCGCCCTCGAGTTCTTCCTTGCCCAGCGGTGCGCCATGCGAGGATTCCTTGCCGGCCTTGCTCGGCGCACCGAAGCCGATCTTGGTGCGGCAGCAGATCAGCGTGGGCTTGTCGGTATTGTCCAGCGCGGTCTCGATGGCGGCCTTGATCTTCTCGGCGTCATGTCCGTCCACATCGCGGATCACATGCCAGCCATAGGCCTCGAAACGCTCCGGGGTGTTGTCGCTGAACCAGCCGGCGGTGTTGCCGTCGATGGAGATCTGGTTGTTGTCCCAGAACGCGACCAGCTTGCCCAGGCCCCAGGTGCCGGCCAGCGAGGCGGCTTCGTGGGAAATGCCTTCCATCATGCAGCCATCGCCCATGAACACCCAGGTGCGGTGGTCGACGATTTCCAGCTCCGGGCGGTTGTAGCGCTGCGCCAGCAACTTTTCGGCCAGCGCGAACCCGACCGCATTGGCAAAGCCCTGCCCGAGCGGGCCGGTGGTGGTCTCCACCCCGGGGGTTTCGCTGCGCTCGGGATGGCCGGCCGTCTTGCTATGCAGCTGGCGGAACTGCTTGAGCTGCTCGATCGGCAGGTCGTAGCCGGACAGGTGCAGCAGCGCGTACTGCAGCATCGAGCCGTGGCCGTTGGACAGCACGAAACGGTCGCGGTTGAACCACTGCGGGTTGTTCGGGTTGTGCCGGAAGAAATCGTTCCACAGCACTTCGGCAATATCGGCCATGCCCATCGGCATGCCGGGATGGCCGGATTTGGCGGCTTCGACCGCATCGGCGGCGAGAAAACGGATGGCGTTGGCCAGCTGGCGGCGGGTGGGCTGGGTCATGGGCGTCTATGGAAGCGGAGGGGAACACCGCTGGAAGCGGAGACGCTTATTCTCCCACAGAGCGCGTTAGGGAGCCGGGATTGGGGAGTCGGGATTCGGGATTGGTGAAGCCGAGCCAGAGCCTATGCAGCCTCGTCTGCTAGACAGCGGTGCAACTGGCGGCGCAAACGCGGTCGCAGCACCGCAAACCTGACCTGGCACCTGACGGTCGCAGCAGTCCGCTCTAACGAATCCCCAATCCCAACTCCCGAATCCCTACTCCTCGCCCTTGGCAACCAGGGTCGTCAGCGCCAGATCGCCGGTCACGTTCAGCGCCGTCCGGCACATATCCAGGAAGTGATTGACGCCCAGGATCATGCCGATGCCGACCGGGTTGACCCCGACCATCGCGCAGATCAACGCCACCACCGGCAGCGAGCCGGAGGGCACGCCGGCGGTGCCGATGCCGCCCAGGATGCACACCAGCATCACCATGAACTGCTGGCCCAGGCTCAAGTCCACGTTGAAGAACTGCGCCAGGAAGATCACCGTCACCCCTTCGAACAAGGCGGTGCCGTTCTGGTTGGCGGTCGCGCCCACGGTCAGCACGAAGCGCGACACCCGCGGCGGCAGGCCCATCTCGTCGGCCACGCGCAGGGCGGTCGGCAGGGTGGCGTTGCTGGAGGCGGTGGAGAACGCCATCATCGTGGCCTCCTGGGTCTGCCGGAAGAAGCCGATCGGCGAGCGCCCGGCGAACTTCACCGCCAGCCCGTAGCTGACCACCATGTGCAGGCCCAGCGCCAGCACCACCACGCCCACGTAAGCGCCCAGACGGATCAACAGATCGAAGCCGAACAGCGCGGCCAGGTTGAACATGAAACAGGCCACCGCATACGGCGCCAGCCGGATCACCAGGCCGATCAGGGTCATCGAGATTTCGAAGATGCCTTCGATGCCGCGCTTGAGCGTGGCCACTTTTTCATCGGCGGTCAGCACCATGCCCACGCCGAACATCACCGCAAAGAACATCAGCGACAGGATCGCACCGTTGCTGGACGCCGCAGCGATCACGTTGCTGGGCACGATCGACAGCAGCATGTCCATGCCCTGCGGCTGGGTGCCGGAGCTGGAGATGATTTCGCGGGTGCGCTCAGCGTTCTGCTGGATCAACTGGTTGGCCAGCTGCGGATCCACGCCCGCACCAGGCTTGAGCACATTGACCAACACCAGCCCCAGCAACACCGCCACGCCGGACAACACGATGGTGTAACCCAGGGTGCGCCACCCCACCCGCCCGAGCGCGCGGATGTCGCCCATTTCGGAAATGCCCATCACCAATGCCGAAAACAGCAACGGCACGATCAGCATGAAGATCAGATTGAGGAAGATCTGCGAGAACGGAGTGGTGACGTACCTGGTCACCATACGCACCCAGTCGGCATCGCTGCCGGCCAGGTAGTAGACCGCCAGACCCAGCAGCAGACCGACGGCGAAGCCAATGCCCATCTTCCAATGCAGGGGCAGGCCCGGGCGGCGCGCGGCGGGGGATGCAGTCATCTGGTCAGGCCTTGATCTGGACACAAGCCCCGGAGCTTAACAAACGCCATCGACGCGGCCACCTACTCGGCCGGCCGCCATGCACCCGCCCGAGGGTAGGTGTCTCTCACAACATCAGGTGATGCAGGCGTTGGAGCGGGCGAGGCCCCTGCGACCAGCCCGCGGATCAGCCGTGCTGCAAGTGCTCTGTCCGCAGTGCCCAGGCCTCATCGGGACGCAATGTAGAGCAACGAATCCATCGACCCAGGGCGTCATCTAGTCGCGACAGGATGCGTGAATCAAAAGCCCGGTGAATCGAGGGCGCGGTGCCCTCACCGCACCAGGAAGTTAGTCGGCTGCTTTATTGAAAGCGTTTCGCTCGGCTTGCGCGGGGAGCTGATCGGACGCAACGTGATTCGAATAACGCACGCCATGCCCTGCTTGTAACTGCGCACACCGACCATCTGAACTGGTCATTGCCCGCCCACCGTCGCGGGACCTTACGCGGCATGGATGCCGCGTAAGAGCTTACAAGGACGTACTTGCAGCGTGTCCCGCGATGGTGGGCGGGCAAGGGCCCGGCAGCCACGCCGCAGACCAAACGCCTTGCCTTGAAAAACCGCCTTTCTTTAAGTAGCACAGCTTAAAGAACCAGCTGCACCCGCAGTCAGCGCGTCAAAACGAGGCGCAGCACGCCGGCTAACCAAGATCTGTCCACCGCTGCCGATGCAGCGACACCGATCAAGGCGCCGGCGGATACAGCGGCGCCAATACCTCCGGCTCCGCAGCGGTGGCATGCCGCCAACGCGGCCCCTTGGCGAAGGCCTCGCGCAATGCCAAACGTGCACTGCCCACGTCACCATCGCCGCCCCAGCGAGCGCGCTGCATCTGCGCCACCGCCGCGCGCTGCGCCGGGTCGCTCAACGCGGCCAGCACGCTGTCGATGTCGGCAACGCCGGCCATGCCACATAGCACCGCAGCCACATCGTCCATGCCGCCGGTGTCGAGCGCGCGTCGCAATTCGGCCACACCGTGGGTCACACGCCGGCCGGGCGCAGCTGCATCGCCGGCATTGAGCACCGGCGCGCCGTGCGCACCGCCGCGACGCCGTGACAAGGCCCACACCAGGGTGGCAATCCACAGCAGCGCAAAGCCCATCGCCGCAGCGATCCAGCCCCACGGCCGTTGCGTGGCCGCCGGTTGCTGCAGACTCAGCGTGCTGGCCGCAGGCGTGGTCGCCGGGTTACCCGGTGACGGACTGGCTGCCGGCGCGGGCGCCGGTGCCGCAAACGCACCGGTACCGGCCGCCACATCCAGCGTCAGATCCGGCAGCGAGGCCGTCTTGGCCGCCGCCGCGCCCACATCCCACCATGCCACCTGCAAGCCGGGCACCACCAGCGGACCGGCCCGGTTGGGCACGATCGAATAGCGGCGGGTCAGCCGCAGCTGCGGCGAGCCATCCACGAAGCGTTCTTCGTACTGCGCCGGCTCGGCAAACACCTGCGCGTCGGGCACGCTTGGGGTCGGCAATTCGGGGAACTGCGCCTGGGTGGCGCCGCGCGCGCTGGCCTCCACCACGATCTGCGCCGCTTCGCCGGCGGTGGCGCGCTGCGGCGTGGTCGTATACCGCAGCTGCAGGCTGCGCAACGGCAACCACGGCTGCGGCGCATTGGCCGGTTGTGCACGGACCTGCAGCGGGATGCTGGCGCTGCGCGCGCTCAGCTCGCCATTGCCGCGACCGAAGTAATCGTCGAAGAAGCCCCCGACCGAACGCCCGTTGAAGCGCGCCGACGGCAACACCAGGCGACCGCTGCGCTCGGGCACCAGCAGGTAACGTCGTTCGACCACGTTGTATTGACGGTTGTTGAGCACCTTGACCGAACTGACGTCATCGCCGATGCGCTGCAGCGATGCACCATCGGGCGCTTCCAGATCCAGCTCGCCGGATGCCAGCTGCGTGGCGAAATACAGCCGCACCACCACGCCCACACTTTGCTGCACATAGGGCTGCGGATCGTCCACCTGCGTCTGGACAAACGCATCCTCATTGCCTTGCGCCGCAGCTGCTGCGCCGGGCGCGCTGCTGCCGGCATCGTTTGCCGAAGCGCCCACCTGCAACCGCAACGGTTCGGTGCGCTCGTTACCGACGCGGATCGCCGGCACGATCAGCTCGCCGCTCTTGCGCGGCGTCAGCACCACACCGAACAGCGCGCGCACCGTCACCGACCCATTGGTCACCTGCATCTGCTGGTTGGCGCTCTTGGCCCCCAGGGTGAAATCGTTGCGCAAGGGCGTGTAATCCGGATCGACACCGCGTTGATCGGTTTCGATGTTCAACATCACCACGTCGCCGGCATTGGCGCTGTCGCGGTCCAGCCACGCGCGCGTGACGGCACCCACCGGTGCACAGGTGAGCAGCATCACGCCGGTCAACATGCCGATCGCCGCGCGACGCAAATGGTGTGTGCCGATCATCGTCCGTCCCGTTGCCTGCGTTCGTGTTCCAGCCTGAATTTGGTGCGCAACAAACTGCCCGGATCATCCGGCACCCGCCGCAGCCAGGCATCCACCGCCTGCCGCTGTTCGCGTTGCTCCGGCGTCTCATCCGCCGCCGCTGCGGCGGCCTGCTTGCCGTCCGCATCGGCGCTCTTGTCACCGGCCTGCGCCATCGCCTGCTGCATCTTTTGCCGCTGCGCCGCGTCGGCCTGCTGCTGCGCCTTGGCATCGGCCGATTGTGGCGCTGCGTCCTGCTTGCTCTGCTCGCCCTGGCCGTTTTTGGACTGCTGGTTCTGCGAGGCTGCGTCCTGCGGCGTCTGCGCAGACGGCTGGTCCTTGCCATCCTGCTTGCCTTGCGAATCCTGCTTGCCTTGCCCGTCCTGGCCAGGCGTCGGGTCGTCCTGCGCGTTCTTCCCGGACTGATTCTGGCTGGCGCTGTTCTTGTCGGCCTGCTTCTGGTCCTTGGACTGGCCCTTGCCGTCCTGGTCTTTCCCATCCTTGTTGTTCTGCTGCTGACGCTTGCGCGCCGCATCCACCGCCGCACGATTGGCGATGGCGTCGGGCTGATCCGGGTGTTGCTTGAGCGCGCGATCGTAAGCCGCAATCGCTTCGTCGTACTGGCCCTGCCTGGCCAGCGCATTGCCGAGGTTGTACAGCCCCTCATCGGTGGGCACATTTTCGAAGGCTTTTTGTGCCGCGGCAAAATCGCCCTTGCGATAGGCCTGCACGCCGGCATCCAGACGTTGCTGCTGCACCTGGTCGGCGCGTTGCCACAAGGTGCCGTCGGCAGCATGTGCGGGCTGGGCCAGCGGCAACACGCACACCAGGGCCAGGACCGCCACAACCGCACGCCGCCGGAACGCCAGCAGTGTCAGCAGCATCACCGGCAGCAGCAGCCAGTAACCTTCATCCAGCCAAGTCTTGCCGCCAGTGGATTCGGCGGTTTCATCGGCCAGCGGCTGTTGCGCCGGATCGAGCACGCCCAGCGCACGCAGGTCCGCATCGTCGGCAGTGATACGCGCATAGCGACCACCGCCCTGCCCGGCAAGGTCGCGCAGGCTGCCCTCATCCAGTCGTGTCTGCGCGATCTCACCGGTCATGGTGCGATAGGCGGCGCCGCGCTCGCTCCCCACGCCGAGCGCAGACACGCTGAATCCACGCGAGCGCGCCAGCCGCGCAGAACTCGAGGCCGCACGGTCGGCACTGTCGCTGACCAGCAGGATCTCGCCTTGCTTGAAGCCGGCCTGCAGCAGCAACTGCGTGGCCGCATCGATTGCCGCATCGGCGCGCTTGCCGTCCACCGGCATCACCGATGGCGACAGCGCATCCAGGAACAACGCCACGTTGGCCGTGTCATCGGTCAACGGTGCAACGGTGAAGCTCTCGCCCGCATAGACCAGCAGTGCGACTTCCCCACCGGCCCGCTTGCGCAACAACGTGGCCAACTTGGCACGCGCCTGCAGCAGGCGCGAGGGCGGCAGATCGTTGGCAGTGATGCTGGACGACAGGTCCAGCGCCACCACCAACGGCATACTGGAGCGATACACCGGCCGCTCGGTCTGCCGCCAGCTCGGCCCGGTCATCGCCAGCACCGCCAGCGTATAGGTCAGCGCAGCCAGCACGAATCCCAGCCATCCACGCCGACTGCCCGACACCAGCAGGGTCGGCAGCAGGTGTGCATCCACACTTTGCCGCCAGACATCGGCATCGCGTCGACGCAGCTGCCACAGCACCGCCGCCGGCACGATCGCCAGCAGCGCCCAGAGCAGACGCGGGCGCAACAGATGCAGCGACTGCAGCCAGCCAGCCAGTTCGGTCAGCGCGTTCATCGCCATCTCCGCGGCAACACGTAGGCGAGCAGCGCAATCATGATCGCAGCGCCCAACGGCCAGTAGTAACGTTCCACGCGCGGCTGCACCGACGGACCGAGCGCCTTGACCGGTTCCAGCCGATCCAGCTCGGCATAGATGCCGGCCAGCTCTTCGGTATCGCGCGCACGGAAGAAGCGCCCACCGGTTTGCGCGGCGATCTTGCGCAAGCCGTCTTCGTCGATATCGTCGTTGCCCGTGGCCGGAATCGGCACACCGAACAACGAATAGCCGCCATTGCCGCCAAAGGCAATCGTGTGCACCCGCACGCCCTGGGCCTTGGCAAGCTCGGCGGCCTTGAGCGGATTGAGCACGCCTGCGGTGTTGACACCATCGGTGAGCAACACCACCACGCGCTGGCCCTGCTTCTGCTCGCGCAGCCGTTTGACCGACAACGCGATCGCATCGCCGATCGCCGTTTCGCGCCCGGCCAATCCCACCACGCTGTCGGCCAGCTGGTCGCGCACGGAGGTCAGGTCGGCGGTCAACGGCGTCAACGCGTACGCCCGCTGACCAAATACCAGCAGACCGACCCGGTCGCCGTCGCGACGATCCAGAAAGTCCGACAACACCGCCTTGGCGGCGGTCAGGCGGTCCACCACCTTGCCGCCGAGCACCATGTCCGGCTCGCTCATGCTGCCGGACAGATCCACCGCCAGCATCATCTGGCGTGCCTCGCGCGGCGGCTGGATCACATCGCCCAATTGTTGCGGGCGCGCCAGCGCAGCGCACAGGAAGAACCAGCCCAGCCACGCCAGCCAGCGCGGCACCCGCAGCACCGGTGCACTCTTAGCCTGCGCGACCGCCTGCAATTGGTCGGCGTAAGGCACGCGCAGTGCCGCCGTATCGGCGCGGCGCTGCGGCCAGAACCACATCAGCAACGGCAGCGGCATCAACCACCATGCCCACGGCCATGCGCAGTGTGCCAGCGCATCCTGCCATTGCGACCACTGCAGCCAGTTCATCGCCGGCCTCGCATCAAACCCAGAAAGCGCTGCCGTGCCAGTGCCTGCACCGTATCCAGATCGGTCACCGTCGGCGTACGTTGAAAACCACCGTCCAGCAGCGCGCGACCCGGTCCCTGCGAAAAGGCCCGCGTCTTACTTTTGCGCCCATCCAGAAACTGCAGCCATGCCTCGCCCTGCAGGCGGTCGGCCTGCGCATCGACGCTGCGCGCTGCGCGACGCAGCAATATCGACAACGCTGCCAGGCGCTGTGCGGGAGTCGTTGCGCGCTGCAGTTCGGCATCGAATGCCGCCAGCCACAGACGCTGCCGCTGACGGCGGCGCCACCACCACCAGCCGACCGTGCCAAGCACCAGCACCACCGCCGTAATCACCAGCCACCAGCCCGGCGCCAGCGGCCACCACGACGGTGACGGCGGCAGATGGACATCGCGCAGCGGCAGCGATTGCGGTGCCATCGTCACAGGCTCCGCGCGGCAGCGCCGCCGCCCAGCCAGGCATCGCTGGCATCGTCGGTGGACAGGCGATGCAGGCGCACGCCGCGTGCCTGCAAGACCGAGGTCAACTGCTCCAGCGGCGCCACGAATTCGGCCTGCCAACGCGCCCGTCCGGCCTGCGTGGACAGATCGATCGCAATACGCTCGCCGCGCACGTCGAAGCTCAGTGCGCGGGCCGGTGGCGCCAGCTCCAGGGGGTCGACCAGCACGATCACCACCACCTCATGATGCAGGGCCAGCCCGGACCAGCGCGTGGCAGAAATCCTGCTGGCGCTGCGCGCGTCGGCCAGCACGGTCAGCCGCGCGCCCGGGCGCAGCAGCCGCGCGGCATGGTCCAGTGCCACCTCCAGGCCCGCGTCGCCGGACGGCGGCTGCGCATACCAGCGCGCCAAGGCATCCAGTACCGGCAATACGCCGCGTTGCCCCGAGCGCGGCGCAATCGGCGCCTCGCTGGCAGTGCCGCGCAGGGCGGCGATGCGGTCGCCCTGCCGCTGCGCCAGCCACGCCGCAACCGCGCCGGCACGTGCGGCCTGCACCGATTTGTAGCGCACCCGCGTGCCGAAGAAGAGTGCCGGCGAGGTATCGGCCACAATCAGACTCAAGCGTTCGCGCTCGGCCTGAAACAATTTCGTATGCGCACGCCCGGTACGCGCAGTGACGCGCCAGTCGATATGCCGCGCATCGTCACCCGCCACGTACTCGCGCGACTCGGCGTATTCCATCCCGCGCCCGCGCGTTGCCGCGGGCACCGGCCCGACCAGTCCATGGCGGCCACGCCCTGGCTGCCCGCGATGGATCGTGGTGCCGCGCAGCGCGATCAACTCCGCCAGCGTCGGCCGCAGTCCATCGCCGGCGATCGACGGCGGCGCGGTGACAGGGGAAGAAGACGGCATCGAAGACATCGGATTCTGGTCAGAGGACGGCATACCTCAGCGACACGCTACCCGATCAGGGCAGCGGAATCTTTTCCAGCAGGGCGGCGACCAGGCGTTCGCCATCCCAGCCTTCGGCAGTGGCCTCGTAGCTGGGCAGCACGCGATGACGCAGCACGTCCGGGGCGATTGCGCGGATATCGTCCGGGGTCACGTAGTCGCGCCCGGCCAGCCATGCACGCGCACGTGCGCAGCGCTCCAGCGCGATCGACCCACGCGGGCTCGCGCCCCAGGCGATCCGCCGCGCCAATGCCGGGTCGTAGCGCTGGGCATCGCGCGACGCGAGCACGATCTCGATCAGGTAGCGCTCCAGCTGCGGGGCCAGATGCACGTCCAGCACGACACGCCGCGCGGCAAAGACATCTTCCAGCGGGATCTTGTCGGGCACCGTTTCGTGCTTTTCTAGGGTATCGCGCGCGGCTTCACGTGCCAGACGCAGGATCTCGGCCTCGGCATCGGCCTGTGGATAGCCGATACGGACATGCATCAGGAAGCGATCCAGCTGCGCCTCGGGCAACGGGAAGGTGCCCTCCTGCTCGATCGGGTTCTGCGTTGCCATCACCAGGAACAGCTGCGGCAGCGCATAGGTGTGCCGCCCGACGGTAACCTGGCGCTCGCCCATCGCTTCCAGCAGCGCCGACTGCACCTTGGCCGGTGCTCGATTGATCTCGTCGGCCAGCAGGATCGGATGGAAGATCGGCCCGGGCATGAACTCGAACCGGCTGTCCTGTGGCCGCCAGATCTCGGTGCCGGTCAGATCGGAAGGCAGCAGATCCGGGGTGAACTGCACCCGCGCAAAATCCGCTTCCAGCCGCGAGGCCAGCGCACGGATCGCGGTGGTCTTGGCCAGACCGGGCGCGCCCTCGACCAGCAAATGCCCATCGGCCAGCAAGGCGATCAGCAAGCGTTCGACCAGCGCAGACTGGCCCACGATGCGCTGCGTCAGCGACTCGCGCAGCAAGGTGAATTGACGATGCAACCGGTCCTCGGCGGGCGCGGCAGCGGCTTCGGGGGGCAAGAGCGGCGGTGCGTTCATAGGCCCAGTGTGACCGATTCGAGCGCGATTGGTTCACTGCAGGCCAGGAAGATGTTCAGTGAGTGACCAGGGTCATGCTGCCGGGCATACGGCGGATGGCCGGCTCCTGCGGCACTCCGCAAGCCTTCCATTTGGGGAGGGACGTGGTTTCTCCACCCCTTTGATCCGGAGCACGCATGATAAAAAGGAAGAAGGCCGCTTTCGCGGCCCCCCCTTGTCTCCATCGTATCGAGCGCGGTTACCGTGCTGCGTTTGCAACCCGCAATACCTTGGGAGTTACGAAGACCAGTAGCTCGGCTTTCTCCTTGCTACGCCCGCGCTTCTTGAACAGATTGCCCAGGAACGGAATGTCTCCCAGGAACGGCACCTTCGAAACGCTTTCCCGATCAGTAAATTCGTACACGCCACCGATCACCACCGTTTCACCATCTGCCACCAGAACCGCCGTATTGACTTCACGACGATTGATTTCCGGCACGGTGCCGTACTGCGGCAAGGTAATGAAACGGGCGACTTCGTCCTTCTTGACGTTCATATTGAGGAAGACACGATTGTCGTTGGTAATGGTCGGCGTCACTTTCAGCTCGAGCAAGACCTCCTTGAACTGGACGTTAGCCTGTGAGCCACCGCCTGCAACACCCGCGCCGCTGATTGTGACGTAACCGATCTCGCGGCCCTGCTTGATGACGCCTTCACGCTGATTGGCAGTCACGATGCGCGGATTGGAAACGACTTCGCCCCGGCCTTCTTCCTGCATCGCCGACAGCTCGATATCCAGGTTGAAGTGGGAACCCAATAGTGTGTAGGCAAGACCTGCTGCGCCGCTGTTCGTGAAGCCGCCAGCCCCAAGATCGACGTTCAGGCCGGACGGAAACAGATGCGCCGGCAACGTCGTCTGCGTGCCACTATTAGCGCGCTCCAGAGCAGCTTGCGCAGAGGTGTTGAGGTAGTTGACGTTACTTTCCAGCGAGCCACTCAAGATACCCCGACCCGTCGCACCGGTGACTCCGAATCGCGCACCGAGGTCGCGCGCAAACGTGTCCGTCGCGATCACGATACGGCTCTCGATCAACACCTGATCCACGGGGCGATCGATATGCGAGATCAGCTCGCGCATCTGCGCGACCTTCTTCGGAATATCGCTGATCATCAATGTATTGGTGCGCTCATCGGCAACCAGGCGACCGCGAGGCGACAGGAATCCGTTGTCCTGCTGGCCACCTTGCCCACCTTGACCACCGCCCTGACCGCCACCACCGCCACCAATCCCCTTGGCCTCCGTCAGCGCCTTGAAGATCACCGCTGCGTTGTGATAGTTGATCTGCACGTAATCGGTGATCAGATCCTCGCGATTCTCGATCGCGATGCGGGCGTCTTCCTTGTCCTGCTCGAACTTGGCCAGCTCCGGCTGCGGGGCGACCCACACCACGCCGCCGTCGCGGCGCTTGTCCAGGCCCTTGGCGCGCAGCACGATGTCCAGCGCCTGGTCCCACGGCACGTTCATCAGCCGCAGGGTGACATTGCCCTGCACGGTGTCGGAGGCGACGATGTTGAGGTTGGACTCCTCGGCGATCAGCTGCAGCACGGTGCGTACCGGCACGTCCTGGAAGTTGAACGTCACCGGGCGGCCGCTGTAACCGCGCGCGGCGATCTGCGCCGCGGCCTGGGTGACGGCTGCGGCGCTGACGCCACCGACCGCGGGCTGGCCCTTGCGCGGAGTGATTTCGACCACGTATTCGTTGCCGGTCTGGTAGGCCAGCGAATCGAACGCGCCCTTGGTCGACAGCACCAGCTGCGAACCCGAGCCGGACGGCTTGACCTCGACACGTTGCACCGGCGTTGCGAAGTCGGTGACGTTGAGCGGGCGCTGCAGTTCGGCGGGCAACCGCGCGTTGCTGATGTCGACCAGCACGTTGTCGCCCTGCGTACGCAGGTCCGGGCTGGCGCCTTGGCCGTCGAACTGCAGGATCAGACGACCCGTGCCATCCTCGCCCCGTTTGAAATCGATCTTGGACACCGCCAGGCTCGCCGGAGCGGTCTTGGCCGGATCCTGCGCGGGCTGCTTCAGTGCCGCCGCCGCGACCGCGCCACCACTCGCCAGCGCCAGCGCGAACCCCAACGCGCAGGCCCGAAGTGCCACGTGGCGTCGAACCGGACGCAGCCGCTGGGCATTGGAAAACGTCATCGTGCTATCCCCTATCACTTTATTGATCATCCAGCGCGAGCGCGGCCGGCCGTTCAAGCCATCCACCCGCACCGTCCGGCACAAGTTCAATCAGCTCGATGCGGTCTTCGTAGACCCCGGTGACCCGGCCATCGCTCTGTCCCAGATACACACCCGGCCGTACCCGGTAGGTCACCTTGTCCGGTGCCATGACCAGGGCGACCAGACCCGCGCCGCCACCAATGGTCCCCACCATGTCGAGGGCGTCGAGCGGATAGGCTTCCAGCGGCTCCTTGCGCCGGTTCGGATCCGGACGCGTGCCATTGCCGCCTTCGGCACTGACCCAGGCATCGCTGAACGGGTCGCGCATCGACTGCGCCGCATATTCGAACGTCTCGAACTGCTGCATCACCGGCAATGGCTCCAACGGCGGCGCCGGACGTGCGCGCACCTCGGCAACCCAGGCTTCCAGATTCGGCGCATCGCCCGGGGTGCTGGTCACACCGCGCGTACACGCCGGCAATACAGCCATTAGCGCCACGCAGGACAGGATCTTGAGCAGTCTCATGGTCATTGGCCGCCCTTCTTCGCAGCGTCGGCCGCCGCCTTCTCCTGCTCGGCCATTTCCTCATCGTCCAGATAACGATAGGTCTTGACCGTGCCGGACAGTTCCAGCGCCCCGCGCGGCGTGATGCCGGCCTTGGGATCCTTCGGCTTGAGGTTGATGTCGTGCATGGTCAGGATCACCACGCGCGGCAGCGACGCCACGCCGCTGACGAAGGCACCGAACTGGTGGTAACTGCCCACCATGCGCAAGGCGATCGGCTTTTCGGCGTAGAACTCCTTCGGCGACTCCGGACCCGGCTGGAACAACTCGTTGGACAGGCCGCTGGACAACGCGGTCTGCGAGATGTCGATGATCAAATCCGGCATTTCGGTCTTGCTGGGCAGCTGGCGCAGCATCTGCTGCAGCACCTGCTCCATCTGCGCGAGCTGCTGCTTGAGCGGCTCCAGATTCACCGCACGGCCCTGCTGGGTCTCGAACTCGGTGCGCAGCTGTGTTTCGGTGCCTTCCAGGCTTTCGAGTTCATCGCGCTTGCCGCTGATCAGCAGGAACCAGGCCAGCACCATGATGAACAGGCCGACCACCACGCAGAACACGATGCGTGCCTGCTGCGGCCAGCCGCCGATGTTGTTGAAATCCAGATCGCTGAGCTTGAATGCTTTCTTACTCATGACGCCGCCCCCTCCTGCGGCCGATTGGCTGGCACCGGCGCTGGCTGCACAGGCGCAGCGGCCGGCGGCGTGGCAGGTGCAGGCGCTGCAGGTGTCGCCGCTGGCGCGCCCGCGGGTGCGGTCCCGGCCGGCGTTGCGCCCGGCGCTTGCGCGTCGACCGGTGCGGTGCCGTTCTTGTCAGCCTCGTTCGGATTGGCCAGCTTGACCTTGAGCGTGAATACGTACGGCAGCGCCGTGGTGTCCGTCGCAGATGCGGCAGGCTGCCCGGTCTTGTCCTGGCTCTTGGCCTCGATGATCGACAGGTCCGGATTGGTCATCCAGCCCGAGCCTTCCAGGTTGCGCATGTAGGCACTGACGCGCGCATTGGACTGCGAGCGACCTTCCAGGGTCAGGATGTCGCCGTCCTGCTTGATGTTGGTCAAGGCCACGCCATCGGGAATGGTGCGCACCAGCGAGTCGAACAGGTGCACCATCTGCGAGCGATTGGCCTGTAGTTCCTCGATCACCTTCTTGCGGGCGAGCAGACGGTCCTTTTTCTTGTCGAGCTCCTTGATCTCTTCGTTCTGCGCCTTGACCTTGTCGATTTCGGTGGTCAGGAACGCATTGCGCTCGGTCTGGCCGCTGATCTGCGCGTCGTAGTAGAACCAGATCAGTGCAGACAGCAGCACTCCGCCCAGCGCGGCGAAGCCCAGCATCGAATAGAACTCGCGCTCGCGCGCCTTCCGGCGCTCGGCGCGCCAGGGCAATAGATTGATTCTTGCCATCAGTCAAAGCTCCTCAGGGCCAGGCCGGTGGCAATCATCAATGCAGGTGCATCCAGCGCCAGCGCATGGGCCTGGACCTTCGGGCCCAGCGTCATCTGCGCAAGCGGGTTGGCGACCACGGTGGTCACGCCGAGCTGCTCTTCCACCATTTCCGGCAGGCGCGACAGCGCCGCGCAACCACCGGCCAGCACGATGCAGTCGACGCGATTGAATTCGCTGCCTGCGTAGAAGAACTGCAGCAAACGGCTGATCTGCTGCACTGTCGCCTCCTTGAACGGCTCCAGCACTTCGACCTCGTAGCTTTCCGGCAAACCGCCCTGACGCTTGGCCAGGCCGGCCTCTTCGTAGGTCAGCCCGTACCGGCGCATCACCTCGTCGGTGAGCTGCTTGCCGCCGAACACCTGCTCGCGGCTATACAGGCTGCGACCGGCGCGTAGCACGCTCAACGTGGTCATGGTCGCGCCGATGTCCACCAGCGCCACCACCGCATCGGCAGCCACCGGCAGCTCGCTGGCGACCAGGGCAAAGGCGTTCTCGACCGCGAAGGCCTCCACGTCCATGACCTTGGCGGTCAGGCCACCCAGTTCCAGCGCAGACTGGCGCAGTTCCACATTTTCCGAACGCGAGGCCGCCAGCAGCACCTGGACCATGTCCGGGCTGTTGGGCATCGGGCCGAGCACCTCGAAGTCGAGATTCACTTCCTCGATCGGGTACGGGATGTAATTGGTGGCTTCCAGTTCGACCTGCGCTTCCAGATCGCTGTCGTCCAGATCGGCCGGCATCGGGATCAGCTTGGTGATCACCGCCGACCCGGCCACCGCGGCTGCGGCATTCTTGGCCTTGCTGCCGGAACGGTTGATGGCGCGGCGGATGGCCTCGCCCACCGCCTCGACTTCGACGATGTTCTTTTCCACGACCGCATTCGGCGGCAACGGCTCTACAGCGTAATGTTCCACGCGGAAACGATTCCCGCTGCGCGACAGCTGCAGGAGCTTGACCGCAGTGGAACTGATATCGACACCAATAAGTGGCGACTGACTCTTGGGTAGAAGCCCCACGGAAACTCCCCTGCCGATGGGCACTTGGACGCAGTCTGCGCCCTCGTATTAATAATCAAATTTTAACAGTAGACAAGCCCTTCACGCGCGAGGCAATGGCCCCGCGACCGTGACCCCAGTGCTGTCTGCTGCGATCCCCAGAGTTCGGCCCCAGCCAAACCCGGCGTCATCTATACTCTGTGACCAAGAAATCTGCAATCGGAATCTCTCTCAACATGCCCCGTATTCGTCGTTGGCTGGGCTGGATCCTGGCCGCGTTCGTGGTGCTCGCCCTGCTTGGCGCTATTGCTGCCGGCGGCCTGTATTACGCTGTTTCCTCCAAGCTGCCGGACGTGCAGTCGCTCAAGCAGGTCGAACTGCAGGAGCCGATGTATGTCTACTCCAGCGATGGCCGCCTGATGGCCGTCTATGGCGAGACCCGGCGCTATCCCATCCAGATGAAGGACGTGCCGCTGCGCCTGAAGCAGGCCTTCCTGGCCACCGAGGATGCGCGCTTCTACGAGCACGGCGGTGTGGATTACAAGGGCATTGCCCGCGCGGTGTGGCTGCTGGCCAGCACCGACGCCAAGCGGGTGCCGGGTGGTTCGACCATCACCCAGCAGGTGGCGCGGCAGTTCTTCCTCAGTTCCGAGTACAGCTACACCCGCAAGCTGGCCGAGATCCTGCTGGCACGCAAGATCGAAAGTGAGCTGAGCAAGGACGAGATCTTCGAGCTGTATCTCAACAAGAGCTTCTTCGGCAACCGCGCCTACGGCGTGGGTGCTGCGGCCGAGTACTACTACGGCAAGAAGATGAGCGAACTGAGCCTGGACGAGATGGCCTCGCTGGCCGGCATCCCCAAGTTCCCGTCCAGCGGCAACCCGATCAGCAATCCGGAGCGTGCCCAGGAACGTCGCGATTACTACGTGCTGCAACGCATGGCCGACCTGGGCTTTGTCAGCCAGGCCGAAGCCGATGCGGCCAAGGCGGTGCCGATGCACGCCAAGCCGCATGAGCCGCCGGTCGAGGTCTACGCCCCGTATGTGGCCGAGCTGGTGCGCCAGGAAATGATCGCCAAGTACGGCGGCGATGTGCTCAACAAGGGTTACCACGTCACCACCACCATCGATGCCAAACTGCAGACCGGCGCGGATGCAGCGGTTGCCGACGGCCTGCGCCTGTACGACCACCGGCATGGCTGGCATGGCGTCGAACAGCATTTCGATGTCCCCGCCGACGCGGATGCAGCGGCACTGGCCAAGCATCTGTCCGGCGTGTTCACCCAGGGCGGCCTGCGCGCGGTGATCGTGGCGCGCACCAATGCCGACGGCGGCGTGACTGTCGTGCAGAGTGACAAGACCGAGCTGACCCTGCCGGCCAGCGCCAGCCGCTGGACCAACAAGACCCCGGCCAAGTTGCTGACGCGCGGCGACCTGACCCGCATCCGCGCCGGCGAAAAAGACGGCGAATGGATCATCGACCAATTGCCGCGCGGCCAGGCCGCGCTGGTGTCGCTGGATGCCAACAGCGGCGCGCTGCGCGCGCTGGTCGGCGGTTTCAGCTTCGCCGGCAACAAGTTCAACCGTGCCACCCAGGCACGCCGCCAGCCGGGCTCCAGCTTCAAGCCGTTCGTGTATGCGGCTGCGTTCGAAAAGGGCTTCAACCCCGCCTCGATCGTGCTCGATGCCCCGGTGGTGTTCCGCGACCGCCGCGGCAAGACCTGGTCGCCGCAGAACGACGGCGGCGGCTTCCGCGGCCCGATGCGGCTGCGCGAGGCATTGGTGCAATCGCGCAACCTGGTGTCGGTACGCCTGCTGGACGCGATCAGCGTCGATTTCGCACGTAAATACATCAGCCAGTTCGGCTTCCAGGAGGCCGAGCTGCCGCCCAACCTGTCGATGTCACTGGGTACCGCATCGCTGACGCCATTGTCGGTCGCGCGCGGCTATGCGGTGTTCGCCAACGGCGGCTCGCGCGTGGACACCTGGATCGTGGACGAGGTCAAGGACCGCGACGGCAATGTCGTCTTCAAGGAAGTGCCGGCAGTGGCCTGCCGTACCTGCGCACTGCAGGGCGGCAATGTCGCACCGGTGAGCCAGGTGGTGGACGGTTTCAACTTCGGCGCCCCGGCGCTGCCCAAGTCGATCGAGCCGACCACGGCCACGCCGGCGGAGACCGCCCCGGCAGCCACTGCCGAAACCAAGATCGCACCGCGCGCCATCGACGAGCGCACTGCCTACCAGCTGGTGTCGATGATGCGCGACGTGGTCCAGCGCGGCACCGGTACCGCGGCCAAGGTACTGGGGCGCGAGGACGTCGGCGGCAAGACCGGCTCGACCAACGATCACCGTGACGCCTGGTTCTCCGGCTTCGGCGGTCCCTATGCCACCACGGTGTGGGTGGGCCGCGACGACTTCCGCTCGCTCGGCTATCGCGAATACGGCGGCAAGGCCGCATTGCCGATCTGGATCGAGTACATGCGCGTGGCCCTGAAGGACAAGCCGATCGCCGCCAACGACCCGCCCGACGGCATGACCCAGGCCACCATCAATGGCGCGGTGGAATGGGTGAAGAACGAGGACCTGGATCGCCTGCAGGATTACGACTACGGCCTGCAGGAGCAGCAGGACGAGAAGGCGTTCGATATTTTCTGAGTGCCGGGATTCGGGAATCGGGAATGGGGAATCGGAACGGCGCAGGCCGGCCGATTCCCTGGGCTCGGCACGTAGCGGCAGCGATGGTGCAACGCATGCCTGCGCGTGCTTGCGGTCATCGAGCACGGTCCATCGGGCCTGCGCCCTGTGACCTTCGCCACACCGTCATGCCGCTGTTGTAGAGTCGAACCAGGTTCATGAGGGGAGCCCGGTCATGCATCACGCGCGCGAACACGCCGATACGCGAACCCGAGAACGGCGCCACCGCCTGGCGCACGAAGCAGCCCGGTTGATGGCCGAAGGCGGCATCCGCGATTTTCATCAGGCCAAGCTCAAGGCGGCCAGCCGGCTGGGCATCCACGACGACGCATCGCTGCCGCGCAATCGCGAGATCGAAGACGCCCTGCGCGAGCACCAACGCCTGTTCGCCGGACCGGCGCACGGGCTGCGCTTGCGCCAGCGCCGCGAAGCGGCGTTGCGCGCGCTTGAGTTTCTCGGCCCGTTCCAGCCGCGCCTGGCCGGCCCGGTGCTCGATGGCACGGCCGACGCCAATGCGCCGGTGCAGTTGCAGCTGCACAGCGACGATGCCGATGCCGTGCAGCGGTTTCTGGAAGAACACCGCATTCCTGCCGAATTGCGGACGCGCCGGCTGCGCCTGGACCGCGAGCGGACTGGCGAGTTTCCGGTCTGGTTGTTCAGTGCCGAGGAACTGACCTTCGACCTGACGGTGCTGCCGTACGACGCCCTACGCCAGGCGCCGTTGTCGCAGCTGGACGAAAAGCCGATGCAGCGCGCCTCGGCCGCCCAGCTGCGTCAGTTGTTGGCAGAAGAGGACGGTGGCGATGCCCTGCCGCGCACGCGCTGATCGCAGCGCGCCATGACGCGTGACCACTGACCACAACGCCAACCCGCAAAAGCAAACGCCCCGCAATGCGGGGCGTTCGTTCAAGCAGGCAACCGCGGGCGTTTAGCGCTTGGCGCTGTCGGTGTAGTCGCGCTTGTCGTAGCCGGTGTAGATCTGGCGCGGACGGCCGATCTTCATTTCCGGGTCGACCTGCTGCTCCAGCCAATGCGACACCCAGCCGGCGGTGCGTGCAATGGCGAACATCACGGTGAACATCTCCACCGGAATATTCAGCGCCTTGTAGATCAGGCCGGAATAGAAGTCGACGTTCGGGTACAGCTTGCGCTGCACGAAATAGTCGTCCTTCAGCGCGGCTTCTTCCAGCTTCAACGCCACTTCCAGCAGCGGATCGTTGACGCCCAGCTCGCCCAGCACCTTGTGGGTCATCTCGCGGATGATCTTGGCGCGTGGGTCGAAGTTCTTGTAGACGCGGTGACCGAAGCCCATCAGGCGGAACGAGGAGTTCTTGTCCTTGGCCTTGGCCACGGCGGACTCGACGTTGTCGGCGGTGCCGATCTCTTCCAGCATCTTCAGCACGGCTTCGTTGGCGCCGCCGTGTGCCGGGCCCCACAGCGCGGTGATGCCCGCTGCGACCGATGCGTACGGATTGGCACCGGTCGAACCGACCAGACGCACGGTCGAGGTCGAGGCGTTCTGCTCGTGATCGGCATGCAGGATGAACAGCAGATCCAGCGCCTTGGCCACCACCGGATTGATCTCCAGCGGCTCGCTCGGCACTTCGAACATCATGTGCAGGAAGCGGTCGACGTAGTTGAGGTTGTTGCGCGGGTAGCGGATCGGCCAGCCGATCGAATAGCGGTACGCGGCAGCAGCCAGGGTCGGCACCTTGGCGATCAGACGGATGGCGGCCTGACGGCGCTGCTCCGGATCGTTGAGGTCCAGGGTGTCGTGATAGAACGCCGACAGCGAGGCGACCGAACCGGCCAGCATGGCCATCGGATGGGCGTCATGGCGGAAACCACCGAGGAAGTTCTTCAGCGACTCGTGCATCATCGTGTGATGCGTCACTTCGTGGTCGAACTTCTTGAACTCGTCCGCGGTCGGCAGCTCGCCGTTCATCAGCAGGTACGAGACTTCGAGGAAGCTGGACTTCTCGGCCAACTGTTCGATCGGGTAGCCGCGATACAGCAACACGCCGTTGTCGCCATCGATGTAGGTGATGGCCGACTTGCAGCTGGCGGTGGCGGTGAAGCCCGAGTCGTAGGTGAACAGACCGGTTTCTTTGGTCAGCTTTGAGATATCGACGCAATCATTGCCAAGCGTGGGCTTGAGAACCGGCAGAACGACCGACTTGTCGCCGGCGTTGAGCGTGACCTGATCAAGATCGGACACTGTGTACGCTCCTTCAGTGGAAGGCGCCTGTCACCGGATGGGCAGGCACGTGATGGAAGTCCAGGGCATCGCCCCGGATCACGTCATTATCGCACAGCAGCATTTTGGCCGTCGCTTGGACAGAAGTCGTAGACGCCCCTATCGAAGGCGTGAAAACGAAGTTGCCAAGGCCCCAAAAAACAACGGCCGCGCAATGCGCGGCCGCTGCCGGTACAGCCCGTCCTGCAAGCTCAGCGCGCGTAGCGCTTCTGGAACTTGTCGATCCGGCCGCCGGTGTCGATCACCTTGTGCTTGCCGGTATAGAACGGGTGCGATGCCGAGGAGATATCCACCTTGATCAGCGGGTATTCCTGGCCGTCTTCCCACTTCACGGTCTCTTTCGAGCTCATGGTGGAACGGGTCAGAATCTTGAAATCGGACGTCACGTCGTGGAAGACGACGTCGTTGTAGCTGGGATGAACGTTATCTTTCATGGACTTGGCGCCGGGCTGCCTGGATAAGCCGGGCATTATAGCGGCCTCCAGACGCCCGGCGCAAGATCACCCTAACCCGCCGCCAGCGCCGCCCCGACCAGACCGTAGAACTGCCGGCGGTCGTACTCCAGCAACAGGTTGGCATTGTCGGGCGCGCCACCCTGCCGGTTCCAGTCCACCAGGGTCATCCCGCGGGTATGCGTACCGGTCAACTCGATATGGACCGGACGCTGCTCCAGCCGCTGGGCACCTTCCGGGTGCAGCGCGAACGCCATCGCCAGTGCATCGGCGGCGTACCAGTACTCGCCGCGGCTGTCTTCGGACCACAGGCGGGTCTTGCGCGAGATTTCCTCGTAGAACCGCGCCTGCGCCGAGTCGGCCGCCAGCCATTGCTCGACATCGCGATGCAGCAGGCCGTGGGCGATGGTGGCTTCCCAGTCGGCCACGTCGAACTGCGGAAAGCCGCGGAATACGATGTGCGCCGCTTCCGGGTCGAAGCCGATGTTGAATTCGGCCGCCGCGGTGATGTTGCCATGCCCGGTCAGCGCCCCGCCCATCACCACCAGCCGCGCCACCCGCTGCGGCAGGGTCGGATCCAGCGTCAGCGCCAGCGCCAAATTGGTCAGCGGACCGAGCGCCACCAGCAGCAGTTCACCGGCGTATTCGTGCGACAGGCGCAGGATGGCCAGTGCAGCATGCTCGGTCTCGGCAGTACGCCTGGCCGGCGCCAGGCCGACATCGCCGAAACCGTCGATGCCATGCACATGCGCCGCGTCCACCGACGGATGCAGCAGCGGCTGCGGGCAGCCCGCGTAGACCGGCACATCCTCACGCCCGGCAATCTCGCAGACCTTCAAGGCATTGCGCACGGTGTGCTCCAGGCCGACGTTGCCGGCGGCGATGGTCAGGCCAACGACCTCATGCCGGGGGTCGTTGAAGGCCATCAGCAAGGCCAGCGCGTCGTCCACGCCCGGGTCGGTGTCGATCAGCAGCGGTATCTTTTTGGTCATGGGATTGGAGATTCGGGATTCGGGATTCGTCGCCGCATCTTCGCAAGGATCAGCCGGCCAAGCGAATCAGCGGGACGCCCAGGACGCAGCAGCCTTGCTTTTACGATTCCCGATTCCCGATTCCCCAATCCCCGCCACTCAAGCCGCGGCGTAACGCACCGCGCTGCCGATCCAGCGCGCGACCACACGGTCGGCAATCTCCGGCGCGTCGGCCAGCAGCCGCTCGGCAAGCACCTGCACGCGCGGCAGCAACCCGGCATCGCGGGTGAGATCGGCGATGCGGAAGCTGGCCAGGCCGGTCTGGCGGGTGCCCAGCAATTCGCCGGGGCCGCGCAGCTCCAGATCCTTTTCCGCGATCACGAAGCCGTCGTTGGTCTGGCGCATGGTTTCCAGGCGTTGCCGCGCCATCATCGATAGCGGCGCCTGATACAGCAGCACGCAACTGGACGCGGCCGCGCCGCGCCCGACCCGGCCGCGCAACTGGTGCAACTGCGCCAGGCCCAGGCGCTCGGCGTTTTCGATGATCATCAGCGAGGCGTTGGGCACGTCCACGCCGACCTCGATCACCGTGGTGGCGACCAGCAGGTCGGTGCGGCCCTGCTTGAAATCCAGCATGGCTTTCTGTTTTTCGGCCGCTTTCATGCGCCCGTGCACCAGTGCCACACGCACCCCGGGCAATTGCGCGGACAGGGCTTGGAAGGTGACCTCCGCCGCCTGCGCTTCGATCCTTGGCGGGCCGCTGGGCGCGTCCTTGCCGGGCTCCTCGCTTTCTTCGATCAGGGTGCAGACCCAGTAGGCCTGACGCCCTTCGGCACAGGCGGCGCGGATGCGCTCGACCAGCTCCGGCCGACGCTCGGCACTGAGCACGATGGTCTGCACCGGGGTGCGCCCGGGCGGGAGTTCGTCGATCGCCGAGACATCCAGGTCCGCATAGGTGGACATCGCCAGGGTGCGCGGAATCGGCGTGGCGGTCATCACCAACTGATGCGGCACGCTGCCGGCAGCGGCCCCCTTGTCGCGCAAGGCCAGGCGCTGATGCACGCCGAAGCGGTGCTGCTCGTCGATGATGGCCAGCGCCAGATCGTGGAAGACCACCGCGTCCTGCATCAAGGCATGCGTGCCGACCACCACCTGCGCCTGGCCGGAGGCCACCTCGGCCATCGCCGCGGCGCGCGCCTTGCCGGTGACCTTGCCGGCCAGCCAGACGATGCGCACGCCCAGCGGTTCCAGCCAGCCACGCAGATTGGTGAGGTGCTGCTCGGCCAGCAGCTCGGTCGGCGCGGCCAGTGCGACCTGCTTGCCCTGCTCCACCGCCAGCATCGCCGCCAATGCCGCAACCACGGTCTTGCCGCTGCCGACATCGCCCTGCACCAGCCGCAGCATCGGCGACGGCTTGGCCAGGTCGCGGGCAATCTGTGCGAACACGCGCTGCTGCGCGCCGGTGAGCTGGAACGGCAATGCCGCACGCAGTTGCTGCACCAGGGTGCCGTTGCCCGGCAGCAGCGGCGCGCGGAATCGCTGCAGGGCGATGCGCTGGCGGCGCAGGCTGAGCTGATGCGCCAGCAGTTCTTCGATCGCCAGACGCTGCTGGGCCGGATGCCCACCGGCGAGCAACTGCTGCGGGTCGGTGTTCACCGGCGGGCGATGCATGGTCAGCAGCGCGGCGCGCAGCGAGGGCAGTTGTTGGTCCTGCAACCAGTGCGGCGGCAGCAGTTCCAGCGCGGCCTCTTCCGGCAACCGCTCCAGCGCCTGGCCGATGAGCTTGCGCAGCGTGGCCGGGCCCACGCCTTCCAGGACCGGATAGACCGGGTCCAGGCTGTCACCCAGCACGGCATCCTCGCCAGGTGCCAGCACACGGTAGCTGGGATGCACGATTTCCCAGCCATTCTGTCCCGGCTTGGGCGTGCCGAACACCCGCAACCGCGTGCCCGGTGCGAACTGCGCCACCTGCGCGGCGCGGAAATGGAAGAAGCGCAGCACCACGCTGCCGTGCGACTCGTCCGAGACCGCCACGCGCAACACCGGGCGAAAGCGGAAGCCGCGCTCCACCGCGTCCACGCGCCCCTCGATCTGCGCCGGCACACCGCTCTGCAACTGCGCGATCGTGGTCAGCCGCGTGCGGTCCTCGTAGCGCAAGGGCAGATGCAGCCACAGATCCTGCAGCGTCAAGATGCCGCGCGCAGCAAATTTCCCGGCCACTTTCGGGCCGACGCCGGGCAGGCTGGCAAGCGAGGCCTGGCCTGCGACGGCCAGGCGCGGGGTGAGGGTCGCTGCGCGCGGCACGACAGGGCGCTCGGATCAGCCGAGCTGGATCAGTCGAGCACCATCACCGCATCGACCTCGAAGCCGGCGCCCTTGGGCAGGCCGGAGACCTCGATGGTCGAACGCGCGGGGAACGGCGCCTGGAAATACTCCTGCATCACCGCATTGACGGCGGCGAACTGACCCAGATCGGTGAGGTACAGGCCCAGTCGCACGATCCTGTCGAGCGAGCCGCCGGCCGCTTCCGCAACTGCCTTGAGGTTGTCGAACGCGCGGCGTGCCTGCGCGCCGATGTCGCCGGGCACGATCTCGCCGGTGGCCGGGTCCAGCGGGATCTGCCCGGAGAAATACACGGTGTTGCCGGCGCGCACGGCCTGGGAATACGGACCGATGGCGGCAGGCGCCTGATCGGTATGGATGATCTGGGACATGGGAACTCCGTCAACACTGAAAACAAGCGCGCATTGTATCGGCGCATGCGGCAGGGGAGCGACTGGTGAAGGCGCAGGACCGGCTTGGTGACTCAGGTGCCGGCACCTGACGCGAGCCGGTGGGTTGAAAGCCCCCAAGCCGCGGGGCGAGAAGGCACGGATTGCACGCCGCCGGTGCGCCTGCCCGGGAGCGCCCCGCATCGCGGGCCGGGCCGTGGCGTGGCACGAGGGTTGGGGTGAGGGTACGGAATGGCCCTAGGTGATCGGCGCCGGGTTGAACAGGGCCAGGTCATTGTGCAGGCGATGCTGCTCGGTCCAGGTGCGTTGGCCGCTGGCCACGTCCAAATAGCGCTGGAACAGCTCCCAGCCCAGCTGCTCCAGCGTCTTGGCCCCGGTGGCCACGCCGCCAGCGTCGATATCCATCAGGTCGGACCAGCGCTGCGCCAGCTCGCTGCGGGTGGCGACCTTGATCACCGGTACCATCCCAAGGCCGTACGGGGTGCCGCGCCCGGTCGTGAACACATGCAGGTTCATGCCGGCGGCCACCTGCAGCGTGCCGCAGACAAAATCGCTGGCGGGCGTGGCGCAGTACTGCAATCCACGCCCCTTGACCCGCTCACCGGGCGGCACCACGCCGTTGATCGCCGACGAGCCGGACTTGGCGATCGAGCCCATCGCCTTCTCCACGATGTTGGCCAGCCCGCCCTTCTTGTTGCCCGGCGTGGTATTGGCGCTGCGGTCGGCCTGGCCGCGTGCCAGATAGCCGTCGTACCAGGCCATTTCGCGCACCAGCGCACTGGCCACGTCCGCATTGGCGGCGCGCGGTACCAACAGATGGATGCCATCGCGCACTTCGGTGTTTTCCGAGAACATCACCGTGGCGCCGGCACGCACCAGCAGGTCGGCGGCCACGCCCAGGCCTGGGTTGGCGGTGACGCCGGAAAACGCGTCGCTGCCGCCGCATTGCATGCCCACCACCAGTTCGCTGGCCGGCACGGCTTCGCGGCGGCGCAGGTCCAGATGGCGCAGCCGTTCCTCGGCCATGGCCATGATCGAACTCACCATGTCGGCAAAGCCCAGGCTGGCTTCCTGCAGGCGATACACGCCACTGTCGTCCTCGGTGGCGTCGTCGGGCAGCAGACGCTCGGGTGCGAGCTTCTCGCAACCTAAGCCCACGATCAGCGCCTGCCCGCCGAAGTTGGGGCTGCGCGCAATATTGCGCAGCGTGCGGATGGGAATGATGGCCTCCGGCGCGGTGATCGCCACGCCACAGCCGTAGACGTGATTGACCGCCACGACATCGTCGACATGGGGATACCTGGGCAGCACCTCGGCGCGGATGCGCTCGACCGCATGCTCAAGCACGCCGACCACGCACTGCACGCTGGTCATGATGCCCAGGATGTTGCGAGTGCCCACGCTGCCATCGCGATTACGGTAGCCCTGGAAGGTGTAGCCCTCCAGTGGCTCGGGCTCCGGCGCCGGATGCAGCGACAGATCCAGCGTGGTCAGCTCGGGGGCCTGCGGCATGTCCAGCAACTGCTCGCTCACCCATGCGCCGCGCAGGATGTCGGCGTTGGCAGTACCGATGACCGCGCCCAGGCGGATCACTGCCGCGCCTTTGCGCAGGTCCACCAGGGCGATCTTGTGGCCCTGCGGAATATGCTCGATGGCGGTGAGACCGTCGGCGAAGGTGGCGCCGGCGGGCGCGCCGCCATCGTTGACGACAATGGCGACATTGTCGCGCGCATGGGCGCGGATGCTGAGCCAGGGCATGGCGTGCTGGGTTGCGGACATCAGGGGGCTACCTTGCAGGACATTGGGGGTGGAGTGCATTAGCGGTCGGGGCTGTCGAACTGGCGCCGGTACTGCAGGATCAACCGGTTTTCATCGACATTGCGCTGGTAGTTGGAGCGAAAGGTGCCGTTGAACCAGATGATGCTGAGGTGCCTGAAGCGCTCGCCCTGGAATTGATAGGTGGTCAGCACGTCGCGCGCCCACTCGCGGCCTTCGCCGGCATAGGTGGCCGGCCGTGCATCGTCGCCGCTGATGTAACGCGCCATGACGCTGAGGCCGGGGATGCCGATGCTGTCGCCATCGATGCTGTAGCGCAGCTGCCAGCTGCGCTCGCCGCGTTCGAGAAAGTCGTTGATGAAGGTCCAGTTGAAGACGTTGCCATCGGTACCTCCCGGCCAGGGCATCGCGCTGGGCCCGGACAGCTTCTGATAGCCGGCGCCGAATTCATGGCCGCCGCTGCGCCAGGACAGCATGCTGCTGAACATGCGGTTGTCGATCGGGCCGGCGCGCGACTGGCCGACAGCGTCGGTGCGGAAATAGCGCAGATCCACGCGCAGGCGGTCCTTGCCGAACATATGGGTCTGGATCAGGTTGTAGAGCTGCTGGCGGTAGATGTCCTCCATCAACCCGCCTTGATAACGCAGCTGGGTAGCGGGGGCCAGCGTGTAGGTGGCCGACACCAGATTGAACGCATCCGAATCCGGGGTACCGAGGAAGCGGCGGTTCTTGTTGGTCAGGGTGATCGGCACGCGCGAATCGCCGTCGCGGTACCAGGCGCTGGTGAAGCGGGCCAGCAGCAGGTCGAGCTTCGGGATGTCCTTGGATTCCAGCGTCACGCCCTGAAACGTCTCGGGCATGATGCGGGTGATGCTGGCACGCACCAGCGGCTCGTTGGGAATGAAGCTGCCCCATTTCAATTCGGTCTGCGAGGCGCGCAGCTTGAGCGTGGGCGCCACCCGGACCAGCGCATGCCGGGCGGTGCCGTCGTCGTCGTTGGGCAGCAGGCCGGTGCCGCCTTCGGCGCGTACGCCATCGAGCTTGAAATCGCCGATGCCCAGCAGGTCCATGCCCGCGCCGATCGGACCGCGGGTGTAGCCGCTTCTGGCATCGACCACGAAGCCCTGCGCCCATTCGGCCCGCTTGCCCTGCCCTTCGCCACTGCGGAAGTCGCGGTTGTAGTAGAAGTTCAGCGCGGTGACCTCGGCGGTGGCGCCCTGCCAGAACCCCTCGTCGGGGTGTTGCGCGCGCGCGCGCCCGGCCGCGCCGACCGCCAGCAGCGCGGCGCCGCTGAGTGCCATCATGCGTTTCATTGCTCGGTTCTCCACCTGCGGTGAACGCGCCGCCATGCGCTGCGGCCGGCACTCCGGCAGCAGGCATCGGGACGCCTCAGCGCACCAGGCACGGCCGCTTGTTGTCGAAGGTCCAGTTGGGAATCAGCGCCTGCATGGCGGCCGCATCGTCGCGCACGCCCAGGCCCAGGCTCTGGTAGGTGCGATGCGCGGCCTCCAGCGCGTCCATGTCCAGCTCCACGCCCAGCCCTGGCCTGGCCGGCACCTGGATCTGGCCGCCGGCAATCTGCAACGGAGCGCGGGTGAGGCGCTGGCCGTCCTGCCAGATCCAGTGCGTATCGATGGCGGTGATGCGCCCGGGCGCGGCGGCGGCCACATGGGTGAACATGGCCAGTGAAATGTCGAAGTGGTTGTTGGAATGCGAGCCCCAGGTCAGGCCCCAGTCGCGGCACAGTTGCGCCACCCGCACCGAGCCCTGCAAGGTCCAGAAATGCGGATCGGCCAGCGGGATGTCCACCGACTGCAACTGGATGGCATGGCCCATCTGGCGCCAGTCGGTGGCGATCATGTTGGTAGCGGTGGGCAGGCCGGTGGCACGACGGAATTCGGCCATGACCTCGCGGCCGGAATAGCCCTGCTCGGCACCGCAGGGGTCCTCGGCATAGGCCAGCACGCCATGCATGTCGCGGCACAGCGCGACGGCCTGCTGCAGCGACCACGCCCCATTGGGATCGAGGGTGATGCGCGCCTGCGGAAAGCGCGCGTGCAACGCGTGGATCGCCTCGATCTCGTCCTCGCCGCGCAGCACGCCGCCCTTGAGCTTGAAATCGCGGAAGCCGTACTTCGCATAGGCCGCTTCGGCCAGCTGCACCACCGCCACAGGCGTCAACGCTTCTTCGTCGCGCAATGCTTCCCACTCGTTGCGTGCAGCGCTGCCGTCGCGGTAACTCAGGCCGGTCTTGCGGCGGTCGCCGATGAAGAACAGATAGCCCAGCACGTCCACCGCATCGCGCTGCTGGCCTTCGCCGAGCAGCGCGGCGACCGGCTGGTCCAGGAACTGCCCCAGCAGATCCAGCAGCGCCGCCTCGATGGCGGTCACCGCATGGATGGTGATGCGCAGATCGAAGGTCTGCAGGCCACGCCCGGCGCTGTCGCGGTCGGCAAAGGCGGTGCGCACCTGGTTGAGGATGCGCTGGTAGTCGGCGATGGAGCGGTTGCGGATCAGCGCAGCCGCCTCGTTCAACAAACCGGCGATGGCAGCGCCGCCAGGCACCTCGCCCACGCCGGTGCGTCCGGACGAATCGCGCAACACCAGCACGTTGCGGGTGAAGTACGGCGCATGCGCGCCACTGAGATTGAGCAGCATGCTGTCCTGGCCGGCGACCGGCACCACGCGGATGTCGGTGATGCGCGGCGTGGTGCCGATGTTTGCAGCTGAGGTATGAATGGTCATCAGGAGTCTCCGAAGACGATCAACGCGGTGCGGTGACAGGCGCGGCCGGGCCACCCGGAGGCGCCTTCAGTTCGACGCGCTTGATCTCGCCAACCACGGCCAGATAGGACACCACCGCCAGCAAGGCATTGAGCCCGACGAAGACCAGCGCCCACTCGAAGCTGCCGGTGGTGGAGACGATGTAGCCGATGACGATCGGCGTGGTGATGCCGGCGATGTTGCCGAAGGTGTTGAACAGGCCGCCGGACAGGCCGGCGATTTCCTTGGGCGAGGTATCGGCGACCACCGCCCAGCCCAGAGCGCCGATGCCCTTGCCGAAGAAGGCCAGCGCCATCAGCCCCACCACCATCCATTCGGCCTGCACATAGTTGCAGCCGATCATCGTCACCGACATCAGCATGCCGACCACGATCGGCGTCTTGCGCGAGACGGTGAGCGAATACCCACGCCGCACCATGCGGTCGGAGACATAACCGCCGAGCACGCCGCCGGCGAAGCCGCATACCGCCGGCAACGAGGCCACGAAGCCGGCTTCCAGGATCGACATGCCGCGTTCCTTCACCAGGTACACCGGGAACCAGGTCAGGAAGAAATAGGTCAGCGTGGTGATGCAGTACTGGCCGATATACACCCCCAGCAGCATGCGGTTGCACAGCAGCTGCTTGGCGTAATGCCATTGCGCGCCCCTGGGCTGGCTGCCTGGCCTGTTGCCCTGCTCCATGTCCACCAGCGCGCCATTGCGCTGGATGTAGTCCAGCTCCTGCGTAGACAGGCGCGGGTGTTCGCGTGGCGCATAGATGGTCTTGCGCCACAGCAGCGCCAGCAGCACACCCACGCCGCCCATCACCAGGAAGACATGCTCCCACCCCCAGGCATGCACCAGCCAGCCCATCAGCGGCGCAAACGCCACCGTGGCGAAGTACTGCGCGGAGTTGAAGATGGACGCGGCCAGGCCGCGCTCGGCGGTGGGAAACCAGGCCGCGACGATGCGGCTGTTGCCGGGAAACGAGGGTGCTTCGGCTATGCCCACCAGAAAGCGCAGCACGAACAGCGTGGTCACCGCCCAGGCCATCGGCACCCAGCCGATGAAGCCCTGCAGCGCGGTAAACAATGACCAGACCAGCAGCGACAGCCCGTACACGCGGCGCGAGCCGAAGCGATCGAGCAACCAGCCGCCGGGAATCTGCCCGGCCACATACGCCCAGCCGAACGCGGAAAAGATGAAACCCATCTGCAGCGCGTCGATACCCAGTGCATCCTGGACCGCGGAACCGGCAATGGACAGGGTGGCGCGATCGGCATAGTTGATCGTGGTCACCACGAACAACATCAGCAGGATCAGGTAACGCCTGCGCGGAACCGCCGCTGCGCCGATTGCCGTTGAACCGACCGTTTTTGAATCGATAGCCATCATCGTTCCTCACCTATGACGATGGAAGCGCACTGCGCTTCGGTACTTCGAGTGGGCCTGCGATTGGCGTGCCGGACCCTCCTCCGGCACGCCTCAGGCAACGTTGCGAGCGGGGCGGTCAGTCGTGGCCCAGTGCGCCGTCCACGCGCCGCCACAGGCCCAGCGGATTGCCGTGCGCCACGGCCGCCGGCAACAGCGCCGCCGGCAAATCCTGGTAGCAGACCGGCCGCAGGAAGCGGTCGATCGCCAGCGTGCCCACCGAGGTGCTGCGGCTGTCGGACGTGGCCGGGAACGGGCCGCCATGCACCATCGCGTGGCAGACCTCCACGCCGGTGGGCCAGTCGTTGACCAGGATGCGTCCGGCCTTGCGCTCCAGCACCGGCAGCAGCGCGGCCGCCAGCTCGGTATCGCCGTCGTCCATGTGCAAGGTGGCGGTGAGCTGGCCCTCCAGCTGTTCGCTCAATGCGCGCAACTGGGTGATGTCCTTGCAGCGCACCAGCAGCGACGAGGCGCCGAACACCTCGGCTTGCAGCGCTTCGTTGGCCAGGAAGGCATCGGCATCGGTACCGAACAACGCCGCCGGGCAACGCCCCGTGTCCGCCGCCGCGCCACGCGCCAGCGTGGCCACTCGCGGATGCGCACCCAACCGTTGCACGCCTTGCGCGTACGCCTGGCCGATGCCTGCGGTGAGCATCGGCGCCGGTGAGACTTCCTGCAGCGTTTGCGTTGCGGAGGCGATGAAGGCATCCAGCGCCGGCGAATCGATTGCCAGCAGCAGGCCGGGGTTGGTGCAGAACTGTCCCGCACCCAGGGTGAGCGAGCCGACGAAGGCCTTACCCAGGGCCGCTGCGCGCGCCTGTAACGCCCGCGGCAACAGGTATACCGGGTTGATCGCGCTCATCTCCGCATAGACCGGAATCGGTTCGCGACGTGCGGTGGCGATCTGCACCAGCGCCATGCCGCCGGCACGCGAGCCGGTGAAGCCCACCGCCTTGATGCGCGCATCGGCCACCAGCTGCGCGCCAATCTCGATCCCCGCATCGAACAGCAGCGAGAACACCCCTTCCGGCAAGCCGCACTGCGTCACCGCGGCCTGGATCGCGCGGCCGACCAGTTCGGAAGTGCCTGGATGCGCGCCATGCGCCTTGACCACCACCGGGCAGCCGGCCGCCAGGGCCGAAGCGGTATCGCCGCCGGCCACCGAGAACGCCAGCGGAAAGTTGCTGGCGCCGAACACCGCCACCGGCCCCAGCGCGATATGGCGCTGGCGCAGGTCCGCGCGCGGCAACGGCGTGCGCTGCGGCATGGCGGGGTCGATGCGGGCCTGCAGCCAGCTGCCTTCGCGCACCACGTTGGCAAATAACCGCAACTGCCCCACGGTGCGTCCGCGTTCACCTTCCAGGCGTGCCCGTGGCAAGCCGCTTTCGCGCATCGCGCGTTCGATCAGCGTATCGCCCAGCGCCAGGATCTGCTCGGCGATGGTCTCCAGAAAGCCGGCGCGCGCTTCCAGCGGTGTGTCGCGATAGATATCGAAGGCCGCGTGCGCCAGCGCACAGGCCTGTTCCAGATCCTGCACGCTCGCCGAGCCGAACGCTGGCTGCAACGACGCGCCGCTGGCCGCATCCACGCCATGGAATGGCGCACCGGTGCCTTGCACACAGCGCTGCCCGATCAGCGATTCACCCTGGATGGCATGCATTAGCGGAGCCCTCCGATCAGTTGCTTGAGGTGCGCAAATTCGGCCTCGGTCAGGTCGGCCAAGGGCGAGCGCACCGGCCCGGCCGGGCGGCCCACCGCACGCATGCCGGCCTTGACGATGGACACCGCATAGCCGGCGCGCCGGTTGCGCAACACCGTGTACGGCAGTACGAAGTCGTTGAGCTCGCGGTAGATGGTGGCGTGGTCGCGGGCGCGCACTGCGGCATAGAACGCCAGCGCCCATTCGGGGAGGAAGTTGAAGATGGCCGACGAATAGGTGGTGACGCCCATTTCCAGATACGGCATTGCAAAGGTTTCGGCGGTGGGCAGGCCGCCCACGTACAGCAGCCGGTCGCCCAGCCGTGCGTAGATGCGGGTCATGCGATCCACGTCGCCGATGCCGTCCTTGTAGCCCACCAGGTTGGGGCAGCGTTCGGCCACGCGCGCCAGGGTCACATCGTCGAGCCTGGCGTTGGCGCGGCCGTAGACGATCACGCCCAGTGAGGTCGCCTTGCAGACGCGTTCGACATGCTCGGCCACGCCGTCGGCATCGCACTCGGTCAGGTATGGCGGAAACAGCAGGATGCCGTCGGCGTCGCTGCGTTCGGCCGCCTGCGCCATTTCGATCGCGATCGCGGTGCCGTAGCCGGCCGGCGCGATCACCGGCATGCGCCCGGCGGTCTGGGTCACCGCGGCACGCACGGCGCGGTTCACCTCGTCCAGGGTCAGCGAAAACAGCTCGCCGGTCCCGCCTGCGGCGAACAAGCCGGCCGCCGGGTGGGAGGACAGCCAGTCCAGGTTGGCGCGATAGGCCGGCTCGTCAAACGCCAGATCGGCATCGAAATGGGTGACCGGAAACGACAGCAACCCGGCGCCAAGCGCCTGGGCCATTTCGGACGGGGTATATCTGCTGCTCATCGGACAAACGCTCCTAGGCGGGGGATGGGCTGATCCTAGGAACGCAGATCATTGCTGGTCCAAACCAAATTACGTATTGTTTGATATTGAAATTGAATCAATCACCGCATGGATGGTGCGAAAGTGCTGCAAATCGCTGCTTTGCAACGATTTTTCGTAGCCGTCATCGCGGCGGATGCTCGCGTTCGTTGCAGCCGCCTGCGGCGCCTGTGCCGTATTCATCCCGGCCCCGCGCGTCGCGATGTTGCACGTGCAGCATCGAATTCGCCCCCACTCCCCACCCAAAGGGACTGCCACCATGTTCGACCTGCCCCAGTTGCGCTGCTTCGTCGCGGTGGCCGACGAACTGCACTTCCGTCGCGCGGCCGAGCGCCTGAACATGACCCAGCCGCCATTGAGCCGCCAGATCCAGCTGCTGGAGCACAGCGTCGGTACCGCATTGCTGGAGCGCAACAGCCGGCATGTGCGGCTCACCCAGGCAGGGCGCAGCCTGCTGGCAGAAGCGCGCGCGATCTTGCACATGGCCGAGAACGCCGGCCTGCGCGCGCGCCGGATCGGTACCGGCGATGCCGGCAGCGTATCGGTGGGCTTCACCGCCGGCGCCAGCTACCGCTTCCTGCCCGAAGCCATCGCGCGCTGGCGCAGGCAGGCACCGGATGTGGACCTGCAGCTCAAGGAAATGGTCAGCCTGGCGCAGCTGGATGCACTGGACGCGGGGCGGCTGGACATCGGCCTGCTACGCCCGCCGATCCAGCGCCCCGGCCTGCACAGTCGTTGCGTGGCGCGCGAGCCGTTGATCGCCGCGCTGCCCGAGGACTCGCCGCTGGCACAGCGGAGCAGCTTGTGCCTGCAGGACTTCGATGGGCAGCCGCTGGTCAACTACGCCCCGGACGAGGCGCGCTACTTCTACGACCTGCTGGCGCAGCTGTTCGGCAGCCGCGGCATCGCGCCACGCTCGGTGCAATACGTCAGCCAGATCCACTCGGTGCTGGCGCTGGTGCGCGGCGGCATGGGCATGGCGCTGGTACCCGAGGGGGCCAGCGGCCTGCGCTATGCCGGCATCGTTTACCTGCCGCTGCGCGATGAGGCGCCTGCCACGCCGGTGGAATTGCATCTGGTATGGAAGCAGGACAACGACAATCCGGCGCTGCGCCGATTGATTGCCTGAGCACGGCGAACCTGCGCCTGCGCGATTCAAGCAGGACTGCTCGCCGCAGTCACACAGCGACACCTGCTCCAAGAGCTTCGGCGTCGAGGTTGGCCGACACGCGCACGCCGGAGTGTCCTGAGGGCGGGTGCGGTGCATGCCATCCACGTCCAACGAACACCGCGCAGCGCCGTAACAGCGGGCATGACATGCCGAGCGCAGACATCGCATCGAACAACCGCCAGGCACACACAGTCCCCGCCGTCGCGAACAAGCAGCGCTTCCGCCGCGGCGCCTGCAGTACAACTCACGATGCCAGCACTGCGCTGCATCAACCGTTTCACCCGCCCTGCAGGGCGCTACGCCGCAGAGAGAAAAGCGCAGCGCCTTCGCCGCGAACCGATCCGGGAGGCCGGTCCCCGGGCACGCCCCTGGACGCCTACTGCCGCCCCACGCTCTGCACCACATGCAGCCGCCGCAGCCGGCGCATCACCTCGGCCAGATGGCGGCGGTCGCGCACCTGGATGTTGAAGCGCAGCACCGCGGCGTTGAAGTCGCGGTCCAGGTAATCCACCCGCTCGATATTGGACTGGCTTTGCGCGATCGCCGCGGCCAGCTGGGCCAGCACGCCGGTGCGGTTTTCCACCTCGACGATCAGGGCGGTGTCGTAGTCGCCACTGACGCTGGAATCCCAGTCGATCGGCACCCAGCGTTCGGGCGACTTGCGCAGCTCGGCCAGGTTCGGGCAATCCAGGCGGTGCACCACGATGCCCTTGCCGGCGGTGTGGTAGCCCATGATTTCGTCGCCGGGAATCGGCTGGCAACAGTTGGCGAAGCTGATCACGCCACGCTCGCTGCCGTCGATCAGGATCTTTTCGTGCGAATGCTTGGAGTGGCCGCCACCGCGCAATTCGGCGTAGGCCATCAGCGCCTGCGCGGCCTGGGTCGGCATCCAGTTGCCCAGCGCCACATCGGCCAGCAGCGCTTCCAGGCGTGGATAGCGATGCTCGGTGAGGAAGGCATCCAGGCGCCCCTTGGGCAAGCGTTCCAGCGAGCTGTCCATCGCTTCCAGCGCGCGATCGAGCATGCGGTGGCCGAGCTGCACGGCATCTTCGTGTTCGAGCTGCTTGAGCTGGTGGCGGATCGCGGTACGCGCCTTGCTGCTGACCACGAACTCCAGCCACTGCGGCTTGGGCGTGGCCGAGCGCGCGGTGATGATCTCCACCGCCTGGCCGCTGACCAACTTGGTACGCAGCGGCACCAGTTTCTTGTCCACCCGCGAGGCGACCGCGCGGTTGCCCACGTCGGTGTGCACCGCATAGGCGAAATCCAGCGCGGTGGAGTTGCGCGGCAACGCCAGGATCTTGCCCTTGGGCGTGAACAGGTAGACCTCGTCCGGGAACAGGTCGACCTTGACGTTATCCAGGAACTCCAGCGACGAGCCTGCGGCGCGCTGCGAATCGATCAGCTCCACGATCCAGTCGTGCGCACGGCTCTGCGCGCTGTTGGGCGAGGCCGAGCCGACCTTGTAGGTCCAGTGCGCGGCCACGCCGCGTTCGGCGATCAGGTCCATCTCCTCGGTGCGGATCTGCACCTCGATCGGCGAGCCGTACGGGCCGAACAACACGGTGTGCAGCGACTGATAGCCGTTGGCCTTGGGAATGGCGATGAAATCGCGGAAGCGCCCGTCCAGCGGCTTGAAGGTGGCATGCACTGCGCCCAGCGCATGATAGCAGTCGGCCACCGAGCGCACCACCAGGCGGAAGCCGAACACATCCATCACCTGGTCGAAGGACTTGTTCTCTTCGTGCATCTTCGAATAGATGCTCCAGGGCGTCTTGATGCGGCTGACCAGGCGATGTTCCAGCCCTTCCTTGGCCAGCCGCTGCGACAGCTGCACCTCCA
The DNA here is from genome assembly GCF_003992965.1 of Xanthomonas sp. BRIP62409. Lineage (NCBI taxonomy): Bacteria > Pseudomonadati > Pseudomonadota > Gammaproteobacteria > Lysobacterales > Lysobacteraceae > Xanthomonas > Xanthomonas sp. BRIP62409. The sequence continues at coordinate 35,453 of NZ_QEZJ01000032.1, read as the reverse complement.
CCTGCGCCATCGATTCGCGCCGCACCACCGGCTGGCTGCGGATATGTTTTTCGATGATGGCGTGACGCCACGGATACAGCGCGCGGAAGCCCAGGTTCTGCAGCTCGGACTTGATCAGGCTCATGCCCAGGCGCTGGGCGATCGGCGCGTAGATCTCCAGCGTTTCGCGCGCGATGCGGCCGCGCGCTTCGCTGCTCTGCGCGCCCAGGGTGCGCATGTTGTGCAGGCGGTCGGCCAGCTTGATCATGATCACGCGCAGGTCGCGCGACATCGCCAGCAGCATCTTGCGGAAGCTTTCCGCCGCCGCTTCCTGCCGGTCGCGGAACTTGAGCTTGTCCAGCTTGGTGACGCCATCGACCAGCTCGGCCACCGCCTCGCCGAATTCCGAGGCCAGCTCTTCGCGGGTCAGCGGGGTGTCTTCGATGGTGTCGTGCAGGATCGCGGCGATCAGCGATTCCATGTCCAGGCCGAGCTCGGCGAGCACGCCGGCCACCGCAACCGGATGGGTGATATAGGGCTCGCCCGACTTGCGGGTCTGGCCGGCATGCGCGCTGGCGCCCACTTCCCAGGCACGGCGCAGGATCGGCAGCTGCTCCTTGGGAAGGTAGCTGGCCGCGCGTTCGAGGTGCAGGACGTAGTCGGGGATGGCCTGGTCGGAAGACGGAGACGTCACGACGGTCGCCTGGGCAGTGGGGCCTGGGTTCATGCCGGAAGACTATGCCAGCAACGCAGTCACGGCAAACGTTTGCACGCTGTACACAGCAACGCGGGCCTGAAACGGAAACAGCCCGCACGTGGCGGGCTGTTCAGATCGATCACAGCGATGCGGACGATCAATCGTCGTTCTTGGACATATCTTCGTCGGCGACGACTTCGGCAGCGGCCCATTCCAGCGCTTCGCGCTCGGCACGCTCGCGCTCGGCCTTCTCGACCTCGTCGATCAGTGCGTTGTCGATCCGGCGTGCGGCGATTTCGCGCAGTGCCATCACGGTGGGCTTGTCGCTGGCGTCGGCATTTTCAATCAACGGCTGCACGCCGTTGGCGAGCTGACGGGCGCGCTTGGACGCCATCATGACCAGCTCGAAACGGTTGTTCACGACTTCCAGGCAATCTTCTACGGTAATGCGGGCCATGCGGGCTCCCGGCGACCAGCAACGGCCGCGCATCGAATGAGGGAAAGGGGGCGGAGTGTACGCCCCGGCCGCCGTCACGGCAACCTGGGCCTATTCAGTTTCCTTTGGAATCAGGGGTTTGAGCCGCTCACTCCAGCAGGGCCCGGATCAGCTCCGCATGCCGCTGCTGTTGCGCCTGCCGGCGCAGCCGGCTGGCGGTGAAGATCGCACACATCTCCGAGACAGCCGTCTCGAACGTCTCGTTGATGATGACGTAATCGAATTCCTCGAAGTGCAGCATCTCTTCGCGGGCGGCAGCCAGGCGCTGCGCCATCACGTCCTCGCTGTCCTGGCCGCGCTTGCGCATGCGCTCGTCCAGCGCCTGGCGCGACGGCGGCAGGATGAACACGCTGACCGCGTCGGGCACCTTCTGGCGCACCTGGCGCGCGCCCTGCCAGTCGATCTCCAGCAGCACGTCGTGCCCGGCGGCCAGCTGCGGCTCCACCGATTGGCGCGCGGTGCCCTTCCAGTCGCCGTGCACCAGCGCATACTCGAAGAAGTCACCCGCCTCGATCATGCCCTGGAACTCGTCGGCGGAGACGAAATGGTAGTGCTCGGCATGCCGCTCGCCCGGCCGCGGCGCGCGCGAGGTGAACGAGATCGACAAGGCGATCTTGGGATCACGCGCCAGGGTGGCGTTGACGATGCTGCTCTTGCCGGCGCCGGAAGGGGCCGCAACGATATAGAGAGTGCCGCGCATAGGGTCAGGGATTCGGGCTTGGGGAGTCGGGATTCGCGAACAGGCTGCGGACCGGTACCACCGGGGTCGATATGCTACCGGTATTGGCCGCGCCCCGCTGAAACCCGGGATGGCCCTCGACCAATCCCGAATCCCCAATCACCACTCCCGGCTATTCGATGTTCTGCACCTGCTCGCGGATCTGGTCGATCAGCACCTTCAGATCCACGGCGGCGTTGGAGGTGCGGCTGTCCACCGACTTGGAGCCGAGCGTATTGGCTTCGCGGTTGAATTCCTGCAGCAGGAAATCCAGGCGGCGGCCGACCGGCTCGCGCTGCCGGAGCACGCGGCGGATCTCGGCGATGTGGCTGGACAGGCGGTCGAGCTCTTCGTCCACGTCCAGCTTCTGCAGCCACAGCACCAGTTCCTGTTCGGCGCGGCCCGGGTCCACCGGATGCGGCAGATCGGCCAGGCGCGCGGCCAGCTTGGCGCGCTGACCTTCGCGGATGACGGGAATCAGCGTGCGTACCTCGGCGGCGATGCGTTCGATCGCACCGACCCGCTCGCTGATCGCGTCGGCCAGCTTGCCGCCTTCGCGCTCGCGCGCGGCCACGAAACTGTCCACCACCTCGTCCAGCAATGCCAGGGCCTGGGCCTGCAACGCCGGTGCGTCCACGTCCTGCACCTGCAGCACCCCGGGCAGCTGCAGCAGATCGGTGAAACCCACCTGCAGTTTGGGGAACATCCCGTCAAGGCGGGTGGCCAGGGCGCCCAGTTCCTGCAGCAGCGATTCGTTGACGGCCAGGGTCTGCGCGTTGTCCGGCGCGCGCAGGCGCAGCGCCAGATCCAGCTTGCCGCGGCTGTTTTTCGCCGCCACGCGCTCGCGCAGCAGCGGCTCCAGCGCACGCAGTTCTTCGGGCAGGCGCACGCCCACTTCCAGAAACCGATGGTTGACCGAGCGCAGCTCGCAACCGAGCGTGCCCCAGGGCGTGATGCGTTCGCCACCCGCAAACGCGGTCATGCTTCGAATCATCGTCAGTCCCGTACCTTCAAAGCGCGAATGGTACCCTAGCGGCCCGCGCTGGCTGACCGCCCCGCCACGCGCCGCCCCAGACCCACCTCCCGACTTCCGGACTCATCGCATGACCTTTTCCCGTCCCAGCGGCCGCACGGCCGACCAGCTGCGCCCGGTGCGCATCGAACGCGCCTTCACCCGTCACGCCGAAGGCTCGGTGCTGGTCAGCTTCGGCGACACCCGCGTGCTGTGCACCGCCAGCGTGGAAAACCGCGTGCCCGGGTTCCTGCGCGGCAAGGGCGAAGGCTGGGTGACCGCCGAATACGGCATGCTGCCGCGCTCCACCCACACCCGGTCCGATCGCGAAGCCGCGCGCGGCAAGCAGGGCGGGCGCACGCTGGAAATCCAGCGCCTGATCGGCCGCGCACTGCGCGCCTGCGTGGATCGCAATGCCCTGGGCGAACGCACCATCACCCTGGACTGCGACGTGCTGCAGGCCGATGGCGGCACCCGCACCGCCGCGATCACCGGCGCCTACGTGGCGCTGGCCGATGCGGTGAACCTGCTGCTCAAGCGCGGCGACATCAAGAAGCATCCGCTGATCGGCGCCGTGGCCGCGGTGTCGGTGGGCATCTATCGCGGCGAGCCGGTGCTGGATCTGGATTACCCCGAAGACAGCGACTGCGACACCGACATGAATGTGGTGATGAACGACGGCGGCGGCTTCATCGAGCTGCAGGGCACCGCCGAAGGCCACGCCTTCCGCCGCGACGAACTCAACGCGCTGCTCGCCCTCGCCGAACAAGGCATGAGCGAGCTGTTCGCCCTGCAACGCGCTGCGCTGGCCGGATGAGCCGACGCATTGCCCTGACCACCTTGCTGGTCGCCGACTACGATGCGGCGATCGCCTGGTACACCGGCGCGCTGGGGTTCCAGGTGTTGCAGGACCGCCCGCTGGACGATGGCAAGCGCTGGGTGGTGATCGGCCCGGGCGGCGCACAGGAGGCCGCGCTGCTGCTCGCGCAGCCGGGCGACGACGCCCAGCGCGCGCGCATCGGCGACCAGACCGGTGGGCGGGTGGATCATTTTCTCTACACCGACGACTTCTGGCGCGACCACGCGGCAATGCAGGCGTTCGGCGTGCAATTCCTGGAAACCCCGCGCGAGGAACCGTACGGCACGGTCGTGGTGTTCCGCGACCTGTACGGTACCAAGTGGGACCTGCTGGAGCCCAAGCAATGAAACACCTGGTCCTGGCCAGCGGCAACGCCGGCAAGCTGGAAGAACTGCGCGCCATGCTCGCCGACCTGCCGCTGCGCATCGTGGCGCAAGGCGAGCTCGGTGTGGAGGACGTGCCGGAAACCGGCCTGACCTTCGTCGAGAACGCCTTGATCAAGGCGCGCCATGCCAGCGCGGTCACCGGCCTGCCCGCCCTGGCCGACGACTCCGGCCTGATCGTCGATGCCCTCGGCGGCGCACCCGGCCTGTACAGCGCGCGCTACGCCGGCAGCCCGACCGATGCACAGGCCAACAACGCCAAGTTGCTCGATGCCCTGCGTGAGGTGCCGGCCGAGCGCCGCAGCGCGCGGTTCTACGCGGTGATCGTGCTGCTGCGTCACCCGGAAGATCCGCAACCGCTGATCGCCGAAGGCAGCTGGGAAGGGGTGATCACCACCGAACCGCGCGGCACGGGCGGCTTCGGCTACAACCCGGTGTTTCTGGATCCGGTGCATGGCCTGACCGCTGCGGAAATGGATACCGCGTTGAAGAACCGGCTGAGTCACCGTGCGGTGGCATTGGCCACGTTGCAGCACAAGCTGCACGCCCTGTCGCTGTGAACCATGGCCTGATGCAGTGCCCGACCTGATTCCACCGCCGCTGTCGCTGTACGTGCACCTGCCCTGGTGCGTGCGCAAGTGCCCGTACTGCGACTTCAATTCGCATGCGGCCAAGGGCGTGCTGCCGTTCGAAGACTATGTGGATGCGTTGATCCGCGACCTGGATGCGGACCTGCCGCTGGTGTGGGGGCGCGTGGTGCATTCGGTGTTCTTCGGCGGCGGCACCCCGAGCCTGTTCCCGCCCGAGGCGATCGACCGCTTCCTGCAGGCCGCCGCCGCGCGGCTGCGCTTTGCGCCGAATCTGGAAATCACCCTGGAAACCAATCCAGGCACCGCCGAGCATGGCCGCTTCGATGGCTATCGCGCCGCCGGGGTGAACCGCCTGAGCTTCGGTGTGCAGACCTTCGACGATGTGGCGCTGCAGCGGCTCGGTCGCATCCACGACAGTGCCCAGGCCGAGCGTGCAATCACGCTGGCACAGGATGCCGGCTACGACAATTTCAATATCGACCTGATGTACGCGCTGCCCGAGCAGACCCTGGCGCAGGCCGAGCACGATCTCGAACGCGCGTTCGCGTTGCAGCCCACCCATCTGTCGCATTACCAGCTCACGCTGGAGCCGAACACGGTGTTCTTCGCGCGGCCGCCCAAGGGCATTCCCGACGACGATGCGGCCTGGGATATCCAGGAACATTGCCAGCGCCTGCTGGCCGAGGCCGGCTACGCGCAGTACGAGGTGAGCGCCTACGCCAGGCCCGGGCGGCAGTGCGCGCACAACCTCAATTACTGGCGCTTCGGCGATTATCTGGGCATCGGCGCCGGCGCGCACGGCAAGATCAGCTCCGGCGCCGAACAGCATGTGTTGCGACGCTGGAAGCACAAGCACCCGCAGAGTTACCTGGTCAGCGCCGGCAGCACGGCATCGATTGGCGGCGACGAGATCGTGCCGCGCGAGCGGCTGCCGTTCGAATACATGCTCAACCTGCTGCGCCTGCACGAGGGCTTCGCGCTGCGCGACTTCGAAGTCTCCACCGGGCTGGCGGCGTCGGTCATCGAGCTGCCGCTGGCGCGCGCGATTGCGCAAGGCTGGATGACCGCGCAGGACGGACGCGTGGTGCCGACCGAGCTGGGCCGCCGCTTCACCAATGACGTGGTCGAGCTGTTTCTTGCCTAATCGCGGCGATCGCGGCGCGGCACGGCAGCCAGCACGCCGCGCCATGATCGGTAGCCCACGCGACGGCACTGGCGCGCAGATCCAGCGAGTCGTGCCATGCGCGCCGTCCGCGTCAGAGTGGCGACCGGATCTTGCCGGGCACGTCTCGCGGCCGCGCGGTCGCTGACCGGTGGAAAAACATGCTACATAACGCACGCCTCGCACCGAGCCCGCCTTCACGGATGTCCACTCCCGCCTTTTCCCTGCAGCACACGCCCAGTGGCCCGATCGCCGATGCGCCGGTTTCCGTGCGCGGGCGGCGCCTGCTTGCCGCGCTGCACGCCCATTGCGTGCAGGCGCTCAGCGGGCCGCTGCGGCTGACCGTCGTGGAGCTGGAACGTGAGCTGCTGCATCAGGCCGAGCATGCACGCAGCAGCCAGATCCAGGCCGAAGCCTATGCGCAGATGCGCGGCCTGCGCGATCACATCGATCTGTTTCCGCAGGCGTTCCTGCAGCAGCTGGCGCAGGACCTGGCCACGCTGCGCGATCGCCCGTCGCTGACGCCGGCAGCCGACGCATCAGCGCAAGCGCATCCGCAGATGCTCACCCTGGTGGAAGACACCGATATCGACCGCGATATCGTGCTCAGCGAGATTGCCCGCCGCGAGACCTCCCGCCGCGCCGATGCGCTGCAATTGCTGGCACAGCGATTGGCAGTAATCGGCGCGGTGCCCGAATTCGAACTGGAAGCCGTGCCGCTGGGCCCGTACGCCGTGTGCCGCGTGCTGCGCCAGTGCGGCCAAACGTTGGGATTGAGCCTGGATGGGCAGCTGACGCTCTACCGCGTGTTCGAGCGTCAGGTGATCGAACGGTTGAACGATCTGTACGAGCGTGCCAACGGCGCACTCGCGCAGGAAGGCATCCTGCCGGGACTGATCTATCACCCGTATCTGGTCAAACCCACCCAGGTGCAGGCCCGGCGCGCCACGCCTGCATCAGCCACCGCAGCGATGGATGCTGCGGCCACCAGTGGGCGCGCGATGCCGCCGCGCGGCGGGCGACCTGCAACCGGCTGGAGCGGGCAGTCCGCACCGACGCCGTGGCAGAGCGCCTTGCTGGATCCGCCCGCTGTTCCGATGACACTGGCAACGGCCACCTACGGTGAGCAGGCGACACCTGCACTGAGCGATGCAGTGCTGGCGCTGGGCGGCCTGATGGCGTCGGCGCGGCAGTCGCAGGCGGCCGGCGACGTCGGCGCAGCGGCGACTCAAGAGGCTGCACAGCACGGCGCAGCGCCTGCGACAGGCGCGCAGGCAACACCTGAGAAAGCATCGTCCCAGCGTGCCTCCACGGCCGTGCCCAAAGCCGCCCTCGGCGACGCACTGGCCAGCCTGCAGGGCGCGCTGGCGGCGCAGGCGGCGGCATCGCCGCAGCCTGCCGGCATTGATGCGGTGCAGCGCCAGGTGCTGGCGTTGCTGCGGGCCCAACACGGCCCCGAGGCTGCGCTGTCGCCGCAGGACACCGACACCTTCGATCTGCTCGGCCTGCTCTACGCGCAGATGCAACGCGAGGTCCGCCCGCAGACCCCGGCGCAGGCGCTGCTCGCCAAGTTGCAGATCCCGGTGGTGCGCGCGGCGTTGGCCGATACGCATTTCTTCGTGCGCGACCAGCACCCGGTGCGCGAATTGCTCAACACCGTGGCCGAGTCCGGCGCGGTCTGGCTGGGCGAGGACGATGTCGACCCGCAGCTGCTGCACAAGCTGGGCAGCGCGGTGGACAGGATCGTCACCGACTATCAGGGCGACGAGGCCGTGTTCGCCGCGGCCAACGACGAGATCCAGACGCATCTGCGCACGCTGGCCCGCAAGGCCGAGGTCGCCGAGCGGCGCCATGTGGATGCTGCGCGCGGCAAGGAGCGGCTGGAGTCGGCCAAGCAGCAGGCCGAGGCGCGCATCGAGCAACTGTGCGAGCAGAGCGCCCCGCCGCGCTTCGTGCAGGCGCTGCTGCGTCAGGCCTGGTCGGACGTGCTGACGCTGACGCTGCTGCGCCAGGGCGAGCAGTCGCCCGAATGGGACGAGCGTCAGGCGCTGACCACCCGCATTGCCGAAGTCACCTGCCGCAGCAAGGGGCAACCCGCCGACATCGCGCTCGGCACCGAGATCGACACCGCGCTGCTGCAGGTTGGCTACCACCACGATGAAGCGGCGGCGATCGCGCGGCGCCTGTCCACGCCCGGTGGCGAGGACGAGATGACCTCGCGCACCGAACTCACCGCCAGGCTCAAGACGCGCACGCGGCTGGGTGACCAGGGCGACAGCGCGCCGCGCAGGGACATCGCCACCGCGCGTTCGCCAGCCGAGGAGGCGTGCTACGTGCACCTGCGCAGCCTGCCGTTCGGCAGCTGGTTCGAATTCGTCATCAACCAGCAGGGCGACCTGCGCCGGCAACGGCTGTCCTGGTATAGCCCGATGACCGACAACGCGTTGTTCGTCAATCAGCGCGGACAGAAGGTCGGCGAGCACTCGCTCGATGGCCTGTCGCGGCTGATGGCTGGTGGCCAGGCACGCCTGCTGGTCGAAGAGAAATCGCGCCTGATCGACCGCGCCTGGCATGCCACCGTTCGCACGCTGCGCAGCCTGGCCGGCCAGGCGCCCGCTGCCGAGGCCACCCGATGATCCAGGACACCCGCCGCGCACCGCGCCGCCAGCCGTCGGACCTGGTACCGGTGACCGACATGCTCAGCGAGGCGCAGATCGGCCGGGTGGGCAATGTCTCGGAAACCGGCATGCTGCTGCTGGCCTCGGTTCCGCTGCAGGACGATGCCCTGTATCAGTTGCGCTTCAGCCTGCCCGAGCGCATCGGCCGCGCCACCGAGATCGACGTCGGCGTGCATCTGTTGTGGACCGAAGCCGCGCACGCACCCGGACAGGCCTGGGCCGGCTTCCGCTTCCTGACCATGTCCGAGCCGCATCGCCAACGCCTGCGCGCCTGGATCGCCGAAGAACACATGCTGGGCTGAAGGACAGCATCACCACGATTACGGCAAAATCGCGCCCTGTCTTTGCATTGCCGATCGAGTCCCGCATGCCCCAGCCGTCCTTGAGCCACCTGTATTCCGACCACCTGCGCACGCTGACCGCGCGCGCCGACGAGGCGCTGCAACGCGGCGGCTTCGACCACCTGGTCGTGCCCAGCGGCAGCCTGCATTACCAGGTGTTCGACGACCGCGATTACCCGTACGCGGTCAATCCGCAGTTCAAGGCCTGGGTGCCGCTGACGCGGGTGCCCGACAGCTGGCTGGTCTACACCCCGGGCAAGCGCCCGACGCTGATCTTCTGCCAGCCATTGGACTATTGGCATGTGGTGCCCGACGCCCCCAGTGGCTGGTGGGTCGAACACTGCGACATCGACATCATCCGCACCCCGGACCAGGCAGTGGCGCTGCTGCCCAGGCAGATCGAACGTTGCGCCATCCTGGGCGAGGCGCAGAGCGCGCTCGGTGCCTATGTGCCGAACAATCCGCAGCCGGTGCTCGATTACCTGGAGTATCAGCGCGCCTTCAAGACGCCCTACGAACTGGCCTTGCTGCGCATCGCCCAGCAACTGGCGGTACGCGGCCATCGCGCGGCCGAAGCGGCCTTCCGCGCCGGCCAAAGCGAATTCGGCATCCACATGGCCTATTGCGCCGCCGTCGGCCAGGACGCCACCGAGCTGCCGTACGGCAACATCATCGCGCTCAACGAACACGGTGCAGTGCTGCACTACACCGAGCTCGGCCAGCAGCCGCCGCAGCCGCTGCGCAGCTTCCTGATCGATGCCGGCGCGTCGGCCTACGGCTATGCCAGCGACATCACCCGCACCTATGCCGCCGACCCCGGCAGCGAATTCCAGGCGCTGATCGATGCGGTCGATGCCGCGCAGATCCGTATGGGCCAGAACGTGCGCGCCGGGGTGGATTACAAGCAACTGCATGTGGATGCGCACCTGGCTTTGATGGGCATCCTCAAGGACTTCGGCATCCTCACCGTGTCGCCGGAAGCTGCGCTCGCCACCGGCGTCAGCGCCGCGTTCTTCCCGCACGGCCTGGGCCATCTGATCGGCCTGCAGGTGCATGACGTGGCCGGTTTTGCGGCCAGTGACCGCGGCGGGCGCATCGAACGCCCGGACGGCCACCCGTATCTGCGCCTGACCCGCGTGCTGGAACCGGGCATGGTGGTCACCATCGAACCGGGCGTGTACTTCATCGACATGCTGCTGGACGAAGTGAAGAAGAACGGCCACGCCGCCAGCGTCGACTGGGCACGCGTTGCGCAGTTCACACCCTACGGCGGCATCCGCATCGAAGACGAGGTGGTATGCACCGATGGCGCCCCTGAAAACCTGACCCGCCCGGTGTTTGCCGCCCCCTGAGTCATTTTGCACAGCACGGAGCATTGCCATGCACGATCCACGTCAACCCTCGCATCCCGACCATCCGATGTACCAGCAGATCCAGCGCGGCGTGCATGCAATCGATGCGGCACATGGACGCGCACCCGACCAAACCAGTGATCGGCTCAGCGCAGCGCTGCTGCCACTGGCCAAGGAAGGCGGCCTGTCGCGCGTGGACCACGTGCTGATGAGCGAGGCCAACCATCGCGGCGTGCACGACGGCGAAAACGTGTTCGTGGTGCAGGGCGATCCGGCCAACCCGGCGCATCTGCGCGCGCACATGAAGACCGAGCAGGCATTGCGCACGCCGGAAGAACAGTCGTTCGCGCGCGCGCAGCAGCTTTCCGCATCGAGCGAGCAGGTCCAGCAGCCCGAGCGCACCCAGACGCCGCAGCTCAGTCAATAGCACGGCCTCGTAACAGACGGCCCGGCGCAGCACGCCTGTGCGGCGCCGGGCAGAGCGTGGCTTGAGTAACAACGCCGGCGCAATCGCACGCGCCGGGCAATCGGAACACCACCTGCAGCGCGCGCGTTGCATTGCAGCGCAATGCAACGATCCGCGTCAGGTCCGCTCACCATCGGCGTTGCCGCGCCCTGCGCCCAACGCGTCGCGATCCGCCATCTCCGCTTCGATCTCCTCGACGCTGCGTGCCAAGGCATCGGTCAGCACCCGATGGCCCTCGGCGGTGATCAGCACATTGTCTTCGGTGCGGATGCCGATGCCGCGCCACCTGGCCTCCACCGTGGTGTCGTCGGCGGAGATGTAGAGCCCCGGCTCGATGGTGAACACCATGCCGGGCTCGAGCAGACGCGAGTCGCCGGCCAGCCGGTAGTCACCCACATCGTGCACATCCAGCCCCAGCCAGTGGCCGGTCTTGTGGCGATAGAAGCGTTTGTAATGGCCATCGGCGATGTTGCGCTCCAGCTTGCCCTTGAGCAGGCCCAGCTGCAGCAGCCCTTCGGTCAGGGTCTGCACCGCAGCCAGATGCCCGGCTTCGTAGGCCACGCCGGGGCGCGCCTGTGCAAGTGCGGCAGCCTGCGCCGCGCCGACCAGATCATGCAGCGCGCGTTGCGCGGGGGTGAAACGGCCGTTGACCGGGAAGGTGCGGGTGATATCGGCCGCGTAGCCGCGGTATTCGGCACCGGCATCGATCAGCACCAGCTCGCCATCGCGGCTGCGCGCATTGTTGGCGCGGTAGTGCAGCACGCAGGCATTGCTGCCGGTGCCGACGATGCTGCCGTACGCCGGCCACGCATCGGCGGCGCGAAACGCGCGCTCCACCTCGGCCTGCAGTTCGTACTCATGCATGCCCGGCCGCGCCATCCGCATGGCGGCGCGATGGGCGCGCACGCTGATGTCGGCGGCGTGCTGCATCAACGCGATCTCGTCGCGCGACTTGAACAGCCGCTGCTCGTGCAGCAGATGCCCGAGCTCGAGGAATTCGTGCGGCGGCTGCGCGCCGTGGCGCACCTGCTCGCGCACGCGCTTGAGCCAGCCGATCAGCTTGAGATCGAAATCCACGTCGCGCCCGAAGTGGTAATAGACGCGGCTGCGCCCCTCCAGCAGGCCCGGCAGGATCTCGTCGACATCGTCGATGGGATACGCATCGTCCATGCCGTAGCGCTCCACCGCGCCTTCCTGGCCCTCGCGCGGGCCATCCCAGGCTTCGCGCTCGGCATCACGCTCGCGGCAGAACAGGATCGCCTCGCCATGCTTGCGGCCCGGCACCAGCACCAGCACTGCTTCCGGCTCGGGAAAGCCGCTCAGGTACCAGAAATCCGAATCCTGCCGGTACGGGTAGTGGGTGTCGTGGCTGCGCACCCGCTCGGGTGCGGCCGGCAGGATCAGGATGGCCTGATCGCCGGCCATCTGCATCAGTTGCTTGCGCCGACGCGCGTACTCGGCCGCGCCGATCCCGGTGAGCTTCTTCATGGCGCAGACGCGGTTAGTTCAACCGTTGGCGGAAGCGCGGCCCCATCACGCAGTCGCCATGCAGCAACAGCACCGCCACGCGCACGAACTCTTCGATCTCGGCCAGGGCGGTGTCGTCCTCATCGGCCGCATCGAAATCGTCGCTGGACGCCTGCGCCAGCCGCGCCAGGTCCTGCAGCGCCTCCTCGCCCTCTTCGGTCAGTGCCGGGCGCTGCTGCGCCGCCAGGCCGAAGCCGCCCAGAAAGGCGCGACACCAGTCGAACAAGGCATCGGTGCGCGCCGCCAGCGGTGCACCGTCGTCGATCAACAGCAGCTCGAAGGCGAAATCGCGGTCTTCCAGCTGCGCCACCGTGGCCTGACGCATCTGGTCCAGCGCCCCGCCCTGCCTGGGCGCCACCTGCGCGGTGTCGGCCAGGATGCGCGCCAGCCAGTCGCCGCTGTCGGCACCCCCGCCGGAAAGCCACCCGCACAATCCACCATGCAACTCCGCTGCGGAGGAAGCCAGCTCCAGCTGGCGACTTTCGTTTTGCACGGCGGTTACATCGGGCAGATCCATCGGGTCATCCAGGCTGAGAACGGAAGGTACCGGCACGGGCGCCGGCGATGTGACTCCCCAGTGTATCAAGGCGCCCTGCATCGGCCGCCAGCGGTACGTTCCATGCAGCGTTCCACGCACATGACGCCGGCTGGGGCGAGGCCCGTGGCAGGCCTTGTCGGGATTGCCCGACGGCAGGTGAGCGGGCGGCAACCGGGCGCTTGACCGGCGCGCGCGCGCGCCCCTATCGTGAGCAGATGGACAACGCCGCTGCCCTCGCCCAGATCCGCGCACTTGCCGCCCGTGTGGAGGCCCTGGTCGAGCGTAGCCAGCGGTTGACCGACGAGAACCGCAGCCTGCGCCATCAGCAGGAACAGCTGATCGGCGAGCGCGCGCAGCTGCTGACCAAGAACGAGCAGGCGCGCTCGCGCGTGGAAGCGATGATCGTCCGCCTGAAATCCCTGGAGCAGCACACGTGAGCACCAACGAGCCGGTCAGCGTGCGCATCCTGGATCGTGAATACACGGTTGGCGTCACTGCCGAGGAACGCGAGAGCCTCACCGCCGCCGCGCGCCTGCTGGATCTGCGCATGCGCGAGATTCGCGGCAGCAATCGCATGGCGGCGGTAGATCGTGTGGCGGTATTGGCCGCACTCAATCTGGCGCACGAATTGCAACAGCTGCGCGATCAGCAAGCGCTCTACGACCGTGAATTGGCCAATACGCTGGACAGCTTGAATCGCCGCCTGGACAGCGTCTCCGACACACCGCGTTGAGGTGCGGTTCGCACTGTCGTCGCAAATATGAACTTTCAATTGCGCCAGCCGACGAATGGGCTAGCCATCGCGCAGCAGAGGTCTATACTTCACCTGCGTTCTCTGCTGTAAACGACAGCGTGCAAAACATTCGCCTTGTCCCTTAATTACGACCACGGGGGCGCGACGAAGCCGGGAGTGCAAGTCCGCCTTGTAGCGGGAAGCCCGATGGCCTCACAACGTCCCCACTTGAACCCCGGGTTCAAGGTCGTTTCGCCCGCATCGTTCACGGCGGAGAATGCAAATCTGAAACGGCGCCTTCGGGTGCCGTTTCTTTTTGTGTGCCTGAAACATCCGGCATGTGCACGCAGCGTGGCCGCGCCACTGCTGCGATCACTGCGCCCGGACATGATGCGCGCATGCGCGACGCGCAACCCGGCCACCGCTTCACGCGCATGCGCCCAGCGACAGGCCAGAGCCGTGCAGGAGCTGGAAATCCGCCGATACACACGCACTAGGCAGGCGCATCCACGCCATCGACAATACCGGCCCGCCTATCGCTGCGAGACACCATGACCGACGACCGAGACGCCTTGCGCCAGCAGTTGCGCGCGCTGCGCCGCAGCCTGCCGGCGACGCAGCGACTGGCAGCCGCCGATGCGCTGGCCGAGCGCCTGCTGGCGCTGCCGTTTGCGCCGCAGACCGGTGCGGTGGCCGGGTACTGGGCGATGGATGGCGAAATCGCGCTGCACCGTTGGCAACTGAGTCTGCCGGCCGGCGTGCGTTACTGCCTGCCGGTGCTGGACGGGCGCGTGTTGCGCTTTGCGCCGTGGCGGCCGGGCCAGGGCCTGGTCAGCAATCGCTACGGCATCCCCGAACCGGACGTGGAACGCGCCGACCTGCTGGCAGCCGAGGAAATGGCGCTGGTGGTCACGCCGTTGACCGGTTTCGATGCGCAGTGCAGGCGGCTGGGCATGGGGGGCGGCTGGTATGATCGCAGCTTCGCGTTCCGGCATCGCCAGACGCCGCCGCCCTGGCTGGTCGGCGCCGGCTTCGCCGCGCAGCAGTTGCCCACCTTGCCCACCGAATCCTGGGACGTGGCAGTGGATGCGATCTGCACCGAACACGCCACCTTCCTGAAGGACGACGCCGTTTCCGTATGACTGCCCGCAAGCGCTACTGGTTGATGAAGTCCGAGCCGGACACGTTTTCCATCGATGATCTGGAGCGTGTCGGCACCGAGCCGTGGAACGGCGTGCGCAATTACCAGGCACGCAACTTCATGCGCGACGGCATGCATGTCGGCGACGGAGTGTTCTTCTACCACTCCAACTGCAAGGTGCCGGGCATCGTGGGCATCGCCAAGGTCGCCAGCGACGCGTATCCGGACGAGACCCAGTTCGATCCCAAGTCCGACTACCACGACCCCAAGGCCACCCGCGAAGATCCGCGCTGGATGCTGGTGGACGTGGCCTTCGAACGCAAACTCAAGCGCACGATCGCACTGGACGAGATCAAGCGGCAGGCCGATGCGCTGGGTGAAGGCTTCCCGCTGATCGCCCGCGGCAACCGCCTGTCGATCCTGCCGGTGACCGCCGCGCAGTGGAAATTGCTGCTGGCGATGGAATAGCCGGGATTGGGGATTGGGGATTGGCCCACTGCCCGCCCGCGTTGCACCGCTTTGACGAATCCCGAATCCCCAATCACTAATCCCGAGCTCTTACCCATGTCCGAAGCAAAACGCCTGGCCGCCGAAAAAGCGATCGATTACGTGGAAGACGGCATGATCGTCGGCGTCGGTACCGGCTCGACGGTGGCCTACTTCATCGATGCCCTGGGCCGCATCAGCCATCGCATCAAGGGCGCGGTGTCCAGCTCCGAGCAGAGCAGCGCGCAACTCCGGCGCCATGGCATCGAGGTGCTGGACCTCAACCACACCGGCAATCTGTCGCTGTATGTGGATGGCGCCGACGAGTGCGACCCCAACCGCTGCCTGATCAAGGGCGGCGGCGCGGCGTTGACGCGCGAGAAGATCATCGCCGAGGCCAGCGAACGCTTTATCTGCATCGTCGACCCGAGCAAGCAGGTGCCGGTGCTGGGCAAGTTCCCGCTGCCGGTGGAAGTGATTCCGATGGCGCGCAGCCTGGTGGCCCGGCAGATCCTGGCGCTCACCGGCGGCCAGCCGGTATGGCGCGATGGCGTGGTCACCGATAACGGCAACGTGGTGCTGGACGTGCACAACCTGCAGATCACCGACCCGGTGGCGCTGGAGCGCAGCGTGAACCAGATCCCCGGCGTGGTCTGCGTGGGCCTGTTCGCGCGTCGCCCGGCCGATGTGGTGATCGTCGGCGGCGAGCCGCCACGGGTGATCTGAGCGATCGCACACGGCCACGCGCACACGCATTTCCAGCCCGCATTGCGAAGTAATGGCGAGCGGGCCCTGATCGCACGCAATGATCCGCTCAACGCGCCACAGCCGCTTGACGCACGCGGCCGCTTGGCAGATGGTGCGGCATCCCCGCCCGCTGGTATGCCGTATGCGCCGTCTTCGCCTCCTCGCCCTTGCGTCCTTGATCCTGCTCGGCGGCTGCGCCAGCAGCGGCGGCAGCTGGGTGGAATTGGCCGGTACCCGCTACCAGGTGGAGCTGGCGCAGAACGATGCCGATCGCGCCAAGGGCCTGATGTTTCGCGATGCGATGGCGGACGATCACGGCATGCTGTTCGTCCACGACCGCCAAGAACCGCTGGCGTACTGGATGAAGAACACCAAGATCGCGCTGGACATCCTGTATTTCGACGATGAGCGCCGGCTGGTCTCGCAGCAGCGCGACGTGCCGCCCTGCTCGGCCGGCGACGCCTGCCCGCCCTACCCCAGCAAGCGCCCGGCCCGTTACGTGCTGGAACTCAACGCCGGCCAGGCCGCCAGGATCAACCTGCAGGACGGCGCCACATTGACCCTGAGCCCGGACATCCCAAAGCTCAAGTAAATCTCACACCGCAGGCCCTTGCTGTCAGGAAGTACCGGACTTGAACCACGCGCCAGTTGCCGACACTCTTGGCAGCATGGTCGACATGCTCCCACTTCCCCATTGGACCGCACTCGCCAGCCTGGACGACGACGCCGTGCCGTTGATGTCCACCGCGCTGCTGATCGCGCGCGACGAGTATCCGCAGCTGGACGCCGAGCTGTACGACACGCTGGTGCAAAGCCATGTCGAGCATCTGCGCCGCGAGGTGGAGGCGATCGACCTGTGGCCGCTGAAGATGGCCGCGGTCAATCGTTATCTGTTCGACGAGCTGGGCTATTCGGGCAATCACGACGAGTACTACGACCCGCGCAACAGCTACCTCAACCAGGTCTTCGAGCGCCGCCTGGGCAACCCGATCTCGCTGGCGATGGTGCAGATCGAAGTCGCGCGCCGGTTGGGCATTCCGCTGGCGGGCGTGTCGTTTCCCGGGCATTTCCTGGTGCGTTTGCCGGTGGACGACGGCGTGCTGGTCATGGACCCGTTCAACGGCGGCCGCCCGCTGGGCGTGGACGAGCTGCGCGAGCGTGCGCGCCCACATCTGGGGGGCGAGATTCCCGATGACCGCGCCCTGGCGCAGATCCTCGACCCCGCGCCGCACCGTGCGATCCTGATCCGCATCCTGCGCAATCTGCACGGCGTCTACGCCGATGCCGAGCACTGGGACCGCGCCGCGCGCAGCGCCGACCGCATCCTAAAGCTGGTGCCGGACCAGCCCGAGGCGTTACGCGATCGCGGCATGGCCTATCTGCATCTGGGCCACCGCAACGGCGCACGCCACGATCTGTCGCGCTACCTGCAGCTCAATCCCGGCGCGCAGGATGCGACCAATCTGCATGAGCACCTGGTCGAACTGAGCAGTCAGCGCGCGCGCGCGCACTGAAACCACAGCTTGCCGCGTCGTCATCAGCGCCCGCCCGAATGGAAGCAGGCGATGTTGTGGCGCGCAAAACGCACCAATCCAGCCGAACGGGCAGCGCCTCAGTCGATCTCGACCATCTCGAAATCGTCCTTGGTCACGCCGCAATCGGGGCAGGTCCAGGTGTCGGGAACGTCCTGCCAGGCGGTGCCCGGGGCGATGCCTTCTTCGGGGATGCCGTCGGCCTCGTGGTAGAGAAACCCGCAGACGACGCACATCCAGGTGCGGTAGGTGGTCGTGGATGTCTCGCTCATCGGATAATCGCGGTCATGCAACGGTGGGACTGCATTGTCCCATCCCACCCACCGCTTCCGGAAGCGCTGCCATGCCCGACCTGCACAACGCCCGCGGCGTCTACCTCATCACACCCGACGAGCCCGACACCGCGCGCCTGATCGCGCGCACCTTGCCGCTGCTGCCCGCTGTCGCCTGGCTGCAGTACCGCAACAAGCAGGCCAGCGCGGCGCTGCGCCTGGAGCAGGCCAGTGCGCTGCACGAGGCCTGCGCCGCGCACGCCGTGCCGTTGATCATCAACGACGATGCGCAGCTGGCATTGCAGGTGGGCGCGCAGGGCGTGCACCTGGGCGAAGACGATGGCGAGGTGGCGGCGGCGCGTGCGCTGTTGGGCGAGCAGGCCATCATCGGAGTGTCGTGCTACGACGAGATCGCACGTGCGTACGCAGCGGTCGCGGCCGGTGCCAGCTACGTGGCCTTCGGTGCGTTCTTCCCCACCACCACCAAGGTGACCACACGTCGCGCAACGCCTGCGTTGCTACAGCAAGCTGGAGCGCTGGGAGTACCACGGGTGGCGATTGGCGGCATCGCGGCTGCGCAGGTGCCCGCGTTGGTGGCTGCGGGCGCCGAGTTGATTGCGGTGGTCAGCGGCGTCTATGCCGCGCCGGATCCGCTCGCGGCAGTGCAGGCCTATCGGGCCGGGTTTGCACGGTAGCGTGGCTGGCAGGTAACAGACAACAGATAACAGATAACAGAAGTTACCGGCGACACGCGCACGCGAAGACACAAGAAACCGGGATTCGAGTCGAAGCGTCGTTTATCAGATGCAGTCACAAGCCGAGTGCGTCGAGTGCGCGGCGCCCTCACCGCTCGCGGGACACGCCGTGCATCCGCCCCTGGAGGCTCCGTGGCGGCATCCATGCCGCCACGAGTCCCGCAATCGGTGAGGACACCGCACCAGACAGTCGGTCGGCGCTCTTGTAAAAAGCTTTCTCTCGTGCGGTATGCATTAAGACGTGAAGCCGTTGCTCCACGATCCAACGAGGCGCATCCAGCACCGCTCTTACCGTGCACACCGACCATCTCGATTGGTCCTTGCCCGCTCACCGTCGCGGGACCCTGAGCGGCATGGATGCCGCGCCGGAGCCTACATGGACGTACTTGCGGCGCTTCCCGCGATGGTGGGCGGGCAAGGGCCGTGCAGCCAACTCGCAGCGTCGTGTTCGCGGTGCCCTCACCGCTCGCGGGACGCGCCGTGCATCCGTCCCTGGAGGCTGCGTGGCGGCATCCAGGCCGCCAGGAGTCCCGCAATCGGTGAGGACACCGCACCAGGCAATTGGTCGGTGATCAGGCAAACCCTGGGTGTTGCGAGACCTGCGTTGAGTGAGAAACTCGGAGTGCGCTTGTGGAAAGCCTGCGTGCCGCTGGAACTGCGATGCGGGATTTCCTGAGGCAACGTGATACGACCAGCGCACGTCATGCTCCGCTCTTGACCACGCACACCGACCATCTCGACAGGCCCTTGCCCGCCCACCGTCGCGGGACCTTACGCGGCATGGATGCCGCGTAAGAGCTTACAGGGACGTACTTGCGGCGTGTCCCGCGACGGTGGGCGGGCAAGGGCCCTGCAGCCAAGCCGCAGATCAACCGCTCTACACCTGCCGCGCGTCGTACGTCAGATGACTGAAGCGGCTTGAGCGCCAGCACCCAAACGCCAAAAACAAGGCAGCGACGCGTGCCATCACGCGTCGCTGCCGGCGCTAACCTTATTACCTGCCTCGATCAGAAGTCGTAGCTCAATGTCACCCGGCCCGAGCGCGGCGCCTGATAGGCCACGACCTGGTCCCAGAGCGGGTTGGTGGTGTTGTCGGGCAACTGCGAGAACGGATAGATGTTGGTTGCGGTCTGCTCGTTGGTGATGTTGAACACGTCGAAACGCAGTGCCAGCTTGCCGGCGGCGAATGCCGGCTTGTAGGTCACGCCCATGTCGAGCTGCGCGATCCAGCCCAGCCGTCCCTGCGAGCCGGGAGGCGATGCCACGCCGGTGCCGGTTTCCGGGTTGTAGCAGTAGTGGTAAGGACCGCCGGTGATCGCGCTGCCACCGTAGCCGGCCGGATCGGTGCCGGTGTAGTTGTCGCCGTAGTAGTTGCCCAGGCAATTATGTGGTGCGCCCGAGATCAGGCTGAAGTTGGCCGACGCCCCCCATTGCGGAGTGAACTGGTAGAAGCCGAACAACTTGAGCTGATGGCGGTGATCGTTGGATTGATCGCCGTTGAAGTGTTCCATCAGCGCCGCGTGGTCCCAGCTCTGCGTGGTGGAGACCGAGGCCTGGCCCTGATAGCTGCCCAAGGCGCCGCCGGTGCGCCACAGATCAGAACGCACCTGGCCTTCGGTGGTGCCGTAGCTATGCGACCAGACGTAGTTGACCTTGGCGTACCACTTGCCGTCAAACGGACGTTCCAAATTGAACTCGACTGCCGAGTAGTTGCGCTTGAACTTCGGGAAACCCGCCGCTTCGCGGCTCACCGATACCTCATGGAACTGGCCATCGGTACCGATCACGCCCCAGGTATTGGTCTGGCCGGGGTTGATCAGCGATGCGCCGGCAACCTGCGAGAAATCGATGGTCACGCCCTGCGCTGCGGCGGCGGCGATCAATGCGGTATTGGAGACGTCGTAGTTCTGATCGTCGATACCCGCATTGAGGCGGCGATGCGTGCCGCGCACGCCCAGCACCCAGCCGGTCTCCAGCTGCTTGGTGAAACCGAGGATGACTTCGTCCTGGTTCTCGCCCTCGATGTCCTTGACCACTGCAGTGCGCACATCGGCGATGCGGCCGAAGCGCGAGTTGGCCGACACCGCCGACCCCAGCTGCTGCGCCAGGACCGGCGTGCCATCGGCATTGATGCCGCTATAGGTGAAGTAGGTATCGGTGGTGGTGGCCGGGGTGAACAGGCTCACTGCCGACAGCGGCAGGCCAAGGTAATAACGGCCGACGTTGCCGAACACCTTCAGGCTGGAATCGCCGTTGACGTCCCAGCTGAAGCCCAGGCGCGGCGCCCAGGCGTTATCCACTTCGATGTACGGGTCGCCAAACGGGGTGTAGTTGGTGAACTCGTCCTTGCGCAGGCCGATGCTCAACAACAGGTTGTCGGTGACCTGCCACTTGTCTTCGATGTAGTAGGCGCGCTGCTTGGCCTCGTAGGAGTACAGGCTGGTGTTGATGTTGCGCACCACGTAGTAGCCGCTGGACCCATTGACCGGATCGACCAGGCCCGGGCTCGGCGCGCCGATGCCGCCGGCTTCGTTGGCCGACTGGCTAATCAATCCACCATTCTCTAGGCCATAGGGATCGTTCGTCTGACCATATGTCCACGAATACCCGGGACCGCGTAATTGCGAGCCAACGTCGATGCCTTCGGATTTCTGGTTGTCGATACCGAAGTTGAGCGTGTGGTGGCCAATCCGCCACTCAAGGTTCAGACGCTGATTGTCCTTCTTGTAGGCACGGTCAGGCGAAGTGATCGCGGTATTTACCGGCTGCCGTCCTTCTATCGGCGTACCGCCCGTGTAAGCGGGATTTTGCAATGCGGTGCTGTCGATGAACGGGCCATCCTCAGCGTTGTAGTTGTACTGAGTCAGCTCATCAGGCGTTTTCATCTTGCCGTACAGTGCGGTCACGGTGAGGTTGTCGCTGAGGTAGCCGGTGTACTTGCCGGTGAACAGCGTCGGGCCGGTCTTCCAGGTCGCATCGTTGGTGATATAGCTGCCACGCTCACGCGCCAGGTAGTCGTAGCGGTAGATCGACCCGTTGGTCTCCGCCTCGTCGCTGGCGCCGGTCACCTCGATCAGGTGGTTGTCGGTGATGTTCCAGTCCACCTTGGCGTACCAGCGTTTCTGCTTGTAGTCGTAATCGGTGAGGCCGCCGGTGCGTCCGTTGTCGGTGTCACGATTGGTGCCGACGCGTACGCCGTCCGAATCCACCTGCTCGGCAGCCAGGAAGAAGAACAGCTTGTCCTGGATGATCGGTCCGCCGACATAGGCGCTGTAGGTGGTCTGGTTGGCTTCGGCCTCGCTGGCCGGCTGGTACAGGCCATTGGCCGCGCGCGCATAGCGATAGGCGGCGTTGTTGATCGTGCTGCCCTGGCTGTCCGGGCGCCAGTAGATATCGCGCTGGTTGGCACGCAGGCCATTGGGTTCCCAGATGACGGCGGCGCCGAACTTCCACTCGTTGGTGCCGCGCTTGCCGATCTGGTTGATCACGCCGCCATTGGCGCGGCCGTACTGCGCGCCATAGCCGCCGGTGAAGATTTCCTGCTGGTCGATGGCGCCGTACGGCAGGGTCAGACCACCCAGGTTGTTGCTGATGGTGGTGGTGTTGAAACCATTGAGGTAATAGGCGTTTTCGCTGGCGGCCGAGCCGCCGAAGCTGGGCAGCGAGCCACCGAGCGGGCCATTATCGAAGCCGCCGCTGTTGACCACCACGCCCGGTGCGAGCAAAGCGATCGCCTCGGCGGTGCGGCCCAGCGGCAGCTGCTGCAGCTGCTCGGCGGTGACCACGGTGCGGGTGTCCACGCTGCTGACGTCGATGGTGGTCAGGCCCGCGGCGGTGACGGTGACGCTGTCCAGGGTCTGCATGCCGCTCCCCGAAGCGGCAGCGAACGAGACGTCGGTGTTGGCGCCGACGGTGATCGCGACGTTTTCGCGGGTTTCCACCACCGCGCCATCGCGCTTGACCGTGACCTTGTAGGTGCCCAGCGGCAGATTGCCGGCGGTGTACCGGCCGCGTGCATCCACCGGCACTTCGCGGCTGAAACCGCTGTTGTTTTCCACCAGCACGCTGGTGCCGCTGCTCTGTCCCACGCTGCCGACGATGCTGCCGCTGGTGGACTGCGCGTGGACGCTCCCCATGGCCACGACCAGCGCCAACGCCAAGGCACGCTTCTGGATACTACGGTTCATGTTTTCTCCCCAAGTCTGGAACTGTCGGCAACGCGACAAAAATGAACGGCGCCAATGGCTACCGGAATCACACTCTCTGAACATCTGCCGCAGCAGACCAATGACCACCGGTCATTTGCTCATGCCAAACCGTCGATACCCTTGCGTTCGATCATAGGCAGCCGGATCGCCCTACCCGTGCGCTCCGACGGGTAGGCAGGCATCTGGTGGGTAGGCGGACGGGGGCCGCAAGCCTGACAATGGCGGATGCGCCGCCCGCAGTCGGGCAGCGCCGCCCCCAATCGGTACCACTCAAGGATCTGCGCGCATGAACCACACCCGCTCCCACGCCCTGTTCGCCCAGGCGCAGACGCTGCTGCCCGGCGGCGTCAACTCACCGGTGCGTGCATTCAAGTCGGTCGGCGGCGAGCCGTTCTTCGTGGCACGCGCCGATGGCCCGTATCTGTATGACGTGGACGACAACCGCTACATCGACTACGTGGGCTCGTGGGGGCCGATGATTGCCGGCCACAATCACCCCGCGGTACGCGAAGCGGTGGAGCGCGCGATCCGCGATGGCCTGTCGTTCGGCGCGCCGTGTGCGGCCGAGGTCACCATGGCCGAGACGATCCATCGGCTGGTGCCGTCCTGCGAGATGGTGCGCATGGTCAATTCCGGCACCGAAGCCACGCTGTCGGCGGTGCGCCTGGCGCGCGGCGCCACCGGGCGCAGCCGCATCATCAAGTTCGAGGGCTGTTATCACGGCCATGGCGACTCGTTCCTGGTCAAGGCCGGCAGCGGCATGCTGACCCTGGGCGTACCGACCTCGCCGGGCGTGCCGCCCGGCCTGAGCGAGCTGACCGCCACCCTCTCCTTCAACGACTTCGAAGGCGCCACCGCCATGTTCGACGAGATCGGCGCCGACGTGGCCGCGGTGATCATCGAGCCGGTGGTCGGCAACGCCAACTGCATTCCGCCGCAGGCCGGTTACCTGCAGCACCTGCGCACGCTGTGCACGCGGCACGGCGCGCTGCTGATCTTCGACGAGGTGATGACCGGTTTCCGCGTCGCGCTGGGCGGTGCGCAGGCGCACTACGGAGTGACCCCGGACCTGAGCACCTTCGGCAAGATCATCGGCGGCGGCATGCCGGTGGGCGCCTACGGTGGCCGGCGCGACTTGATGGAGCAGATCGCGCCGGCCGGCCCGATCTACCAGGCCGGCACCTTGTCGGGTAACCCGGTGGCGATGGCGGCCGGCCTGGCAATGCTGGAGCTGGTGCAGGAGCCGGGCTTCCACGCCCGCCTGAGCGAGGCCACCAGCGTGTTGTGCGAGGGACTGGAAGATGCCGCGCGCGCCGCCGGCGTTGCCGTCACCACCAACCAGGTCGGCGGCATGTTCGGCTTGTTCTTCACCGACGACATCGTGGAGAGCTACGCGCAAGCCACCGCCTGCGACATCACCACCTTCAACCGTTTCTTCCACGCGATGCTGCAGCGGGGCGTGTATCTGGCGCCGTCGGCGTACGAGGCCGGCTTCATGTCCAGCGCGCACGATGCGGCGGTGATCGATGCCACGCTGGCCGCCGCGCGCGAGGCGTTTGCGGAAGTGGCGCACTGAGGCGCATCCAGGCGTGGCGTTGCCGGCGATGGGCCCGGCAACGCTGACCTTTGTGGTGCGTTGAAGGCGAGGTGTCATCGCCTGCGTCGCGGTGGCCGCTGGTGACGCTGGCCGCGCAGGACGCCCGGCATCGGTGCGGGCCTGAGACGCCTCTTAGGCCCGCGCCGACGCTGAACAGGCGCGGCGCCGGCGCTGCAACCGGCTCGATGGCGTCCAGACGGGCCCGGCCGTTCCTAGCAATGGCGCACACCCTGCGCCACCGCAGGCTCCATTCAGGCGGCGGCGTAGCGACAGGCTTTGCTTTTGTCTTGTGGCTGTCATACCTTTCTGAAAGGTGTCCATGGACGGGCATGGGTGGGGACCCTCGAAGCAGCCGATGGACGTTGTCGCCGGTCACGGTGACGCCTGTGCATCGCCGCTGTTTCATCACGATCTGCAGCGTGTCGAGCCGGCGCGCTGCCGACGCTTGCCAGGGCCGCCCTCGCCTCATGCTCAAGCCTGTTGCGTTGCTCACGCCGCGCCCCTCACCGCCGCGCGATTCCGCTGTTCCCGATTGGCTGCTCGCCAGCAAGCTGGAGCCGCCGCTGCCGCGTCCCGGTGCGGTGGTGCGCAGCACCTTGCTGGCGGCGCTGGATCAGGCGCAAGCCCGGCCGCTCACCCTGCTGCTGGCGCCGCCCGGATTCGGCAAGACCACACTGCTGGCGCAGTGGCATGCGCAGCTGCGCGCGAGCGACCACGCCGTGGCCTGGCTGTCGCTGGACGAAGAGGACACCGATGCCACGCGCTTCCTTGGCCACCTGGCGTTGGCGCTCCAGCACGCAGGCGCCGATCCGGCACTGTGTGCGGCGGTGCTGCACAACCGCGACCAGGATCCGCGCGAGGCGGTGACGGTGCTGCTCCGCGCGCTACGCACTGCGACCCGGCGCATCAGCATGATCCTCGACGATTACGACCGGCTCGGCAGCGGCATCGTCGACGAGCTGGTGCTGCGCCTGGTCGAACACGGCGGCGGACGCCTGCACCTGTTGCTGGCGACCCGGCGCGTACCGGCACTGCCGCTGGCGCGACTGGACCTGCAGGCGCAGCTCAGCCGTCTCGGCAGCGCGCAGCTGGCACTGGATGAGCCCGAAGCGCAGGCGTTGCTGGGTCCCCAGGTGCCGGCGCCGGTCGTGGACGAATTGCTGCGCTACACCGAAGGCTGGCCGGTGGCGCTGCATCTGGCGCGCTTGTGGCTGGAAGGCGGCGCGCAGCGTCAACAGGAGGTGGCCGCGCGCTTCTCCGGCCGCAGCGCGCAGATTGCCGCGTATCTGGCCGAACAGGTGGTCAACGACCTGGATGCCGACACGCGCGACCTGCTGTTGCGGACCAGCCCCCTGGAGCGCGTCAACGCAGCGCTGGCCGATGCGGTGCGTCAGTGCGACGACAGCGGCCGGTTGCTGGCGCGGCTGGAACATTTCCACGGCCTGCTGGTACCCATGGATGGCGAGCGCGAGTGGTTCCGCTATCACCCCTTGTTTGCCGACTTCCTGCAGCAACTGCTCGATCGCGAACACCCCGGACAGGCGGCGCAACTGCATCAACGGGCCGCACGCTGGTTTGGCGATCATCGGTACCTGGCCGACGCGGTGCGGCACGCATCGCGTGCCGATTGCGGCGACCTGGCCGCCAGCTACATCGCGCGCGCCGGTACCTGGCAACTAGTGCTGACCCACGGCACGCACGCGGTACGCGCACTGCTGCGGCATTTCGAACACCGCACCATCCGCGACACCCCGGCGCTGAATCTCACCCAGGCACACCTGCACGCGAAGCTCGGCGAGTTCAGCCATGCACGCCTGCTGCTGGAACGCTTCCGCGACTTTCCGGCTGCGCTGCGCGAGCCCTTGCAACGCGACTACACGGTGGTGGTGGCGCTGTTGCGTGATCGCCTCGACGAGATCTGCGGCAATCCGCATGGTCTGACCCAGATCGCCGCGCAAGCCTCCGCGCTGGACGAGGACGACCACCTGGGCCGCGGCATGCTGCTGTGCATCTGTGCTACCACCGCCATTGCGCAGGGTGCCTTTGCAACTGCCGAACGCTACGCACTGAACGCACGCGATGCGATGCAGCGCGGCGGCAGCGAACCAGGCGCGGGCCAGGCGCTGCTGGCGCTGGGCCAGAGTTTTTTCTATCGCGGACAGCTCGGTGACGCCGAAGCCTGTTACCGGCAGGCCCTGCACTGGTGCGCCCGCTCCCCGCAGCTGGATCGCGTGCTGGAGGCCGCCGGCCAGTGCCTGCTCGCACAACTGCATTACGAACGCGGCCACCACGACGATGCGGCCGACCTGCTGCATCCGGCACTGGAATTGCTGGAACAGCACGACGGCGGCATGGACGTGCTGGCCGCCGCCTACGACACCGCGCTGGGATTGGAGCGTGTGCGCGACCACAGCGGGCGTAGTGCCTTGGCGCTGCTCGAACACGTCGAGCAGATCGCGCACGGGCGCAAGCTGACGCGCCTGTCGGAACTGGCTGCAGCATGGCGTTTGATGCTGTTGCTGGAGCATCCGGGCAATGCCGCCATCGATGTGCTGATCGCACGCACCGGCGGCGAATCCGGATTGGCGCATACGCTGCGCTCGCCCCACCGCTGGCGCGATCGCGCGGCGATGGGCTTTGCGCTGGCACGCTGGCATCGGCTGGCCGGACGCAGCAGCGCCGCGCTGACCATCCTGGGCCAGATCGAACAGGCCTGCCTGGCCAACGACAACCTGTGCCACCTCGCGCGCACCCGCGCGCGCATCGCCCTGGTGCTGCAGCAACGCGGCGAACTGGTCGCCGCGCTACCGCACCTGTATAGCGCGCTCGACCATGTGGCACTGACGCAAAGCTGGCAGGCGATCGTCGAACTCGGACTGCCGGCCAAGGCGATGCTGCGCTCGCTGCGCCAGCACGACCCGCATACCGTCGGCGGCACCACCCGCGCACTCACCATCCAGGCCCTGCTCGAACGCCTCAGCGGCGACGAGGACCCGGCCGGCGACATCTTCAGCGAGCGCGAGCTGGAAGTGCTCGCGCAACTGGCACGCGGGTATTCCAACAAGCAGATCGCACGTTGTTTGCATCTGTCGGAAAACACCGTCAAGTTCCATTTGAAGAATCTCTATCGCAAGCTGGATGCACGCAGCCGCGAAAGCGCGTTGGCGCAGGCCTTGCAACGCGGGTTGTTGCGCGCAGCCGATCCACCAGGCAATTCGGAAACGGTGCCGGGCTGACCTCCAGTGGCGGGCGCCAGCGACGGCGCTGACGCGCGGCAAGACGCCACTCCGGGCGGCCGGAGGCGGTGATGACACCTGCACGCGGCGGCAAGCTGGTCTATCTCGGCATCCAGAAGCGGTCCGGTCACGACAACACATGGAGCCTGCCACAACAGCGCGCCTTCCTTTACGCGCAGTTCTCCGCGCACCGTCTACGACGGTCGCTGGCGCTGCCGTCCGCTCCGCTCACAATTGCTTGGAGCACGCGGCGTGACCGCGTGCCAGCTCCCTCGCCTATCGCTCCTGCCGCGGCCACGCGCCTGCGGCAGCTGATACCTCACCCGAAACTCAGCGTGCCCTTCATCATCGCCCAGTGGCCGGGGAACGAGCAGAAGAAGGTGTAGTCGCCGCCCTTGCTCAACTTGCTGGTGGCAAAGCTCACCGTGGTGCTCTCGCCGCCGCCGATGACCTTGGTGTGTGCGATCACGCGCGCGTCGGACTTGGGCAGATAACTGTCGGCGATGGTGGAGCGTACGCCGGCATTGGCCACTGCCTGGAAGTCGGCGGACTTGGTCAGCACCCAGTTGTGGCCCATCACCGTGGCGGCCATCTTGCCGGAGTGCTTGAGCGTCAGGTTCACCTGCGTGCAGTCGGGTGCCAGCTTGATCGCGCTCTGGTCGAACTTCATCTGGTCGTTGCCGGTGATGGTCACCGCGCAGGTGCGCGCCCATGCCGACGGCGCCAGCAGCACCAATCCAATCACGGCAACTGTCGAAAACACTTTCAAAGGAACACTCCTGCAATAAGGGATGCGCGACGCGCAGCGCGCCTGGTCACACCAGCGCATCTGCATGCGCCGATGTTGCCAGAGTAACGCCTCATGCGTAGCGGAAAAAAGCATCCATCGGATCATGCACATCGGCCGTGGCCTCCGGCAGCGGCAGCGGGCCGCGCTTGCCGGCAATCACCTGCACGAAGGCCTGCTTGAAGCGCGCCATCTCCGCATCGGTGCCGACGGTGATCCGCGACCAGGTCGGCCACACCGGCCAGCTGCGTCCGATGAACACGCCATGGGTGGCCATGTCGTCCTTGAAGCCGGCGGCCGGCCGCTTCACGTCGACCATGAAGCAGTTGCTCTCGGAGGTGGTGCAGGCATAGCCCTGCTTGGCGAGAAACGCCATCACGTCCTTGCGTGTGGCCGCGGTGCGTGCGCGCCGCTGCGGCACCAGTGCGGGATCGCGCAGGCTGGCCAGGCCTGCGGCAGCCGCGGTCACCGGCAGGCTGTTGACGCTGTAGAACATCAGCTTGGCCAGCAGGTCCGGGCGTGCGGCCGCGTAGCCCAGGCGGATGCCGGCCATGCCGTAGAGTTTGGAGAAGGTGCGCAGCACCACCACGTCTTCGCCCGCGGCAACCATGTCGACCACGCTGCTGGTGCTCTGCGCAAAGTGGATATAGGCCTCGTCGACCACCAGCACGCTGCCCTTGGGCTTGTGCGCCAGTGCATAGTCCAGGTCCTTGCGCGCGGTGACCGAGCCGGTGGGGTTGTTGGGATTGCAGATGTAGATCACGCCGGGGCTGGCGTCGGCGGCGCACATCGCCTGCACATCGTGCGAGAAGTCCTTGCGCAACGGCACCTTGATCAGTTTTGCGCCATTGCGGCTGGCGGCGCGCCAACCGGATTCGTAGGTGGGATCGGCAGTGACGAGCGCGGCGCTGGGCGAGGTGAACGCCAGCATCGTGTAGTCCAGCGGCTCGGTGGAGCCGGCATAGGCCATCAGGTGGTTGACCGGCAGCTTGAGCTCGGCGGCCAGGGTATCCATCAATTCCATCTGCACATCGCGCAGGTAGCGTCCACCTTGCGGCGCGATCTGCGCGATGGCCTTGACCGCAGCAGCCGACGGGCCATCGGGAAACTCGTTGGAGCCGATCATCACCGGCGACAACGCACCGGCCGCTGTCGGCGCGATCGCGGCGGAGCGTTCGGCGGCACCGGCCAGCAGCGGCAGCGCACTCGCACCGGCGGCGCCGGCAAACAGCGCGGAGTCGCGGAGAAACATGCGACGCGAAAGAGCAGTTTTCATGACAACCTCCAGCAGGACGACAGCACGGATTCAAGGACGAACGGCGACCACTTCGATTTCCACCCGATACAACGGATTGCCGAGCGCGGCGATCTGGAAGGCCGAGCGCGCCGGCAGATTGGGCTGCTCCTTGGTGCCGAAGAACTGGCGGTAACCGTCCATGAAACCGTTGAAATCCATCTTGCCGCCCATGGCCGGATCACCGACCAGAAACACCTGCATCTTCACCACATCGCCCATGCCCAGGCCGAGCGCCGCGAGTTGCTGCTTGATCTGGTTCAACACGCTCACCGTCTGCGCCTTGGTGTCGCCATAGGCGGCGATCGAGTCCTTGGGCGCACTGGCATCCACCACCGCCGGCACCTTGCCACTGACGTAGACGGTGGCCTTGCCGGCGGGAATCTCCACGGCGGCAGCAATGGGGAAATCGCTGTTGGGTATCTTGTGGCGGACCACGTCGGCCGCATGCGCAGCGGCGAGGCCTGCAGACCACAGCAGGGCAGCAGTGAGAACGGTGGTCACTGGACGGAACATGGCAACTCCTTGCATGAGAAAGAAAGGGAGAATCAGTGGCGCAGCAATTTGACGTCGTCGACGGTGACGCGCTCGGCGTGATCGTTGCCGAAGTGCGTGCGCACATAACTCACCACCTCGGCCACCTGGCGGTCGTTGAGCATGGCGCCGAAGCCGGGCATGCCCGCATGGCCGTCGAGCACCATCATGGTGACGTAGGGGCCGGCGGCCAGCTTCGGGTTGCCGGCAAGCGCGGGATATTCGCCCGCGCCCTGCGCACCGCGCCCGCCCGGCATGTGGCAGCCCTGGCAGATCGCCTGGTAGACGTCCTGGCCGGATGCCTTGGCAAAGCCCTGCTGCGGAAACAGCTGGGTGGCATCGGAGCTCTGCGCCCGCGCGTCGTATGTGCCTGGCGGCACCAGCAACGCAGCCATCGCAACGACAAAGCTGGCCGCGGCCAACCGTGATAACAGGCTCATGCGCGACCTCCTCCGGCCAGCACTTTGCGATGCAGACGGCCCACGACGTCGTGCGCGGACAAAATCGCGCCTTCCTGCCAGGCCGGGATATAGGAGACGTGTTCACCGGCCAGCGCCAGGCGCCCGTCGATCTGGCACAGCGGCGTGTAGTGTTCGGCACGCGCCTGCTCGCTCCACATGCCGAAGCAGCCGTGCGTGAACGGCACGCGGTGCCAGCCGACCGAAATGCCGTTCTCGAACTCGCGCGGATACTGCGGATGCAGCTGCGTGCCGTATTCGACCGTCTTGCGCACGCGCTGCTCCGGGGACATCGAGGTGAACTGGTAAGCATCCAGTCCCCACACATACGCACCGAGCAGCACGCCCTTGCCGGGGCTGTGATAGTTGGTGCTGGGATAGCTGATCAAGGTGATCGGCAGATCGGTGTAGCTGATGCCGCCGTAGATGGCTTCGTCCTCTTCCCAGAAGCGGCGCTTGAATTGCAGGCCCACTTTCACCGATGCCGCATACGGCACCTGGCCGATCGCGGTGGTCATCGCGTCACTGGCGGTGACCGGAATGCGGCTGAGCACCGACAACGGAATCGTGCAGATGCACCAATCGGCGCTCGCGATGCGTTCTTCGCCGCCGTGCGCGGCGTCCTGCCAGGACACGCGCACACCGTTGCCATCCTGATCGATCCTGGTGACCTTGGCGTTGTAGGTGATGGCATCGCCGAGCCGGGACGCGAATGCCTTGCCGATCTGGTCCATGCCGCCCACCGGCTGGAACATGGTGGTCTGCATTTCGTAGTTGTTGCCGGCCGCCAGCGTGGTCCACAGACGCGAGTGCAACACGTCCTGCACGCTGAAGGGATCGGAGAACTCGGGCTTGCCCGACAGGCCGCCGCCGGGATAACGCGCAAAACCGCGCCGCTCGCTGCTGTCCTTGCCCTTGACGTAGCCGAACTTCTGGTCGAGCGCGCCCCAGGTGCGCAGGGATTCCAGCAGCACTTCCTGGTCTTCGCGGCTCACGGTGGTGTCCAGCGCCTGCTGCTGGGTGCACTTGGCCAGCAACTCGGACACGTGCCCCTTGTAATCGGCATCGATGGCGCGAAAGCGCTGCGGTTTGCCGCCGAAGGCATGCTGGCTGTGCAACAGCGCGTTGTAGTTGACCTGGTTGAACGCCTCCAGGGCCACACCGAATTGTTTGCAGTAACCCAGCACCGCCTTGTGGTGATGCGGGATGCGCCACGGCCCGGGGTTGAGGTACAGCCCGTCGTCGAACTGGCAATGTTGCATCGCCCCGCCGAGTTCGGTGTAGCGGTCGCCGCCGCGCAGCGTCCAGTTACGCCCGCCGGGGCGGTCGTTGTATTCCAGCAACTGCACGCGGTACCCCGCCTTGCGCAGTTCGAAGGCCGCCGCCATGCCGGCCAGCCCCGCCCCCAGGATCAGCACCGAGGCGCCTTTCGGGTCGCCATCCAGCTGCAACGGTCCCTTGAAATCGGATTCGGCCGCCATGCCCAGGCTGCTCATCGCCTGATACATCATCGCACCGCCAGCGGTCATGCCGATGCGCGCCAGCAGTTGCCGCCGTGTCATCGCCCCAGAGTGATTGCCTTGCATCAACGCATAGTCCTTGCATGTCATGGATCGAGTCCGACGGACACCACCGATGGCGCGGCCGGCAACGCTGCCGGCCGCATCACTGCCTCAGAATTTGTAGGCCAGGCTGGCGAACAGCTGGCGCGGTGCGATCAACTGGTACGAACCGGAACTCTCGTTCGGGAACACCGCGCCGATCGCATCGTCCTTGTCGAACAGGTTGTAGACCGACAACTGCAGCCGCCCACCGGCCAGAAACCCGGCATCCTCGCCCTGATAGCCGACGCTGCCGTTGACGATGAAGGTGGCATCGACCTGGTCGGTATTGAGCGTGTCGCCGTAGCGCTTGCCGGTGTATTTGGTGTCGAGGTTGGCGAAGAAATGCTCGCCTTCCCAACCGCCGTTGAGGCTGAACATCACCTTGGGCGAGTCCGGCACGTCGTTGCCTTCCACCTGCACCAGGCTGCCGCTGACCGGGCCGAAATAGTTGTCCTGGAACTCGGACTTGTTCCAGGTCAGCGATGCCCCCAATCGCCAGCCCGGTGCCGGCTTCCACATGCCGGACACTTCCGCCCCGTAGGTCTGCACGTCGCCGACGTTGGCGTAGACGGTGGGCGCAACCACCAGCGGGTCCGGATCGGTCAGCGCGATGATGCGGTTCTCGTAATCGATCTTGTAGGCGGCGATGTAGCCGCTCCACTGGCTGGATTCGGCGCGGATGCCGATATCGATATTGGTGGATTCCTCCGGCGCGATATCCGGATTGAACGCCCCCGAGGTCAGCGCCAGCCGTGGCGCCGAGCTGAAGTTTTCAGCGTAGTTGGCGAACACCTGCACGCCCTCGGCAAGCTGGAAGCTGGCGCCGACCTGGGGCTGGAACCAGTCGCTGTTCTTGATGGTGACGTCGCGGCGCACGCCGACATTGAAGTCATCGAGATTGGCGATGCCGTTGTAATCGCGTTTGACATCCAGCCCCTTGGCGCCGAATTCCATGGTGAGCCGGTCATCGAGCAGGCGCAGCGTGTCCTTGATGTAAAGCTGCTTCACCTCGGTGGAGAAGTGATTGTCGTAATAAACCACGATCGGCAGCGAGCCCTTCAGCAGCGCGCCGGTGGCCGGGTCCAGGTTGTACAGCGGGCGCACCTGATCGAAGTCGTAGTTTTCGTACCACGCGCCGACTTCGAGCTTGTTGTGCTCGGTCTCCCATGACACTGCACTGGTTACGCCGTAGCGATCGCCGCCCATGATTTCCTCGCGCCGGGTCATCGCACCGACGCGGATGACATTGCCGTTGGCATCGACGATCTGCGGGTCGTTGATGGCGATATCGGTGCGACCCGGCGTGCCGGCGATGGCGTCGTTGTACAGGCCGGTGGCCGTGCTCGGTGGCGTGCCGCCGACGCCATAACCATGCTTGTTTTCGTAGTAGCCGGTGAAGGTGACACCGATCGCATCGTTGAGCAGGAAATCGCCGTGCAGGCTGAGCAGCGAATCGCGGCGGCCGTTCTGCCATTCGCTGTAATGCTCGGCATCCACTTCCGGATTGCCGGTGATGCGTTCATGCAGATCCCACGACACCGACCCGTCGGAGTTGTACGACTGCACGTCGTAGTCCTTGCGGTTGTTGTAGATCCAGCCCAGGGTCAGGCTGCCCACGTCCCAGGCCTGGCGGATCTTGGCTTCGAAGTGATCGCTCTTCTGCGTGGCCGGCTCCATGTCCCACACCCCGCCCTGCGTGCGCGAGGCAGACAGATACGCGCTGGGGCCGCCGTCCCACCAATCCGGCGTATCCAGGCGCACGAAGCTGCGCACCAGATCGTCCGAGCCGATGGTCTGGGTGAGGTTGCCGCTCCAGCTGTCGCCGCCCTTCGGTGGCAGGCTGGTGTAACGGATCGCGCCGCCCAATGCGTGGTACGACGGCTGGGTGACATCGCCGGAGCCGGCCGACACGGTGACGTCGAGCAGGTTCTCGCTGGACACGTAACGGGTGATCGGGCCGCCTTCGCGGGTGTCGAAGGTTTCGATCGGGATGCCGTCCAGGGTCACGCCAATCTGGTTGGCGGAAAAGCCGCGGATGGTCATCGAGTCGCCGAACTCGTACAGCCCGAACGGATCGGTGGTCTGGACATTCACGCCCGGCAGGCTCGCCAGCAGCTGCTGCGGTGCCACGCCGGGCACCTGTGCCTGGATGTCGTCGACGGAGATGGAGGCGGTGGTGCGCGTGGAGCCGGTGCCGACTACGCTGACCGCGTCCAGCGTGCGTGCTTCCTGTGCCAGGACCGGCAGGCTGTGGGCGCCAGCCAGCACCAAGGTCATCGAAGCCAGCGTGCGACCACGCGTGGCGGTGGTGAGAATGGCGGCAACCGACGCCGCCAGTTGATCGGTGTTCAAGCGCTTGCGCATGCAATCGACCCCCTGGATGGTGTGACGTGCTGAGTGACCGGGCCCGCTCCCCAAGACCGGCTGACACCGCGGATGCGGCATGCATCGACCATACCCAGCACAGTTCCGCTGCACGCGCCGCGCGGAGGGTAGGGGCGGCGCGGGTGGGTAGGTAGCTGCCGGATTCAACGATCTGAATAGGGACTGTCCCCACCCACCTGCCGGCATCCGGACATACCAGGTCTTGCGCACTTGCCATGCCGCGCCGAATCGACAACGCTGCGCAGCCGCATCCCGAGTCCACCCATGCCGCCTGCCGCACCGTCCCTGTTACTGCTCGATTTCGACGGCGTGCTGGCCAGCTATTCGCGGCCGCGTCGTCTGGCTGCGCTTGCCAGTGCGGCGGGATGCACGCCGCAACGTGTGCAACAGGTCTTGTTCGAGCAGGGCCTGGAGCGCGCCTACGATGCCGGCGTGATCGACACGTCGGCCTATCTGGCGCAGCTCGGCGAGGGGCTTGGCTGCGTGATCGATCGCGCCACCTGGATCGATGCGCGCGTGGCGGCATGCCGCGCCGAGCCGGCGGTAGTGGCGCAGGTACTGGCGGTGTCGGCAACGACCGCGGTGGCGGTGCTCACCA
Source organism: Xanthomonas sp. BRIP62409 (assembly GCF_003992965.1). Classification (NCBI taxonomy): domain Bacteria; kingdom Pseudomonadati; phylum Pseudomonadota; class Gammaproteobacteria; order Lysobacterales; family Lysobacteraceae; genus Xanthomonas; species Xanthomonas sp. BRIP62409. The sequence continues at coordinate 288 of NZ_QEZJ01000032.1, read as the reverse complement.
ACAACGGGCCGTTGATGGCGGAAGCGATCGAGCGGATCGTGCCAGCGCTGTTTCCGCTATTGCAGGACCGCGTGCTGTGCAGCGGCGCCCTCGGCGGCCGCAAGCCGGAGCTGCCGGTGTATCAGCGCGCGCTCGCCCGGCTCGATGCGGCCGCGTCACGCACGTTGTTTATCGACGACCTGTTCGTCAACGTGCGCGGCGCGCGTGCCGCCGGCCTGCATGCGGACACGGTGCGCGATGCGCGCGGCTTGCGGCGGGTGTTGAAGCGGTATGGGCTGGGGTGAAGGG